>DASWKK010000180.1:0-28039 GCA_036396655.1 Acidimicrobiia bacterium
TCCGGGTGTCCAGGGCCACCACGGGCCCGGTCAGTGATGGTGTGGCCAGGAGTCTCAAACCGAGACGGGTCAGCCCGGTCCCGGGAAGACCGAGCAACTCGGTGACCCGGCCGGGCTGGAGATGGAGATAGCCCTCTTCTCTCCTCTCCTGATCGAGAAGAGATGCGACTGTTCCGATGCCCAAGCTGACTCCGCGGTCGGGCACTCCATCTTATCGAACATACGTTCGATAATCAAAGGGGGGGTCGAGGGGGCGCAGCAAACCCCCCTCGACCTCGCTTCGCTCGGGCGGTCCCCCCTCGACACCCTTCACAAAGGGGGGACAACAGCTGCGCCAGCGGGGGACAACCGCTCAGACGGTCCCTTCTTCCAACTCCTCCAACGTCCGGGGCCAGTCGTCCTTGAGGAGACGGGAGAGCGAGCGGTCGGCGAGAAGCTTTCCCTCCGTCTGGCAGGTCGCGCAGTAATTCGTCTCGTTATCTGCGTACACGATGCGTTGCACCTTCGACCCGCATCGAGGGCAGGGCACACCGAACTTGCCGTGAACCGCCATGTCTTCCCGGAAGGCGGTCACCTTGGTCGGCCAGTCCTCTCCAACTTCGTCACGAAGCCTCTGGGTCCAGTCGTTCAGCGATTCGACCACCGCACGGTGCAGCCGCTCGACCTCGACGTCGGTCATCTGTGAGGTTCTCTTCACGGGCGACAGTCGGGCACTCCACAAAATCTCGTCCGAGTATGCATTCCCGATGCCGGAGAAGATTCGGGGGTCGGTCAAAGCCCTCTTCAGGGTCCGATTCTCCTTCCTCAAAGCAGTGGCAAAGCCCTCGGAATCGATCTCGAGCGGCTCGATTCCCCCACGGTCGAGCACCGTCACCCCTTCCCGGCCCCTGGTCAACCAGATACCGGCGCGTTTCTTCGTGCCCTGCTCGGTGAGAATCAGCGACCCGGTATCGAAGTCGATCGCGGCTAGACCAACCTTCTTCGGGATCGGCTTCCCCGGCGGCTCCCAGCGGAGACGGCCCGCCACCATGAGATGGACGACCATGAACAAGTCGTTGTCGAGCCCGAAGACGATTCTCTTTCCCACCCTTTGCAAAGAGTTGACTCGGGATCCGACCGGCTCGTCATAGGGCGGGTCGTAGGTGCGCAGAACCGAAGGGGAAGCGATTCGAACACCACGGACCGTCTCCCCCAAGACACGTCTCTCGAGAGCCTCGAGGTAAACCACGATGTCGGGCAACTCCGGCACAACCCGAAGTTACCGATCTTCCAGTGGCTAGTGCCCCGACCTAGTCGTCTTCGCCGAGACTGCCGGCGAAGAGCACGGCCACACCGACCACGATGCCGCCCGCGATGAACCCGTATGCCAGCAGCGAGTCCGTCTCCGGAGTGGCGCCCTGGGCGGCGAGCCCGAAGAGCAGGACCAGCCCCACAAGAGCCATGACGGCAGCGAACCGGGCCCACCGGGTGCCCAGGGCCAGCACAAAGGCGACTCCGATCATGATCAAGCCACCGAGGACGAAGGCGAACCAGAATCGGCCACCGGCCTGGAGGCCCTCGACCGTGGTCCGGTTCGCTGCGCTGAGTGTCGGATCCTCCCTGAGGAAGAAGCCACCGGAGAGCACCAGCACCCCGGCGAGCGCAAACACGATCGAACCGATGCCTGACCTCGCGCCTTCGAGCCCCGGTGGAGAAGCACCCGCCTCGGCATCCTGGGCAGCTGCCATACTGCGCGCCATTCGGGGCGATGCGGTTGCGATCCCGATCTCCCGGGCGATTCCTGCATCATCGTCAGTCCTGAGGACGAACTCCTCCCCTTCTGCCCTCACCGCGAAGCCGTCGTTGAGTGATTGGATGCCGATGGAGCCAATGTCCCACTCCCCGACCACTTCAGCGCCGGAGAGGAGTCGAAGTCGCGTCCCCTCCGCTTGGACTTCCACATGAGCTCCCGGGCCCGGCTCCCCGCGCATCTGCACGGTCCCACTTGTCACAACCGCCAATTCAAAACCTCTATCGCGGATGACCAATCGGATTGTATGCCCACAAAGGGCAAGGGACGGGGCACCGGCCCCGTCCCTTGCCGACGAATCCGGTTGGGATTACCTGTTGCCCTTGTCGTCGAACACCTCGTCGAAACTCTGGGCAACCCGGCGACGCTCACCACCGGCGGCCGGCTGTGTCGGCTCGTTGCTGGTGCTCTCCCGGTTGCGGTCACGACCTCCACGATCGCCTCGGCCCCGGTCACGATCGCGACTTCCGCGCTCGCCGCCACCGCCACCATGGCGGCCACCACCGTCGCGGCCACCGCCGTCGCGGCCGCCGCCCTCCCGGCGCCCACCAGAGCCCTGGCTCGGTGCGCCGGAGTCGGGCAGGGTGGCGCCTTCGAGCGCCTCCACCAGTTCGAGACTCACCTTGCCCCGATCGATCTCGCGGACACGTACCTTGAGCAGCTGGCCGTCGCTCAGATAATCCTCGACGTTCTCGACCCGCTTCGAGCCGTCGAGACGTGAGATATGAAGCAACCCGTCACGCCCGGGGAGGATGTTGACGAATGCGCCGAACTTGGTGATGTTGACCACCTTGCCCTCGTACTCGGTGCCCAGCTCGACCTCGGGCGGGAAAGCGATCTGCATCACCCGCTCCTTGGCCGCAGCCAGGGCCTCACCGTCGGCTGAGGCGATGCGAACGATGCCTTTGCCGTCGGTCTCCTCGATCTCGAGTTTGGCACCCGTCTGCTCCTCGAGCTCGCGGATCACGGCACCCTTGGGCCCGATCACCTCGCCGATCTTGTCCTTGGGGATCTCGATCGACTCGATGCGTGGTGCGAACTCGTTCATCTCCGCCCGTGGCTCGGCTATGACGGCGTTCATCTTCTCGAGGATGAAGAGACGGGCGACCCTGGCCTGATCGAGCGCCGTGGTCAGGACCTCCGAGGGGAGACCTTCCAACTTGGTGTCGAGCTGGAGCGCGGTGATCACGTCTTTGGTCCCGGCCACCTTGAAGTCCATGTCACCGAGGGCATCCTCGGCGCCGAGGATGTCGGTGAGCGTGACGTATTTGCCGTCACGATGGATCAGGCCCATGGCGATCCCGGCCACCGCGTCGGTGACGGGCACCCCGGCCTCCATGAGAGACAGCGACGAGGCACAGACCGACGCCATCGAGGTCGAGCCGTTGGAGGACAGGACCTCCGAGACCAGACGCAAGGCGTAGGGGAACTCTTCCTCGGTGGGGACGATCGGGTGAATCGCCTTTTCGGCGAGAGCACCGTGACCGATCTCGCGGCGCTTGGGGCCCCGCATGAAGCCGGCCTCGCCGGTGGAGAACGGCGGGAAGTTGTAATGATGCATGAACCGCTTGGAGTCTTCCAGAGCCAGGGTGTCGAGCATCTGCTCCATCCTGAGCATGCCCAACGTGGTCAGGTTCAAGACCTGGGTCTCGCCCCGTTGGAAGAGCGCCGAGCCGTGGGTGCGTTTCACCACGCCGACTTCGACGGTGATTGGCCGTATCTCGTCCGCGGATCTCCCGTCGAGTCGGATTCCGTCTTCCACGACACGACGACGCATCATGTCCTTGAGCAGCGACTTGAAGGCGCGCGACGCCTGGGCCAGCCCCTCCTCATCGTCCTCCGCCAGCCCGAGCTCGGCCAGGGTCGCCTCCTTGGCGTCCTCCTGGGCCAGGTTTCGCTCCTGCTTGTCGGCGATGGTGACCACGGATGCCAGCTTCGGCTCGGCAATGGCAGCGACCCTGGCGTAGATCTCATCCGAGTAATCCACGACCTTGGGCCATTCGATCTCGGTCTTGGTCACCTGTGAGATCAGCTCATTCTGAAGGTCGATGAGCTGGCCGATGTATGCCTTCGAATCCTCGAGACCTTGCACCACGGTCGCCTCGTCCGAGGGAGAGTCTCCAGCGGCGATCATCCGCAGCCCGTTGGGCGTGGAGCCGGCCTCCACCATGATGATGTCGATCCCACCTTCTGCGTTGCGGCCGCCTGCGACCACCAACTCGAAGACAGACTCGTCGAGGTCCTCCTCGGTCGGGAAGGGAACCCACTCGCCTTTCTTCAGGGCGAGTCGGACACCGCCGATCGGCCCTTCGAACGGGATCGGGCTCACGGCAAGAGCCGCCGAGGCGCCATTGAGGGCGACGACATCGAACGGGTTGATCTGGTCGACCGCCAGGGTCGTCACGACGACGTGGGTCTCATTGCGATACCCCTCGGCGAACGAAGGGCGGAGAGGCCTGTCGATCAGTCGACAGGTCAGGATTCCTTGCTCCGAGGGCCGGCCTTCACGACGGAAGAACGATCCGGGGATCTTGCCCACGGAATACATGCGCTCTTCGAAGTCGACGGTGAGGGGGAAGAAATCGACTCCCTCACGGATCTTCTTGTTTGCTGTGGCGGTTACCAACATTTCGGTACCGCCGAGTCGGGCGACCACGGCGCCGTCCGCCTGACCGGCAAGCTTGCCGGTGCTCAGGACGAACTCTTTGCCGCCGATGGTCCCCGTTACGGAGATTTCGGGCACTAAGTGCTCCTTGTCATTGGGAGCCAACCCGTTGGCAGTGGTCATGTCTCAGATGGGAGCCGAGACATCGCCACTGACAACCGGTAGGGCTCGTGTGGCTTGGATCCTCACCTGATAGGCGGGAATCCCCCTGGTTTGTAGGGCACAGGGACCCTCGACACGGGGAACAGGCGAACCCACTCCCACATGAAGATTGTATCAGCGTCGCAGACCCAGTTTTGCGATCAGGGCCCGGTAGCGCTCCACGTCCTCCCTGCGGAGGTAATCGAGGAGACGACGCCGCTTGCCGACCATCATCAGGAGCCCACGCCGACTGTGATGGTCGTGCTTGTGCTCGCGAAGGTGCTCGGTCAGATGACTGATTCGATCACTGAGGAGGGCGACTTGCACTTCCGGCGAACCGGTGTCGCTCTCATGCGTCCCGTACTCGGCAACGATCTCGGTGGTTGTCTTCATTACGCGCAAAACCCGAATAGATAAAGGGGAACACCGGGAACTCTAGCAGCATCGCCTTTTCTAACCGCAACCAACCCAACGCCCATTTGCCCTCCCGTCATCGCACCTGGCCATCACCATAGAGCACGTAGCGCTCGCTGGTAAGGGACTCCAGACCCATTGGTCCTCGGACGTGGAGTTTCTGAGTCGAGTTGCCGATCTCGGCGCCGAAGCCGAACTCCTCGCCATCGGTGAATCGGGTGGAGACATTCACCCCGACGACGGCGCTGTCGACAGCGGCGACGAACCGATCCGCAGCCACCCGGTCCTCGGTGACGATCACTTCGGTGTGGCCGGTCCCGAAACGACGCACGTGTTCGATGGCAGTCCCGAGGTCGGGGACCACTCGAACCGCCATCACCAGGTCGAGGTACTCGGTTGCCCAGTCAGACTCGGACGCCGGCACCATGTCAGGGACCAGGTCTCTCGAACGCTCATCGCCCCGGAGCTCGACTCCTTCGGAGATCAGAGCCTTGGCCGCCTCGACTACAAAGCGATCGGCTACCGCCTCGTGAACCAACAGTGTCTCGGCTGCGTTGCATACTCCGGGTCGCTGCACCTTGGCGTTGATGACGATCGCCAGGGCCTTGTCGAGATCGGCACCGGCGTCGACATACACGTGGCAGTTGCCGGCCCCATCGATCACGGTGGGAACGGTGGCATCGGCCTCGACCGCCGCGATAAGGCCGGGACCGCCGCGGGGCACGAGGAGGTCCACCCATCGGGTTGCCTGCATCAGAGACCGAGCCGCCTCCCGACTCGTATCGTCGAGCAATAGCACACCGTCAGCCGGCAATCCGGTCTCGGTGAGCGCCTGGCGAAGGGCAAGTGCGATCGACTGATTGGAGCGCAATGCATAGGAGGAGCCGCGGAGGATCACGGCATTGCCCGACATGATGCAGAGGCCGGCGGCGTCGGCAGTCACGTTGGGACGGGCTTCGTAGATGACGGCGATCACGCCGAGTGGAGCCCGTATCCGGTGGAGTCTCACACCGTTGTAGAGGGCCCAGCCGCCGGTCTCCCGCCCGACTGGATCGGGTAGCGAGGCCACGCTGCGCAAACCGGCAGCCATGCCGGCGATCCGTGCTTCGGTCAGCCGGAGTCTGTCCAACAGGGCTCCGGTGATTCCCTCCGACTCAGCCTGGGCCATGTCCAAGGCGTTTGCCTCGAGGAGGGCCGAACCGGCATCCGCGATCGACTGGGCCATCGCCAGCAGCGCCTGCCTTCTCGTCGCACCGGTGGTTTGGGCCAGCTCCTGTGAGGCGGTCCGGGCTCGCTGGCCGATCAAATCGATCATGTGGTAAGCCTATCCGCGACGGGGCCGCCTCTGGCCAGGAGGACGAAGTCGTCTCTGTGGATCACCACTCCCCCCACCTCAGAGCTGTGCCTACCGACGGACTTCCTTATCTGATCAGCTGACATCGTCACCAGGCCCTTGCCGATGATGGCGCCGTTGTCACCTATCACCTCGACGGCAGACTCCGCGGCGAATTCGCCCGCCACCGAGGTGACACCGACCGCCAACAGAGACTTCCCGTCATCGAGCAGCGCCCGTGTGGCGCCGAGGTCGACCGACACCTCTCCCTCGGCAGCCTGGCCGAAGGCGATCCACAACTTCCGGGCGGGAAGCTTCACCGGATGAGGTGTGACCCAGGTACCGATCTCCTCCCCGCCGACCGCCCGTGCCACCACCTCTTGCTCCCGCGAGTCGGCGATGACAGTGGGAATCCCCGACCATGCGGCCATCCGCGCCGCCGCGATCTTGGTGGCCGCGCCTCCAGACCCGAATGGGCCCGACCTCCCCACGTTGACCTGGTCCAGGGCGACGTCCGTCGAGTGGACGGCGGACAGCAGCTCGACGTCGACCATCAGCTTGGGGTCGCCGGTGTAAAGCCCCGCGGTGTCGGTCAGCAAAACGAGGATGCCGGCGGAGACGAGATGAGACACTATGGCTGCCAGTCGATCGTTGTCGCCGAGACGGATCTCGTCGACCACTATCGCGTCGTTCTCGTTGACGATGGGGACCACGCCCAGCGACAGCATCCGCTCCAGTGCGTTGCGCGCATGGAGATACTGGGCACGGTTGGCGAACAGGTCTTTGGTCAGGAGCACCTGGCCCACCACCATCCCCCGTTCCTTGAACAGGGACGCATAACGCTCCATCAACAACCCCTGTCCCACCGCAGCCGCGGCCTGGAGGCCGGGCACATCTCTCGGCCGTCGGTCAAGCCCGAGAGCAGGCAATCCGGCGGCCACGGCACCCGAGGACACCAGCAGCGCGGGATGGCCGGCGTCGCGAATGTCAGCGACGTGGTCGACCGTGCGTTGCAAAGCTTCGGAATCGAGGGCGCCGGACTCCAACACCAGGCTCGAGGATCCCGCCTTGATCACAACCGGCATCCCGGTCGGGATCGGGTGGCGCCCACCGTCGAAGGTGCTCATCTCCCCTCGCCTCCAGGGACAGGAACGGGCAGTGCAAGCGTCCGGCGCACGGTCGCCACGTCCTCCTTGATACGGTCGACCAGTGCGTCGACACTCTCGAACTCGAGTTCCGGTCTCAGTTTCTCTACGAACTCGAGGGTCAGCAACTGCCCATAGAGGTCGTCCTCGAAGTCGAGCAGATATGCCTCTATCAACAAGTCACTGTCACCGAAGGTGGGACGGACTCCGACGTTGACCGCGGCCAGGTGAGCTTCCCCATCGACATGGGCATAGGCCGCATAGATGCCATGCCCGGGGATCACCTTGCGGAGCGGAGGCCTCATGTTGGCTGTCGGGAATCCGAGAGCCCTTCCCCTCTTCTCACCGCCGATCACGGTGTTCGACAGTCGGTAACGCGATCCAAGCAGAGCGGACGCAGACGAGACATCGCCGGCCTCGATCAGGGTCCGGATCCTGGTGGCCGACACGATGCCATCGGACGCGAGCAGATCGACGACCTCGACGTCGAATCCATGCAGACCCCCTGCTTTCCTCAGATAGGCCACATCACCTGCCCGATCCTTACCGAAATGGAAGTCGCTTCCCACCATCAGCGCGCCGACACCCAGTCTCCCCATCAGCACTTCGACGACGAACCGTGAAGGGTCGAGATGGCGTATCTCCGCCAGGTCCAGGATCCCGACGGTTGTCACTCCCTCGTTTGCCAGCAGCAAGAGACGCTCGTCGATCGTGGTGATCAGTCGCGGGTTGGTGCCGGGCGACAGCACTTCGGCCGGATGAGGATCGAAGGTGAGCACTGTTGTCGAGTAGGGAGAGGACCGGAGTCGATCCAGGATCAGACGATGACCGACGTGGACCCCGTCGAAAACGCCGACCGTCAGCGAGGTGGGCTCTGATGGTGGTGGCCAGCTCACCCATGGCCCGTCGAGGACCTTCACGAGGCGAGCACCACCTCGGGTCTGGCCTGATCGCCCTCACGGCGATAGACCGCGATCAGATCACCCGCCTCGTCGAGGACCCGCACCGGAGCGTTCTCTGGCGCATCGACCATCTCCCCACCCACAAAACGCATACCGTGACAAACACCCCTCGCCGTCTCGGCACCGACCGTGATCGCGGGCAGATCGCCGAGAGCGTCGGACGGGTGCAGGAAACGAGACTGCCACTCGTCGAGCTCGTCGATGGCCAGGCCATGGGTCTCGATGCTCAGCGAGCCGCTCCTGGTCCTGCGCAGGGCGATGAGATGGGCCGCACCGCCCAGAGCAGCGGCCAGATCGTCGGCCAACGATCGGACATAGGTCCCCTTCCCGCACACGACTCGAAATTCGACGTCAGGGTAAGGCGCTGAGCCGACGAGCCCGATCTCCAACTCGTAGATCTCCACCGGACGCGCCTCCCGCTCGACCACCTCGCCCGCGCGTGCGAGCTCGTAGAGACGACGACCCTTGTGCTTGAGGGCGGAGACCATCGGCGGCACCTGATGGATGGTCCCCACAAACCGCTGCGCCACCGTCTCCAGCTCGTCCTGGGTGAATTGCATCGGCTGGCAGCTCAGGACAGCCCCCTCAGCGTCGAGGGTGTCCGTGGCGACGCCGAACCTCGCTGTGGCGACGTACTCCTTGGGCTGTTCCTGAATGAACCGGATCAGCCTGGTCACCGGTCCTACCGCCACTACCACGACGCCCGTGGCCATCGGATCGAGCGTCCCGGCATGACCGACCTTTTTGATCCCGGTGGCACGACGCACCTCCTTGACCACGGCACTGGAGGTCATGCCACCGGGTTTGTCGATGACCAGGAATCCCTTCGTCACTGGTGAGCCTCGATCCGCTTGCGCACTTCAACGATCGCATCGTCGGCCGAGCCCTCGAAGGTGAATCCCGAGGCAAGCCGATGCCCCCCGCCCCCGAACTCGGCAGCAAGGGCGCCGACGTCGGTGCCTCCTCTCGAGCGAAGGCTGAGCTTGACTCGATTGTCGGGGTGCACCTTGGCCAGCACGGCGACATCGGCCTCCGTGGTCAGACGAAGGGTGTCCATCAGGTTGTCGATATCACCCCAGTCGACACCCGCCTCCTCCAGTTCGGTCTCGGTGATCACGGTGGACACCATTCCCAGCTCCGGGTCCAGCTTGGCCCTCGACAAGGCCACCCCTGCCGCCTTCAGGTAGCCGAATGGAGCCTCCTCGTAGACCTTCTGGCTGATCTGTGCGGGCTTGGCGCCGGCCGCCACGAAGTCCGCGGCCAGCCTCAATGTCGACGGTGTGGTGTTGGAGTACTGAAAGCGACCGGTATCGGTGACCAGGGCGGTGTGGAGACAGGTCGCGATCTCCGGGGTCAGGGGCCAGTTGAGGATTTCGAGGAGGTCGGCCACGAGCACACTGGTCGCCGCTGCTTCCGGGTCGATGACAGCTATATCGCCGAAACCGTCGTTGGTCACGTGGTGATCGATGACGATCAGGTGTTCCGCCCTGCCGGCAGACGAGCCGAGCTCGGCGAGGCGGTCGGCCGAGCCCACATCGAACACCACCATGGTTTTAGGGGAGGCGGGGAACTCCGCTGGAGCCACCAGCAGATCGCTGGGGAGGAATGCCAGATTGGAGGGGACGATGAAGGGGGATCCGAAGCTGGCCACCACCTTCTTGCCGGCATTCCTGGCGGCCAGGCCGAAACCTATCATCGAGCCGAGGGCGTCGCCGTCGGGCCCGACATGACAGGCCAGAGCAAGCTCATCGCTCCCTGCAATCGCCTCGCTCGCACGGTTCACCAAGGATCGGTCAATCATCCGACTCGTCTTTCCTTTCCAACGAACGGAGGATGGCATCGATTCTCTCCCCGCCGAGCACACCCGGATCCACGGCGAAGTCCAGGGTCGGTGTGAACTTCATCCTCACCTGCCTGGCGATCGCGCCCTGCAGCCTCTTGGAAGCTCGTTGCAAGGCTTCGATGGCTTCGGAGCTGTCGCCGAGCCCCAGGACGTCGATGTAGACGATGGCGTGACGCAGGTCGGGGCTGGTGTCGACTCCGGTGATCGAGACCATCTCCAGTCGCGAGTCGCTGAGCCGCTCGACTTGCTCGGCGATCACCTGGCGGAGAGTCGAGTTGACCTTGAGCATCCGCGGGCTCGGATCTCTCATTCCGGTTCCTCCAACTCCCTGATGAGCACGTCGAGCACATCGGCCTCCAGTTGACGATCAAGGTAGCCACGGACCTTGGAAATCTGCACTGCCAGACTCTCCCCGTCCGGGGCGGCGATCGCCACTCCGAGCGTCACCCGTTGCCAGAGGTCGTGGTGAGCGACTTCGGCGACGCTATACGACCCGAGACGTTTGAGCCCTTCGATCAGCGGTCTGAGCACCGCCCGCTTCTCCTTGAGGGACTGCGGGTTGGGCAGATGCAGCTCGACCCTAAGGGCCGCGACCCGCATCAGGTGCGGGCTACCTCACGAATGAGGTAGTTCTCGATGCTGTCGCCCTCTTTGATGTCGTTGTAGTTCTCGAACCCGATGCCACATTCGAACCCGGAGGCGACTTCCCTGACATCGTCCTTGAACCGCTTCAGCGACGAGATGATCCCGTCATGGATCACCACCCCGTCACGGATCAGACGCGCCTTGGCGCCACGCTGAACCACTCCCTCGACCACATAGCAACCGGCGATGGTCCCGGCGCGGGGCACCTTGAACAACGCCCTGACCTCGGCCGTCCCCAGGACCTGTTCATGCTCCTCAGGCGCGAGCTGGCCGACCAGCAACAGTTCGATGTCATCCAGGAGCTCATAGATGATCCCGTAGGTGCGGATCTCGACGCCGCTTTGCTCAGCAGCCTTGCGCGCCTTCGGCTCAGGTCGAACGTTGAAGCCAACGATCACCGAGTTGGTGACTTCGGCCAGACTGACGTCGTTCTCGTTTATCCCGCCGATGGCGCCGTGGACTAGCTGGATCTTCCCGCCTTCGCGCTCGATCTTGGGTATCGAGTCACGCAGCGCTTCCAGGGAGCCTTGCGCGTCTGCCTTGACTATGACATTCAGGGTTGCTTCCTCGGATCGGAGCTGATCGAGCAGACCCTGGAGACGATCACGGGCCGACGGCATGGCGTGACTGGCGGCTTTCATCTCGTCCTGTCGACCTGAGGCAATGCCGCGCGCCTCTCGATCGCTCTCCACAACCGTGAAGAAGTCGCCTGCCGCGGGAACGTCGTCCCAACCCATGATCTGAACCGGTGTCGAGGGACCTGCGGTCTTTATCTGACCCCCGCTGTCGTCCATCAACGCTCGCACCCGTCCCGAAACCGCCCCGGCCACGAAGGAGTCGCCGGTGTTCAGGGTGCCCCGTTGCACGATCACCGAGGCAACCGGGCCCCTTCCCAGCTCCACCTGGGCCTCGACAACGACACCAGATGCTTCGGTGGCGGGGTTGGCCTTGTACTCCTCGAGCTGCGCGATCAGGTCGATCACGTCGAGCAGATCGTCGACACCGTCGCCATTGAGGGCCGAGACCTCGACGCTTGGCACGTCACCACCCAACTCCTCGGTGATGACGTCGTGCTCGGTCAGCTCGGTCCTGACCCGAAGCGGGTCGGCTCCGGGCAGATCGACCTTGTTGACCGCGACTATCAGCTTGACGTCCGCTGCCTTGGCGTGGGAGATGGCCTCGACGGTCTGGGGCATCACTCCGTCGTTGGCCGCGACCACCAGAACCACGATGTCGGTGATGTTGGCGCCGCGAGCCCGCAAGGCGGTGAAGGCCTCGTGACCGGGAGTGTCGATGAAGGTGATCGGATGACCATTGACCTCGACCTGATAGGCACCGATGTGCTGGGTGATCCCGCCCTTCTCGTCTTCGACCACCCGGGTCTTGCGAATGGTGTCGAGCAGTGTCGTCTTACCGTGATCGACATGACCCATCACGGTGACCACCGGCGGCCGGAGAGCCAGATCGGAGTCGGCGTCGTCGAACACCGGGCGCTCGGCAACGGCCGGGGCCTGGGGAGCGCCTTCGACGTCGACCATGAAGCCGAATGACTCGGCCACCGGCTCGATGAGGTCGGCCGGCATCACCTGGCCCACTCCAACCGGCTGGCCCCGCATCAGCAGTTCGGTGACAACGTCGGTCGGAGTGATCCCGATCGCCTCGGCGAATTGGGTCACGGTGGCGCCGAGAGGAATAGAGACAATCTCGACTTCCTGCTCCGCCTCGGCCGACACCGGCTCGCTGGTTGTGGTGCCCGGCTCCAAATCGGATTCGACGGGCTCGGAGGGCGTGGCTTCGGCAGGAGCGGGCTCGGCTTGCGCGGCTTCGGGTTGGTCGCCGGCAACGGCGAGTCTCAGCAACTCCGCGGACTCGTCGTCGAGCCCCGAAGAGGCTGTCTTCACATCGATCCCGAGATCCTGGGCCTGTGTCAGGAGCTCCTTCGAGTCCATGCCCAGGTCACGGGCAAGTTCATAAACCCTCACGCTGTAACTCTCTACTCGCTCTCTTCGTCCTGGTTCTCGTCGTCGTCGGTGGCCGCAATGTCCGTGTCGCCCTTCTCGGCCACGGGCTCATCAGCCACCGGCTCCGGCTCCTCGGCTACAGGCTCCTCGGCTACGGGCTCGCTGACGACTGCTTCGACCTGATCGGTCGTCTCATCGCCGGTTGCTTCTACGACCGGTTCGGAGGTCTCCTCGACTTCCTCGATGCCTTCGGTGTCGGATCGAATGTCCACCTTGTAGCCGGAGAGCCGGGCAGCAAGACGGGCATTCTGGCCTTCCTTGCCGATGGCAAGGGAGAGCTGATGGTCGGAGACGACCACATCGGCGGTCTTCGTCTCCTCGTCGATGTGGACTTCCTTGACCTTGGCCGGCCCCAGGGCCTCGGCGATGAACTGACCGATGTCATCGCGCCACTGCACCACGTCGACCTTCTCTCCCCGTAGCTCGTTGACGACCTGGCGGACCCGTGACCCTCTCGCCCCGACACAGGCTCCCTTGGGATCAACGTTGGGGTCGTGGGAGATCACGGCGATCTTTGTCCGGTGACCGGGCTCACGGGCGATGTTGACGATTTCGATCGTCCCGTCGGTCAGTTCGGGCACCTCGAGCTCGAGGAGTCTCCTGACCAGGTCGGGGTGACTCCGGGAGACCACGATCTGGGCTCCCTTTGCCTCGTTGCGCACCTCGAGGATCAGGGCCTTGACCCGATTGCCACGCTCCAGCCGCTCGAACGGGATCCGTTCCGAGCCGGGCAGGATGGCTTCGGCATCACCCAGGTCGAGGATCACCGACCGGTAGTCGACCTGTTGGACCAGACCCGTGACCAAGTCGCCCTCGCGCCCGTCATACATCTCGAAGACGTGCTCACGCTTGGCCTCACGGAGCTTGTGCTGCATGACCTGTTTGAAGGACTGGGCCGCGATCCGGCCAAAGGCCTCACCTTCCGGAGTGTCCTCCCACTCGGTGACGACGTTGCCCTCCTCGTCCAGCTCCTGGGCATAGACGATGACCTCGCCCGAATCGGGGTCGATGGTCACGCGCGCCTCCTCCGCCGCCCCCGGGCTGCGCTTGTAGGCGGCTACCAGGGCGTTGGCGAACGCGTCGAGGATGGTGTCCACAGCCACCGATCGCTCCCTGGCGAGGACCTCGATGGCTTCCATCATCGTGTCGAGCTTCATGATTCTCCTTCAGTGACCCGGCTTGGGGGCCTTTTCCCACCGGAACACGGTTTTCGCGGCGAGGACGTCTTCATAGTTGACAACCGATCGCTCGTCCCCGCTCTCGACGGTGAACGAGCTCTCCCCGGCGTCGGAGAGAACCCCTCGGAGGGTGGCCTTCTTGTCGCCGTCGGCGACCTTGACCACCACTTCGCGGCCCACCGACTTGGAGTAATGGCTGGGGCGGCGCAAATTCCGCTCCAGCCCCGGCGAGGTCACTTCGAGTCGATATGCATCACTGAGGGCGGTCTCGTTGTCGAGCAACCGAGAGAGACCACGAGACACATCGGCGAGACGGTCCACATTCACGCCTTCCCCGTCGACGACCACTCGGAGCAGGGTGCCCGGGCCGCGACCCAGCAACTCGAGATCGTCGAGCTCGAGTCGCTCGGCGGCGAGATAGGGCTCCACCACCGTCCAGATGTCAGATACGGTCGTCAATTCGCGGCTCCGGCTTCGTTGCTCCACAACAATTCAGGTGGGTGCCGAAGGCGCCCACCTGGTTAAAAAAGCGCTCCTGTTGTCGGCGGCCATTATAGGCCCGGTCAACGTCTTCGCTCAACGTCGCCCGGGGACCTGGCGAGCCGACGAATTTCTCAGATTCGACCCTCCGAAAGGGCGTTCTTGTCACACTCGATTCGTACGTTGAGGTGTATGGAGATGGAGAGCTATCCCGCCGATCAGGTCGACGAGGTCTTGGGAAATCTGTTCGCCGGCTCCAGCGTCTTGGACGCCCAGATCTGCTCATGGCTGATGGTGGCAGACCGGAATCAATGGCTCGCCGATGGTGCCGCCGACCCGGGGCAGTGGATTTCCGCCCGTTTCGGGATCCGCCGATCGACGGCTGCCCAATTGGTGCGGGTCGCTCGTCGCCTCCAAGATCTCCCCGTGCTGACGCAGAGATTCTCAGCGGGAGAGCTCTCACTCGATCAGGTCGATGCCATCTCCAAGATCGCCACGCCGGGCACCGAGGCATCTCTGATCGAAAAGTTGCTCGGGTTGTCCAATGCCGCGCTGGATCGTGCCGCTCGACGCGCAGACCCACCCAGCTCAGACGACGAGAGGGCCGCCTGGGAGCGGCGTCGCCTCTACATCCAGCACAGCCTGGACGGTGTCGAAGGTCACATGTCGGCCCGCATGCCCGGCGCCGAGTTGGAGATGGTGGCGAAGGTGCTGCGGGAGAGAGCAGACCAGGTCCCGCTGAACCCCGAGACCGGTCGTCTCGATCCCTACCCGGCGCGGCTTGTCGACGGTTTGGTGGAATTGTGCTCGACCACGGGAGACGAGACCAGCCGCCCGATCCCGATGACGATCCATGCCGACCTCGACGCTCTGAGTGAGACTGCCTCCTCAGGTGTGGCAGAGATCGAGTTGGGCCCCGTCGTCGCTTCCGAAACTGCTCGACGGCTGGGATGTGACTCGATCCTGGAGATGGCGGTGTACTCGGATCGGTGTGTGCTCGGTGTGGGGCGACGGTCCCGGACCATCCCCGGGTGGCTGCGACGTCAACTCTGCCATCGGGACGGCGGCTGCCGTTTCCCCGGGTGCGAATGGAAGAACTGGCTCCACGGTCATCACATCAAACATTGGGCCGACGGCGGGACCACCGATCTCCACAATCTGATCCTTCTCTGCGGCTACCACCACCGATATCTTCACGAGCACGGCTGGCGAATCGAGGGTGATCCAGGGGGACAATTGACCTTTCGGAAACCTGATTGGTCCGAATACCCGCCGGCGCCGACTCGGCTGGACCCCAAGCTCGAATCGCTGCTACGAACTATCTAGGGGCGTGTCGCCCCCGCCACCCTTGTAGTTGCATCCGCTCCGCTGGCGCAGACGTCCCGGTGGGGTGCACCGCGCGTTCCGGGGCAATCCTCGAAGAGCACACGGACACTGGAGCGATACGCGCAGAGATGGATTGTTCGGCGCCATCACGTTCGAGCTCAGATGGTGGAGAGCGCCCGGCGGAGCCGGTCGCAGACTGCGGTGATGTCGTCGATGGCGCCGCGAGGAGCGTCAGGCCACTGGCCCACTCGCACTCCCCAATACCCACGAGGCGTGCCGGGGTAGCGAGGGACGAGGTGGACGTGCAGGTGGGGCACGTCGTGGCCGAGCACGAAGCTGTAGACATGCTCTGCAGCCTCGCTGTCCTTGAGAGTTGCCGCGAGACTGTTGATGAGCACCCCGAGACCGGCGGCTTCCTGGTCGGTCAATTCCCCTAGGCCGGTGACGTGGCGTTTGGGCTCGATGATCAGGTAGCCGAGGTACACCTCGGTGAGGTCGGGAGGGAGAATGTGACCGGCATACAACAGCTCATCCTCGTGGATGATGCCACCCGGCACGGACCATCCTTGGGCGTGCTTGTCGCAAACGAAGCAGTCCGCGTCAGTCAGGCTTCCACCTCGAGTTCGCTCCAATGAACCCTACGAGCATGTGGGAGAGTCTGCCGCCGGGTAGACATAGCTCCTGGCGCGAGCGCCATCCAACCGAGGAGTGCTCAGTGGCATCAGCTATTCCGACCGTCGCCTATACCTGGCGCGGGCATTTCACCAACCGCGAAGTCAACGAACTCCACGCTGACGCCTTCGGCACTCGGGTGTTCGATGAGACCGAGTGGAATTGGCAGCAGCTGACCCAGAGGCACAGCTTGGGCTGGGTCACGGCCCGTCACGGTGAAACCCTCGCCGGGTTCGTCAACGTCCTGTGGGACGGGCTCGTTCACGCCTGGATCCAAGACGTAATGGTCTCCGTCGATGCACGGCACGAACGCATTGGCGTCGGCTTGGTGCACACAGCAAGGGATGGCGCAGCTGTCGCTGGATGTGAGTATCTGCATGTCGACTTCGACGACGAACTGCGGCCCTTCTACATCGATGGTTGCGGTTTCGAGCCAACGGGCGCGGGTCTGATGCGGCTCCAGGCATAGCGTCGACACAGACCACGCGTCTTAGGTGATGTCACAAACGGTTCCTGGCTGGTGTCTTCATGTTGAAGAGCTCAACGACAGGAGTACACATGGCCAGCAACACCCGGATCCCGAAGACCGAGATCACCGGCCTCTACGGGGCGATAGTCAAGAGGTTCAGCCGGAAGATGCTCGGTGATGTGCCCGAGCCGGTGGGGGTTTACTGGCATAACCCCCCCGTCCTCAAGTTTTACTTCGGACTGGGTCAGAAGTCCAAGAAGTGGCAGGAGTGCGACGAGAACCTGAAGTCGTTGGCGCACATGGCGGTCGCTTCGTTGGTCGGCTGCACCTGGTGCTTGGACTTCGGGTACTTCATGGCGCACAACGAGGGGCTGGACGAGGCGAAGGCGCGCGAGGTGCCGCAGTGGCGTGAGTCGGGCGTCTTCACGGCGCTGGAGCGGGATGTGATGGAGTACGCCGAGGCGATGAGCCAGACACCGCCAACGGTCACTGACGACCTGTCGGCGCGGCTGCTGGAGGCGCTCGGGGCGCCGGCGTTGGTGGAACTGTCCGCCTTCATCGCTCTCGCCAACGTGTACACCCGGACGAATGTCGCATTCGGGATCGAGGCGCAGGGATTCGCGGCGGCCTGCGGGCTGAGGCCACTGGCGGAGACATCGCGGAACGTAGCCTCGGTGTCGTGACCGACCCGTTCGTCACCCACCGCAGCCTGCTGTTCACGGTCGCCTATGAGATGCTCGGCTCCGCGGCCGACGCCGAGGATGTCGTGCAGGAGACCTGGCTGCGGTGGGCCGATGTCGACAAGACCGACGTGCGCGACCCGCGCGCCTACCTGGTGCGGATTGTCACCCGGCAGGCGCTCAACCGACTGCGCACGTTGTCCCGCCGGCGGGAGGACTACGTGGGCGAGTGGCTGCCCGAGCCATTGCTGACCCACCCTGATGTCGCCGACGATGTGGTGCTCGCCGAGAGCGTCTCGATGGCGATGCTCACCGTGCTGGAGACGCTTGGACCCATTGAGCGTGCGGTGTTCGTACTTCGCGAGGTCTTCGACACACCGTACGACGAGATCGCGGGGGCAGTCGGGAAGACCCCGGCCACGGTGCGGCAGATCATCCATCGCGCCCGCGAGCATGTCGCTGCGCGGCGACCGCGGGTGCATGTGGACCTGGCAGAGCAGCAGGCAGTGATAGAGCGGCTTCTGGCCGTGCTCAACTCGGGTGACATCCAGGATCTGCTCGACTTGCTCGCCCCCGATGTGGTGCTGGTCGCCGACGGCGGCGGTCAGGTTGCTGCGGCCCGCCACCCGTTGGAGGGCGCGGACCGGGTTGCCGCGTTCCTCTCCGGCTTCGAGAGGATCGCTCCGGTCGCCGAGGTCAAGATCGTGTGGCTCAACGGAGCGCCCGCGGTGCGAATCGACCTCGAAGGCGAGCTCGACACCGCGCTCAGCCTGGTCATCGAGGACGGCCGGATCTCCCGGATCTACGCGGTCCGCAACCCGGACAAACTCGCCCGGCTCGGGGAAGAGACACGGCTCAGCCGCACTTCCTGAGGTTGGGCCGTGGCGTCCGGAGCGAGCCCGAACGGGGTCGACGACTGAGAAGGCTGCGGACCGACCTCAGTCGCCCTGTCGCTGTGAGCCAATCACCTCTGTCAACCGGCCCACGACACCGTCGATCGCGACTTCTTCGGTGGCGAGTCCCCGCCGCGTTGTCAGCTCAACGGTTCCTTCGGCTACGCCACGCGGGCCCACCGTGACTCGGTATGGGATCCCGATCAGCTCGGCATCGGCGAACTTCACGCCTGGCCGTTCCTCCCGATCGTCGAGGAGCACCTCGATCCCCCGCTCCCCCAGCTCTCGATACAGGCTGTCAGCCGCGGCAAGTGTCGTCTCGTCGTCGGCGCGGACGACCGTGATCACCACCTCGTAAGGAGCGACCGAGACCGGCCAGATGATCCCCTTGTCGTCGTGGGAGGTCTCGACAACGGCGGCCATCCCTCTCTCCAAGCCGATCCCGTACGACCCCATGATGATCGGGTGGCTCTCCCCATTCTCATCCTGAACGAAGGCGCCGAAGGTCTCGGCGTACTTGGTGCCCAACTTGAAGATGTGCCCCACCTCGATCCCCTTCCACAATTCCAGTGGGCTGGCACATACCGGGCAGGGCTCGCCGGAGGCGACCGACCTGAGATCGGCCCACTGGCCGACCTCGACATCCCGCTCGATAGCGACCCCGGAGTGATGCCAATCGTCCTCGTTGGCCCCGGTGACCAGGTTGACCCGCCCCCGCAACGCCTCGTCGGCGATGACCCTCGCCCCTTTGACTCCTACAGCACCGAGACTGCCCGGATCGGCCCCCAGCAGTGCCCGTATCTCCTCGGGGGTGGCGGGGCGGCTCTCCACGGTGGCGGTCGCATCGAGCAGCTTCTGCTCCTGGAGATCGTGGTCGCCCCTGAGCAAGACCAGGACTTGCTCCCCGTCGAGCACGTAGACCAGGGTCTTGATCTGGCGGTCGGGGCCTGCGATCTCGGGGTGAGCCTCGGCCAGGCTCTTGATGGTGCGGAGACCCGGAGTGGGAAAACGGTCGAGAGGCCCCGGGTCACCGTCGTCGACCACCGATAAAGCGGAGGTAGCCCGTTCCACGTTGGCCCGGTAGTCACAGTTGGCACAGGTGACGATCCAGTCTTCACCGGCGTCGCTGCGAACCATGAACTCGACCGACTCCGACCCCCCCATCGCTCCCGATGAGGCCTCGACGCCGACGGCATCGAGTCCCATCCGCCTGAAGATCCGTTGATAGGCGCCACGATGCTTCTCGAACCCGATATCCAAACCCTTCTGGTCGATGTCGAGGGTGTACGAGTCCTTCATGGTGAACTCGCGTACCCGGAGCAGACCGGACTTGGGACGGGACTCGTCGCGGAACTTGGTATGCATCTGGTACCAGATCTGGGGCAGCTCCCGATACGAGGAGAGCTCCAGAGCAGCGGTGAGGGCGAAGATCTCCTCTTCGGTCATGCCAAGGACCAGGTCGGCGCCTTTGCGGTCCTCCAGCTTGAAGAGGTTGTCCCCCATCATCTCGTAACGGCCGGACCGGCGCCAGATCTCGGCCGGGTGCAGGGTTGGCGGCACCATCTCCTGGCCACCGATGCCGTTGATCTCCTCCCGGATGATCGCGCCGACCTTGAGCCGGACCCGTTGCCCGAGCGGGAGGATGGTGTAAGAGCCTGCGGCGAGTTGGCGGATGAAGCCGCCGCGGACCAGCAGCTTGTGGCTGATCGCCTCGGCGTCGGCCGGGGGCTCTCTCAATGTCGGGATGAATGCTTGTGACCAGCGCATCTGATGGGGTCCGGTTGACCGGGGGCGACGGTAGTAGCTCGACTAGGCCCCGCGGAGTCAGTCGGTCTGGGCCACCTCGGCCACCCGGGCGCGGCGGTCCTCGGATCTGTTGACATCGCCCTGAATCTGGATTAGCTCCTCGCGAGTGGCGGCCGCGATCTCAGCCGCGTTGGCCTCGGCATGGGCCAGCCTGCTCTCCACGCCCTCTGCCACCAACTTGCGCGCCTCGTCGAGCAGGGCCTCGACCATCTCCGCCTCGGGCACCACCCGCACCACCTGCCCCTTGATGAAGAGGTGGCCTCTCCCCCGCCCTGCCGCGATCCCGATGTCTGCCTCTCTCGCCTCGCCGGGACCGTTCACCACGCAACCCATCACCGCCACCTGGATGGGGAGATTCTCCGCTTCGAGAGCCGCCTGGGCCCGGGTGGCGACATCGATCACGTCGACCTCGGCCCGCCCACAGGAAGGACAGGCGATGAGATCGAGCCCTTTGCGTTCGCGCAGACCGAGATTCTCCAAGAGCTGACGCCCGGCCTTGGCCTCCTCGACGGGGTCGGCGGTCAACGAAAAGCGAATTGTGTCGCCGATCCCCTCGTTGAGCAGAGTGGCGATGCCGGCAACGGACTTGATCAACCCCGCAGGTGGTGGCCCTGCCTCGGTGACCCCGAGATGGAGCGGGTAATCCACCGTCTGTGACAACAGCCGGTAGGACTCGATCATCGAAGGCACATTGGAGTGCTTGACCGAGATCTTGATGTCGTCGAAGTCAACTTCCTCCAGGTATCGAATCTCGATCAGGGCGGAATCGACCAGAGCCTGAGGGACCGCGCTGCCGTACTTCTCGAGCAGGTCCTTGTCCAGCGAGCCGGCGTTGACTCCCACCCGGATCGGAACCTCCCGATCCTTGGCTTCTCTCGCCACCGCCTTGATCTGGTCCTCCTTGCGGATGTTGCCCGGGTTCAGCCGAAGCCCTTGCACCCCTGCTTCGAGGGCGGCCAGGGCCAGACGATACTGATAATGGATGTCGGCGATGATCGGCACCGGCGATCGGGGGACGATCTCAGCCAAGCCCTGGGCCGCCTCGACCTCGTTGCAGGTGATGCGCACGATGTCGGCACCGGCGCCGGCGAGGGCGTAGACCTGGGCCAGAGTGCCGTCTACGTCGGCTGTCTTCGTCGTGGTCATCGACTGCACCGAGATCGGAGTACCACCGCCTACCGGCACGTTTCCGACGTGGAGCAAGCGGGTCTGGCGTCGGGTGATCACTTCACCGGGAACGGTATACGCGTTGGGCCCGGTAGTTGTCCCAAGTGACCCGTCTAGAGACTTATCGGATCGACGACGTCGAGGATGATCGCCACAAAGCCGAGAAAGGCGAACAGCCCGATCACCGCGGCCGCAACCGGGGCCAGCTTTCGCACGTTGGCCTCCCTGCCACTGACCTTCTCGTAAACAGCGACGGCGAAATGGCCGCCGTCCAGAGGGAACAGAGGGAGAAGGTTGATCGTGGCCAGAATGACATTGACAAAAGCGAGAATGCCCAGAAATGCGACCACGGACTGGGTTTGGTTCCCGATGTTGACGATGCCGATTGGGCTCACCGGCCGGATGTTCTCGTCTACATCGGTGTCACCGGCGAAAACCCCCACGTACTGCGCCAGACTCGATGGCTTGACCATGTCACCGATGGCCTTGAAGGTGAAGCCGATCCCCTGCCAGACCTGATTGCCGGCCACGCCGACCGAGCCAACAACCCCGGGCCGGTGTGTCTCGATCTCCGGCGAAACGCCGAGAAACACCGATGAACCGCTTCCATCCTCATCGTCACGCTCGATCAACACGATGTCGAGGCTGATCAACTGACCATCACGGCTCACCACCAGCGTGGTCGCTCCCGGGCCCAACTCAGTCAGGGCATCGGGCACATCCACCCATTCGGTGATCGGCGATCCCCCTATCGACGTGAGCACGTCACCCCTTTGCAGTGCCGCCAGCGCCGCCGGTGTGGGCATTCTTTCCTCGCCGACTAGCGCAGTCGGCACTACCTCGTCGACAACGGGCAGTGGCTCGGAGACGCCGTTGACGAGGACAATCCCGTAGAAGAGAACGAAGGCGATGAGGAAGTTCATACCCACCCCGGCCAGGACCACCACACTCTTCTCCCAAAACTTCTTCTCCCGATAGGTCCGGCCCAAGTCGACGGGAGATACCTCTTCCAATGGATTCATCCCGATGATGCGGACATACCCACCCAATGGAATCGCCTTGAAGCCGTATTCGGTCTCGCCCTTCCGGGTCGACCAGAGTCTGGGCCCAAAGCCAAAGAAGAACTCGGTGACTTTCATCCCGACAGCCTTGGCAGCGAAGAAGTGTCCGGCCTCGTGGGCGGTCACGAACAGGATGATGGCTGCGGCCGCAGCAATACCTCTGATCATTGCTTCACCGTACCCGTCGCCCTCGATTATCAGCAGGCGCCGGCGATCAAGGATGCCGCGGTTTCCCGGGCTTCACGATCGGCTTCGAGGACATCGTCGACAGTATCTACCGGCCGCCAGGGCACTGCGGTCAGGGTAGAGGAGACCACATCGGCAATCCCGAGGAACCCCAACCTGTGCTGCAGGAATGCCTCAACGGCGACCTCATCGGCCGCATTCAGCACCGCCGGCGACGAGCCGCCCCGCTCGCCGGCTCGGAACGCGATGTCGAGGGCAGGAAACACCGATCTGTCAGGCTCTTCGAAGCCGAGACTCAGCCCCGAGAGGGCAAATGGCGCGACCGGCGACTCCATCCGGTCCGGATAGGTGAGGGCGTACTGGATCGGTATCCGCATGTCGGGAGGCCCGAGGTGGGCTTTCCATGAGCCGTCGACGAACTCGACCGCGGAATGCACGATCGACTGAGGGTGGACCACCACCTCGATCCGGTCGTAGTCGACACCGAACAGGTAATGGGCCTCGATCACCTCCAACCCCTTGTTGAACAAGGTGGCGGAATCGACGCTGATCCTGCGGCCCATGTCCCAGGTGGGGTGACCCAACGCTTCCTCGGGAGTGACCTCGGCGAGCGACTCGCGAGATCGCCCCCGGAACGGGCCTCCGGACGCGGTGAGAATCAGTCGGGAGACCGACTTCTCATCTTCCCCCACCAGGCACTGGAACAACGCCGAGTGCTCACTGTCAACCGGTATCAACCGGCCACCATGTTCGCTCTGGGCCTTGATCACCACCGGCCCCCCGGCCACCAGGCTCTCCTTGTTGGCCAGGGCCACCCGGTTACCGGTCTCCAGAGCGGCCACGGTGGCTCGAAGCCCTGCCGCGCCGACGATTCCGTTGACCACGGTGACACCGGAGATCCGGGCGGCATCGGTCACCGCGTCAGATCCGAACTCGACAGAACGTCCAACGTGTCTGCGGAAGTCGTCTCGTTCCTCGGATGAGCCGCCGGCCACGATCACCCGGGCCGAGGGATGCTCAGCAGCAAGAGCGGCGAACTTGTCCGACGGCGACCTGGCAGCCAGAGCTATGACGCCGACACCGAGTTTGGCCACTACCTCCAAGGTTTGCGTGCCGATCGATCCGGTCGCCCCGAGGACGACCACGTCCTGAGTCACAGCAGCCCGAAACCCCGGAATAGGTAGTAGATGGCGGGGACCGCGAACAACAGACCGTCGATCCGGTCGAGGATCCCACCATGGCCGGGCAGCACCGATCCCATGTCCTTGACCCCGAGCGAGCGTTTGACCATCGACTCGGCGGCGTCGCCAATCGGGCTCACCACGCCGACCATGGCTGCGGCGACAAGGCCTTTGGCGATGCCGATGGTCTCCCAGGACGGGAAGGTGACCAGCACCGAGGCGACCACCGCCCCGATGACCAGACCCCCGAAGAACCCTTCCCAAGTCTTCTTCGGTGAGATCCGGGGCGCCAACATGTGGCTCCCGAAGGCGCGTCCGACGAAGAACGCCCCGATGTCGTTGGCTGCGACCACCACGACGAAGAAGAGGATGAAGGCCACTGGCTGGGGACCGGAGGCGATGAGAATGGCGAAGGCGAGCAGCCCGACCCAGGCCATTCCACCGATCGTCACCGCAGCGTCCTCGAGAGGCTGGCGGCGCGGGGTCACGGCCAAGAAAAGGATGGTGACAACGGCAAAGACGGCAGCCCAACCCGCAATGGCAACCGCGCCCGACATGTGCGCTCCCAGACCCATGAACACCACACCCAACAGTCCGAACAGAGCCAGCGGCCGGTACTCGTCGGTGCGGACCGTCGCGTAGAACTCTCCGGCGCCGACGACCATGACCATGATCACGAATGCGGTGAACCACCATCCGCCAAGCAGCAGACTGCCCAGGAACAGCCCGAAGACCACGAGAGCCGAGGCCACCCGCATTGCCAGATCGCTGCTCAGCGCCTGCTCGCTGGCTTCATAGTCCTCTTCGGTGCTGCTGATCGCCCCGGTCACGTCGTCAAACCCCACCAGCCCGCTGCCGACGCCCGGGACCGTGGCCGACACCGCCTGTTGTTGCCACTGCTCCTCTGCTGCCCGGCTCACCTCCTCAGCCAAACCTTGATACTCCTGGGTGGTGGAACCGGTGTACTCGTCGGACGAGTAGTCGTCGAGATTGCGCGGGCCGAATGCCTCCTGTTCGGCGAAGGCGACGGCATCGTCGGGGTCCGGCTCGTTCCCTCCCTTCGGAGCGGACGGCAGCGAGAAGACGTCGGCTCCGTCCGACTGGTCCTCCTCCGGGGAAGCATCGGGGGGACCGTCATCTTTGCCCTGATCCCGGTTCGGTGTCTGCTCGTCCATCAGACCTCCAGGAGCTCCTCTTCCTTGTGGGAGAGCAGCCGATCGATGGAATCCACGAAGCGGTCGGTCAGCTTTTGAAGCTCGTCCTCGCCCCGGCGGATATCGTCGTCGGAGATCTCACCGTGAAGCGCCTCCATGTCGGTCTTGGAGTGTCGACGGATGTTCCGCACGGCAACACGGCCCTCCTCGGCCATGTTCCTCACAACCTTGATCAGGTCCTTGCGCCGCTCCTCGGTCAACGGCGGGAAGGCGATTCGGATCACGTTTCCATCGTTGGAGGGATTCAGACCGAGGTCAGAGGTCTGAAGCGCCCTGTCGATGTCGGAGACGGTGGACTTGTCGAATGGCTGCACCACCAACAACCGGGGCTCGGGAACCGAGATCGATGCCAGCTGCTGGAGCGGGGTCGGCGAGCCGTAGTACTCGACCGTTATCCGCTGGAGGAGCTGAGGATTGGCCCGCCCGGTGCGGACCGTTGAGAACTCTGATGCCACATGCTCGGTGGCCAGCTCCATCTTGTGCTCAGCCTCGGTCAGGAGGTCGCTGATCACGTGTCTCTCCTCGTCAGTGGATCACGGTCCCGATCGTTTCCCCGCTCACTGCTTTGACGATATTGCCAGGAGTGATCATCTCGAACACGACAATCGGCACTCCATGCTCCTTGCACATGGTAACGGCGGTGGTGTCCATGACCCTGAGTTCCCGCGAGATGAAGTCCATATATGACAGATCCTCGATGCGGTTGGCGTCGCTGTTGGCCTTCGGATCGGAGTCGTAGATACCGTCGACCTTGCTCGCTTTCAAAAGGGCGTCGGCACCCACCTCGACCGCACGAAGGGCCGCCGTGGTGTCTGTCGTGAAGAAGGGATTGCCGGTTCCGGCGGCAAAGATGACAACCCGTCCCTTTTCGAGGTGCCGTATCGCCCGGAGACGGATGTAGGGCTCGGCGAGCTCCTGCATGGTGATGGCGCTCTGCACCCTGGTGGCGACCCCGGCTTTCTCGAGAGCATCTCGAAGGGCGAGAGCGTTTATCACCGTGGCCAACATCCCCATGTAGTCGGCTGAAGCCGGGTCCATGCCTTTGGCAGCCTGGGACACACCGCGGAAGATGTTGCCCCCGCCGACCACCACCGCGATCTCGACTCCGGTGGCGAGCGCCTCGGCGATCTCATGGGCGACGCGGGTCACGGTTTCAGGATCGATGCCATAACCGACCTCGGGGTCGGCAAAGGCCTCGCCCGAGAGCTTGAGCACCACTCTTCTCATGGAAGGCTCGCTCACTTCACCTCCTACTCGCCCACCGCGACGCGAGCCACCTTGCGCACCGAGATGTTCTCACCCATCTTGGCGGCGAGCTGGGACACGAACTCGCCGATCGTCCCGTCGAACTTCTCGGGGTTGACAAAGGCCTGCTCGGTGAGGCTGCTCTCGGCGAGGTACTTCTCGATCTTGCCATCGACGATCTTGTCGATCAGATTGTCCGGCTTCCCCTCCTCGCGCGCCTCGGCAACGAACGACTCACGCATCGCGGTGAGAGCGGTTTCGTCGGCTTCGCTCCGGTCGATCCAGAGCGGCTTGCCCCAGGAGACATGCAGCGCGATGTCGTTGGCCACCTCGATGAACTCGGTGCTCTTCGCCACGAAGTCGGTCTCACACGCCAGGTCGACCAACACACCGGCAACGGGGCGGCCCTGTTGAGTGTGGATGTAGTACCCGATGGTGCCGTGGTGAGCCGTGCGCTCGGCGCGTTTGGCGACCTGGAGCAGACCACGTTCTTGCAGGAGCTCCAACGCCTTGTCAAAGTCTCCGTCCGCCTCGGTCAGCGCAGACTTGGCGTCCATCATCCCGACACCAGCATCCTGGCGGAGCTTCTGAATTTCCTTGACGCTGAAGTCAGGCATCTGCCGGCTGCCCTTCCGCCTCCCCCACCTCGGGCTCGGGCTGTGGCTCGGCTTTGGTGTCCGCCTGTGGCTCAGTTTCGGGCTCGGGCTGAGGCTCGGTTTCCGCTTCGGCTGCGGCTTTTGGCTCCGGCCGGGGGGTGACGGGCACTTCCTCCTCGTCGCCCTTGGCCGCCTTGTTCCTTGACAGGTTGCGTCCTTCGATGGCTGCGTCCGCAATGGCGCCTGCGATGAGGTCGGCGGCCCGGATCGCGTCGTCATTGCCGGCGATGACATAGTCGACGAGGTCGGGGTCGCTGTTGGAATCGACGAGGGCGATGACAGGAAGACCCAGACGGGCCGCCTCGGTCATTGCAGTCGCCTCGGTGTTGACATCGACGATGAACACCGCGTCGGGGGTTCGCTGCAGGTCAACGACTCCGCCTAGGTTCTGCTCCAGCTTGGTCAACTCACGGCGCAGCTTGAGACGTTCCTTTTTGGGCAGCGCGTTGATCTCACCGCTGGCCTCGAGCCGACGCAGCTCTCGCATGTAGAAGATGCGCTTTTGGATCGTGGCGAAGTTGGTCAGCATCCCGCCCAACCAGCGATAGTTGACAAATGGCATCCCTGACCGGATGGCATGCTCGGCCACAGCCGACTGAGCCTGCTTTTTGGTGCCGACGAAGAGGACCGATCCACCGTCGGCCACGAGATCGCGGACATACCCGGCGGCCTCGGCCACCTGCTCGACGGTTTGGCGAAGGTCCATGATGTGGATCCCGTTGCGCTCCCCGTAGATATAGGGACGCATCTTGGGATTCCAGCGACGGGTCTGATGCCCGAAGTGGACCCCAGCCTCCAAGAGTTGCTTCATTGTGACTGCAGCCACAACTGTTCCTTTCTGGTTTGTGCCTCCGTCTGCCGGAAGAA
>DASWKK010000181.1:0-10680 GCA_036396655.1 Acidimicrobiia bacterium
TCACCCATCGACACACCTCCGGTTGACACCAGGAAGTCTGCCGTCGAGCCCTGCTCGAGGGCGCCGCGGAGCAACCTGGGATCGTCGGGCACGGTTCCCAGGTCGATCAGATCGACACCGGTTTCTTCCAACAGCGCCTTCAGCATGGGACGATTCGAGTCGCGGATGGCGCCCGGACCCAGCTGTGCCGTCTCTGGCGGGGCCAACTCGTCGCCGGTGGACATGAACGCAACCTTGGGGCGCTGGGCTACTTCGGGATGTGCGAGACCGATCGTGGCCAGAACGCCGACATGCATCGGTGTCAGCCGCGTCCCTTTGGCGAAGACCAGCTGGCCCCTGACCACATCTCCGCCTGCGGGTCGAACGGAGGTGCCTGCTTCGACGGCAGTGTTGATCACCACCTTCGAACCGTCGCTGGTGGTGTCCTCCACTTTGACCACGGTGTCGGCACCTGCGGGCATGGGAGCACCGGTCATGATCTTGAGCGCCTCTCCCGGGCCGATCTCCACCTCGGTGACGGTCCCGGCAGGCAGGTCGCCGAGCACTTCCAGAATCGACCCGGGGGAACCGACATCGAGAGAGCGGACAGCAAACCCGTCCATGGCCGAGTTCGGGAAGGGGGGAACGTCGTCGGGGGCGAACACGTCGTCGGCGAGGATGCGACCATCGGCCTCCCATATCGGGACCTGCTCGGAGTCGAGCAGCTCTACCGACGAGAGAACCTCCGAACGCGCCGACTCGAGAGTCCTCATCTGCCTCGTTCCTGGAGCCAGGATGTGAACTCCTCGCCGTACTCGTGCTCCCCCAACTCCACCGACGCTTCGAGCAGCCCGATCGGTGTGCCCACATCGAGCAGGTCCACGGCGGTGACATAGCCGCGGAGCCGACCACTCGCCCCCAGCTCGTTGATCGCATCCGTGAGCTGGATTTCGCCGCCGTACCCCGGATCGAGCCGCCCGAGGATGTCGAACACCTCTGCCGTGAACAGATAGCGCCCGACCAGACCGAGCCGGGATGGAGCTCGATCCTTGCCCGGTTTCTCTATCGATCCCGAGAGATCCAGGTACGAGTCCTCGATCTCCGAGGCCGGGATCACGAACCCGTATTTGTCGAGGAACTCCTCGCCGTACTCGTAGAGACACATCACCGACTCCGTGCCGTCACGACTTCCTTCTGCCAGGGGGACAAGGACATCATGACCGGGACGAACGATGTTGTCGGAGAGGAGACAGAAGAAGGGTCGGTCACCAACCATGTGAGACGCCTCGTTCACCGCATGCCCCAACCCGAGTGGCTCCTCCTGGACCACGGGCCGAATCCGAATGTCCTCCAGTCCGGGCAGAGGGCCCTCGAGGCTGAAGTGCTGGGCGATCAGGTGACCGGCGTCGAAATCGACCACCACCACCGCCTCTTTCGCCCCGGCCCTCGCCGCCTCTTCAACCGCGAACTGGATGGCCGGTCGGTCGATCACCGTGAGCAGAGCCTTGGGCACGACACGGGTGGCCGGTCTCATCCGGGTGCCGCGCCCGGCAGCGGGGATGACGGCGACCTCGATGCTCATGTTGGAACCTTCTCCTCGCTTCCCGAGACCATCCGCTGAATGTTGCCGCGATGCCGCCAGACCACCACCACGATCATCAGACCGGCCCACAACAACGAGAGACCTGCCACACCCTGCCACATCAGCAGCGGAATCGTGATGACGACGATCACCATGGAGCCGATGGAGGCAGTCTTGGTCAATCGGACCACCACAGCCCAGGTCGCGATCTCGATCAGTGCGGCGATTGGAACGGTGAACAGGAGCACTCCACCACCGGTTGCAACGCCTTTGCCGCCTTTGAATCGATGAAAGATCGGGTAGCAATGACCGATGACCGCGGCGAGACCGGCGGCGAACGCCCAATGGACCATGGGATTCACCACCCCCGAGGCCACCATGCCCATAGCCGCAGCCACCGTCCCTTTCAGAGTGTCACCGATGAAGACCATCGCCGCCGGGCGCTTGCCCAACGTTCGAAGCACATTCGAAGCGCCGGGATTGCCGCTACCCGCTTGATGAATGTCGACTCCGTGCATCCGGGCGACGATCACCGCGAAGTCGATGCTTCCGACGAGATAAGCGGCCAGCAACGTCAGAGGTATGGCCAGGACGATGGGCATCGCGGACGATCATATGCGGCGTGGAGGAATGGAAGACCGGGCACCCCGGTTGTAGACTTCGCGGTTCACCCCCTCCAGCGGTCAGATTCAACCATGCCAACCTACGAATACACCTGCAAAGGCTGTGGTCAGACTTTCGAGGCGTTCCAGTCGTTCTCCGAGAAACCTCTGCGCAAACACGCCGATTGCGGCGGCGAGCTGCAGAAGGTGTTCCACGCTCGCGGCGTGGTGTTCAAGGGATCGGGCTTCTACACCACCGACTCTCGCAGTTCCAGCTCTTCCCGGAAGGGCGACGGGTCCAGCAAGGGCGACGGGTCCAGCAAGAGCGAGACCCCGGCCAAGAAAAGCGAGCCGTCGACCAAGACCGAGACGTCGTCAGCCGGGGCCAGCTCGTCGAAGAGCAGCACCAAGTCCTCTGACTGACGTCTCCCGGGCCCTCAGTCTCGATCGCTGAGCATGTACCAGATACCGAAAGTGGCCGCAGCCAGCACCAGCAGGATCATCGTCGACCTCAACTTGTGACCGGACTCGACGGTGGTTTCCTCGATATGACGCTTCTTTTCGCTCATGGGCTCCTCCTGGTAGACGGGATGTGATCACGTGGACCGTCATCAATGGACGCCACGACCGACGTCCGCGGGTGTGGCACAGATCCAGTGACCTCACCCCTTCATTTACCCGATCTGGTGAGCCTCAAACTCGGGCCAGCCAGTCCCCTTCCCTGCCGACGCCGATATTCGTACCTTGACAATGTGATCTGGCTCCAATCTCCTCCCTGGGCACGATGGATCGCCGCGCTCCTGATCGCGGCGGCCGCGGTGTGGATCGAGATTCGCCCCGCGCCCTCGACCTCTCACGCATTCGCCATCGAAGACATCGCCGCCGGCACCGTCGTCGATCACACCAACACCGAGACCAGGCCGATGCCGACCGGATCGCTGACCCCGGTCGAGTTGGGGCAGACCGCCCTCCGCCCGATCCGCGCCGGTGATCCCGTCCTGGCAACGGACGTTGGCGACTCCCAAGAGCTGGTGCCCTCGAATTGGTGGGCGATCGAGCTGGCCCTGCCCCGGAGCGCGCAGGCCGGCGACTCCGCTCGCCTGGTGTTGTTGGACGGAACCGAGGTCATCGAAGGAGTGGTGGTCACCCCCGCCAGCGAAGACCCCCTGGGCTCTGGCCTGGGAATGATCGCGGTGCCGCCCGATACGGCAGGGGAAGTGGCCAGGGCCGTCGCCGAGGGACGGGCCGCGGTGATGATTGCGTCGAGGTGACCATTACCGTGCCGGCGTGCTCACCGCCTTCGTCTGGGGCCTGATCCAGGGTCTGTCCGAATTCCTCCCGATCTCCTCATCGGGACACCTGGTCATCATCCCGGCATTCCTCAACGAGTTCGGCTTCGACGTCGAGCCTCCTTCGTTGGCGGTCACCGCGGTCCTCCATCTGGGAACCCTGTTGGCCGTTCTCATCTACTTCAGGGAGGACATCGGCCGTCTGGTCCGGTTCCGCACCGATCCCGAGGGGCGCAAAGTCGGATTGATGGTGGCAATAGGAACCATCCCCGCTCTGGTCGGTCTTCCCCTCGCCGGGGAGATCAACAGATTCCAGACCACCGTCGTCAACGTCGGTTGGGCATTGATGGCAACTGGTCTGGTGTTGTTCGTTGGCCAGTCCCTCGCCAACGGCCGGCGCCAGATCGCTGACCTGAAGATCCCCGACGCTGTTCTCATCGGTATCGGCCAGGCCCTCGCCCTCATTCCGGGGATCTCGCGCTCGGGCGCGACCATCTCCGTAGGGAACGGCCGTCGCTTCGAGCCCACGGAGGCGGCTCGATTCTCATTCCTCCTGGGCATCCCGGCAATCGCCGGGGGAGGCATACTCGAGATGCTCATGATCTCCGATACCGCCGAATTCGGCCCTGGTCTGCTGGTGGGGGTGGCCGCTGCCGCAGTCTCGGGCTACTTCGCCATCGCCATCCTCCTGAAGGCACTGGCTCGGGTCGGCCTCATCCCGTTCGCCTGCTACTGCCTGCTGGTCGGACTGGCCACGGTGCTCGTTTTCTGAACCGGTAGCCTGCGAACCCAGGGAGGAACCCAGCCGTGACCAATGCTCTTATCCAGGAATCGATCGACAAGCGACCCCATGTCCGCGACCTGCTCGCCCAGACCCCCGACGACTACCTGGAGGTGAGGGAGCTGTGGAAGGCTCACTCTCTGGCCGAGGATGCGAGAGACATCGCCGGTTTGATGGCCACTCTCACCGACGACTGTGTCTACGAGTTGGTGCAGACCGGTCATCGCTGGGAGGGGCACGAAGGGGCGACTCGCTTCTACCTCGAGTTGCTGGCGGCCTTTCCCGACATCGATTTCGCCCTGACCAGCATCGTCGTCGGGCCCCAGGGAGTGTGCGAGGAGGCTGTGGTCAACGGCACTTTCACCGCACCGTGGCTCGCGGTGGAACCGACCGGCGAGAAGATGGCGTGGCGTAATGTCATCTTCTTCCCCTGGGACCCTCGAGCCAGGTTGTTCACCGGCGAACGCGTCTATTCGTTCTTCCCTGAGCTCCCGTCAGGAAGCATGCCGCAGGGTCTGTGAGCGGGAGCGAGGCCGCACCCCCCTCGCCCGACCAACGGTCGGGCGGTCCCCCCGCTCCGCAGGGGGACAGCCCCGGACCGGCCTGACGAGGACCGACTGAGCGTAGCGAAGGCGAGGGGGAACAACGCCGGACCGGCCTGACGAGGGTTGTCCCCTTTCACCGAAGGGGGGACCGACTGAGCGCAGCGAAGGCGAGGGGGAACAACGGCTCCGGCACGGGGACAACCCCGGACCGGCCTGACGAGGGTTGTCCCCCCTTCACCGAAGGGGGGACCGACTGAGCGCAGCGAAGGCGAGGGGGGTTCCCAACGGCTCCGGCACGGATCAGAGCACCGCGTCGAGACCCAGATGGACTCCGGGGGACAGGTCGCCGATCCGTCGTATGGCGATCAAGGCCCCGGAGGCAAACGACTGATAGCTGGTCGAGAGGTGCTCGATGGAGAGGACCTCTCCCTCATTGGACAGCGCCACTTCCTGTTGTGAGATCAAGCCGGGAAGACGGAGGGCATGGACCCGCACCCCTTCGACTTCGGCGCCCCTGGCCCCGGTCACCAGCTCGGCCGACCCCTCTGCCGATGAGCCACCGCCGGCGGCGATGCCGATCGCGGTGGCCAGAGCGGTGCCCGAGGGGGCGTCGGGTTTGGTCGAGTGATGCCGCTCGATGACCTCGACCGCCTCGAAATGGGAGGCCGCCTCGGCCGCGAACCGCATCATCAACACTGCGCCAATCGAGAAGTTGGGAACAACCAGGACTGGCGGCCCCTCGCTTCCCCAGAGATCTCGCAGCATCTCGAGTCTTGCCGGAGTGAATCCCGAGGTCCCCACCACGGATGGTCGGTCGCGGGCACGCCATTGCTCGAGATTGGCAAAGACCACGTCGGGGTGCGCCGTCTCGACGATGACGTCCGCATCGACCTCCGTCGCCGAGCCGACGATGGTGAGACCGTGCATGGTGGACCCGGCGCGGTTGGGGTTGTAGAGGGCGGACAGCTCGAGGTCTCCTGACGCGCGAACCGCCTCGGCGATGGGAGTGGCCAGCTTCCCCCCGGCCCCGGAAATGGCAACGCGAATCATCACCTCACGTTAGGTGAACCAATAGGGCCTGGTGCCGTCAACGGGCGAGGAGAGTTGACCGGCCAACGAAGCGCTGCACCGAAGACTGCGAGGCTGATCAACAGCGAGGCCAACGCTTCACCCCATACGACCTGGTCCGAGGTGCAGTATGAGGAAACGGGCCCTTCGACACCCGACTGGCTGGTCTCGGTGACCTGCGAAATGGTGGAGCCGAAACGCCACCCCGAGCTCATGCCCTGGTCAGCCGGATCGGTCTGCCGCACCGTCCCGTCGGCCATCGTCTCGGTGCAATACGGGTCGAGATGCACGAAGAGGACGAAGACGCTGAGGACGACTCCGAACCCCATCGCAGCACGTCCCCACCACAGGCGCCGCGAGACCTCGGCTGTGACCGGTCTCCGATTGTGCGCCCACGCCCAGATCAGAGCCAGGACGAACCAGAGCGGCAGCAAGGTCAAGTCGACGACCCCCATGAGAATCGCGGCCAGTGATGCCGCCGGTAGAAGCCCCGGTCGTCGATCCAATGAGAGCAAAGCCATCGTTGGCGCCAGCGCCGCGGCCACGCCGAGCGCCACCGAGCCCAGCAGCTCGCCTGTGGTGTTCTCGGTGTTGGCGATGCGAATGCCCGCCAGCATTGCGGCGACGACATATCCGAGGATGATCCCGACCCAAATCACTCTCCGGTTCAACTTGATTGTCTCGTAGACGGGCAAACTGTCACCTCCCACACGGCGGTTGCGACCAGTTGATGAACTCGATTTCGATGATGGAAACCGCCTCCGGCTCCGCCTCGTCGATGAAGCGAATCAATTCGGGAGTAGGCCCGGTCACCACCAATTGGGCCACTTCCGGCTGTTCGAGACGCGCCAGGGCGCCGGAGGCATCATCGACCGAAGCTCCCAGACCGGCGAGCAGATCGGGATGCTCTGACAAGCTCCCGATCGCTCGGCGGGTCTCGTCGAGCGCATCGGTGACAGACGCCGACCCTCCAAGCGCTGTGCCAGAGCCGCCTCCGCTGGAACCCGCGGCATCCGAGACCGTCATCGGGAAACTCCCGCAGGTCCCGTAACCGAGGATGCCGCCCGGCGCCAAATCGGATCCCTCCTCGCCGGCCACCTCGAATCCAGCCCACACAACGCTGACATCAGCCTCCGAGTCGACGATTGCCTGGGCAGCGGCGGGGTCCAACGTCGGTTCGAACCACAGATCGACCGTTGCCACCGTGCCGGCTCCCACCGCTCCGAGACGCTCTTCGCCTCCACCCCGATCAGGGGCGTCATCGAGAATTGGAAACAGGCGTCCTCCTTCGAGGTCACCGAAGCCGAAGAGCCCGATCCTGGAGTCGATGGTGCCGAGAGATTTCATGGCGCTCCCCACCGGTAGGGCGAGGTCGATCTCGGTGAACCTCGCCGCCATACCGCTCCGATAGGAGTACTCCTCAACGGTGGCGCCTGGGTTCAGCATGATGGCGACGTCGACAGTGGCGATAGTGGCCGCCACCGCCCGGTCCCCCCGATTCAGGATGAACGGCTGGACGATCAGCAGGGACAGCATCCATGCCGCCACCCATGCGACGAACAGGAGCAGCAAGACGTCAGCGGCCACCCGCAGCATCGAGCGTCGAATGGCTCGTCGCATGGCGCGCTCGTCCCACATGGCGGCGACATCGCCCAACTCGACCGGCGGAATACCCCCGAGAATTGCTCGGCACTCCTCACAGTCGGCGAGGTGTGCTTCGACTTGACGACGGCTCTCCCGGTTGAGGGTCTCATCGACGTAACCCTCCAACAGTTCCTGGATCTCTTCATGGCTCATCTCGAGTCCTCTTCGTAGGCCACCCGGAACCCCTGTCTTGCTCGATGGACCAGCACCCGAGCCGCACCTTCGCTGATGCCGAGGGCCGCGGCTATCTCCGACCCGGTGAGCCCGACCCGGTCGGAGAGGAGGAGCGCGGTCCGTTGCCTTTCGGGAAGTTGGCCCAGGGCGCGCTCGATAGCGTCCTGCTCCACCGGATCGGAGATCGGCGCTGCGGCGGAATCCTGCTCCATAACCAGCACCGGGCGTCGGGCCCGACGTCGAGTGTCGTCGAGGAACACGGTCCGGGCTATAGAAAACAGCCAGGCCTTGGGGCTGCCCCCTCTATACCCGCCCAGCGCCCGCGTAGCCCTGACAAAGGTGTCTTGCATCAGGTCCTCCGCCCGGGATCGATCGCGACACAGTGAGACGAGATAGGAGTAAACCGAATCGGAATGGAGCCGGTAGAAGCCCTCAATGTCGTTGAACCCGGCCACACCCGTTCTCGCATGCCTCGTTCTGGAAGGCTCATCTCACCGCAATGACGCCGCCCCACCCGCATTTGTTACGCCCGAGTCGATCCATCCTTAGATCGGGTGAGATCGAGGTGCATCCAGACCGAATCGTCGACCGAGAACCCGTGACGGCTGTAAAACCTTCGCGCCGCGGTGTTCGACATCTCGGTCTCGAGGAAGATCGCGGCTGCGCCGCGCTCCCTGGCTCTGGCGATGAGGCGGTCGAGCAACACCGACCCGGTCCCGGTCCCGGGCTCGACCAGATAGATCTCGTCCAGCAGGACGTCGTGCCCGCCGGATTCGATGCTGTAGCCCCAGGTGATCACGGCGTAGCCGTCCAGGCCATCTTCCCCCGCTACCACCCACACCTCGCCATGTGTGTCGTCGGCGAGGAGTGGCTCGAGAGCGGAGGTGACCCGCTCCCGGTCAAATGGGTGACCGTCGATGAGACAGAACTCCTCGCAGAGCGTCAACAGCTCGGCGAAGTCCGCCGCCTCAGCCTTTCGGATATTGCTCAGCCGAGAGCCTCCGCCAGCGACTCGTCGAACACCTGGAGGGTGGTGGCGACGTCGTCATCGGTGTGGGCGGCGCACACGAACCATGGCTCGAGCGCGTCGGGACAGGGCATCACTCCCCTGCTGATCATGGCGAAGAGGACATCCTCGTAGAGCTCCTCATTGTGCTTTGAGGTGTCTCGGAACTCATGGAGGTCGCCTTCACCGAGGAAGACGGAGAACATCGAAGGATGGCCGGTGACCTTGCCCTCTACGCCACGGTCGGCGAGGACACCGTCGATACCCTCCATCAGCGCCCGGCCCACCTTCTCGATCTGGGCGTGGGGCTCGCCGGTGGCGAGCCGATCGATCGTCGCCCCTGCGGCCGCGACTGCAATCCCGTTGCCCGAGTAGGTGCCGGCCTGGGCGATCCCCGAGGCGCGCCAGCCGTCAGCCACTGCGTCGGTCATGGCGATGGCCGCCACCGGGAATCCGTTGCCCATGGCCTTGGCGTAGGTGCCTATGTCAGGAGTGACACCGAAGCACTCGCAGGCCCCGCCGTAGGCGACCCGGAATCCGGTCTTGACCTCGTCGAAGATGAGCAACGACCCGTTGTCGTCACAGAGCGACCTCAAGCCCTCGAGGAAACCCGGCAGGGGCATTATCCCGAATGCGTTGCCAAGCATCGGTTCGACGATGACAGCTGCGATCCGCTGGCCCTCGTCCTTGAAAGCGCGCTGCGCCATCTCGAAGTCGTTGAAGGGCAGGGTGCGCACCAGTGACCTGATCGCCTCGGGGATGCCGGAGCTCGATTGCAACGCGATCGGGCGGAATCTGGAACCTAGACCGCTCACCGGGACCCCTGCCGTCGAGAAAAGCACGTAGTCGTGCATGCCGTGGTATTGACCTTCAAACTTGATCACGATGTCGCGCCCGGTCAGACCGCGGGCGAGGCGGATCGCATGCATCGTCGCTTCGGTGCCGGTGTTCGAGAAGCGCATCGCGTCGGGCCATTCCAAGGCGCTCATCACCTTCTCGGCCGCCTCGATCTCACGACGCTGGGTCATGGCGAAGCTCGTCGCCTGACTCGCCGTCTCCGCCACCGCCTGGGAAACCGTTGGGTCTCCATGACCCAGGATGATCGGGCCAAACCCGAGCTGGTAGTCGATGTAGCGCTTGCCGTCCATATCGATGAGATGGCCGCCCTCACCGTGGTCGATGACGATGGTGTCGTCGTCGCCCCAGTAGCGAAACTGGCTGGAGACTCCGTTGACCAGGACCTTCCGACCCCGCTCGAACCATTTCTTTGTTTCATCTCCCTGGAGACTCATCCTCTCACTCCTCTCGGAACCACCACGGCTTGGGCACCAGCTCCAGGTTCCAGTGCACATGCCGCTGGGTTGTGAAGCTGTCGAGTGCCTCGACACCCAACTCCCTTGCATCACCACTCGCCCGCACCCCGCCGAATGGCGCGGCCAGGTTGTCGACGACCGGGTCGTTGACCCAGACCGTACCCACACGAAGCTCACGATATGCCCTTTCGACCCGAGCGGGGCTGGCGGTGTACACGCTGGCGCCCAGCCCGTAGGGGGTGTCGGCAGCCAGCTCGAAAGCCATGTCGTCGTCGTCGAAGGCCATCACCGGCATCACCGGGCCAAACGTCTCGTCCTTCATCAGGTCCATCCCGTGATCGACCCCGGTGACCACGGTTGGGCGCATGAAGAAGCCGGGCCGGTCGATGGTGTTGCCGCCCGCCACCACCTCAGCCCCTTGCTGGATCGCTCGCTCCACCATCTCGATGACCCCACGCCGTCTCTTCTCGCTTCGCATCGGGCCAACCTGGGTCGATTCGTCGAACGGGTCACCGACACGGATCGAGTCGGCCAGCTTGACCGCATGCGCCACGAACTCGTCGTAACGGGAGCGATGGACATAAACCCTCTCGGTCGAGGTGCACACCTGCCCTGCGTTGAGGAACGAGGCCCAGACAACTCCCTCGGCTGCTCGCGAAGGGTCGACGTCGTCGAAAACGATGGCCGGGTCCTTGCC
>DASWKK010000182.1:0-6669 GCA_036396655.1 Acidimicrobiia bacterium
AGCCGGAGTGGCGGAATTGGTATACGCGCGGCACTCAAAATGCCGTGTCCTAGTGGCATGCGGGTTCGAGTCCCGCCTCCGGCACCACTGACTCAGCCAGCGACCTGATCGATGATCCCGTCGATGCCTTCGATGTCAACCACGACATCACCGACCCACGACGTCACCTTGGTTCCGCTCATCTCAGGGGCGAAGCCGACCAAGGCGTCATGTGTGGTCACTTGCTCCGAGCTGGCGACGTGCCAGGTCGGAAGCCACTCTGGGGCGTCATCCGGGTGGCTGAGGATCACGACCACCGTCGCCTCCAGCGACTGCCGGTCGATACGGAACAGGGTCGAATTGGGGAGGGCTCCATCGCCGATCCGCCCGCCGTGCACCGACTCTTCCGTCACGTGTATCCAACCGGGGATCGCTCCCGGCATCGGGAAGGCACGGACGACCTGCCCCTCGCCGTCCGCCAGCAGGATCTCCCCGTATTCGACGGCACAAATGACCTCGGTCGGGTAGGCGCCTTCGAGATTGCCGAACCCGCACCCGTCTTCCGACACCAACGCCGTTAACTCCGGAGTCGGCACGGCCAAGATCCAGGTGCCTTCATCCGTGGGCACCTCGGACCGTGCCTCAACCCTCAGCGAGTAAGGAAGGGCCGCCAATTCGGGAACCACCCCGTCACGACTCGCTTCGGCCGGCGTTTGGCTCGGAGTTTCGTCAACCGGCGTGATAGTCGTCTCCGTCCCGACGACATTTGTGGTGGTCGAGGTCGTGGACATTGAGTCGATGTCGGTCTCCTCCGGCGCCGAGGAGCAGGCGGCCAGGATGAGCGCAGTTGCGAGGAACCCTTCACGGAAACGCTGCTGTGGGGGCGGTTGTGACTCGCTCACGCCGTTTCAACGCCAGGTGACGCTGGGGGGTTTCCGGAAAGATCCAGTTGCAGATCAGGGACGCTGCGATCGGTAGTGACCAGATGCTCTCCTTGATAGCTACGACTGAGGCCGGTCTGATACCCCGATCGTTCCTTGCCAGATCTCGATCGCCCCGGTCCGATCACTGTTGTCCTCGAGGGAAGGTGATGCGAAGTGGGTGAGAATTCCGCTGTTGAAGTCCAAGTGACCGTATGAGCCTTCGATCTCGGGAATACTCACGCGCTCCCAGCTCGCACCGGTGTTGGAAGCCCAGAGTGCCCACAACGTGTTCCCGGCGGTATCGGAAAGGGACCCTCGGGCGAGGAATCCACCATCGATGCTGATGACGTCGACCATCCTGGACTCAGCCGCGTCACCCAAGTCGAGGGCGGCCCGATCCCAGTTCGTTCGGTCGGCGCTCCAGACGATGATTGCCCTAGAGACTTCGTCGACCCTGCTTGCGGTGCCGGCGTCTTCCTCGCTTTCGGCCATCACCCGTTCCATACCTACCGCGACGACACCGGTAGCCGACGCTGCTACAGATTCGAGCTCATCTGGCAAGCCAGCCACAACCGGACCAAGGATCGGTGCCCAGGTTTGCCCGCCGTCGACGCTTCGAATCACGGTATTGGCATCCGCCCCCGCCGGCACTCCGATGGCGACCATCTCCGTCCCAAACCGAGTCACACTCTGGAGGGAATACGCATCGCCAGTTGTTATGCCGGTCACGTTGGTGAATCCGAGGGCGAATGCCTCGATGCCGGTGAGCTCCTTGATTGTCCAGGACGTCAGGTCGGCCGACTTGTAGAGCATCAGACGTCGTGAGGACGGGTCACCGTCGTACTCCAGAATGTCGAGCGCAAGAATCGCGAGTTGTCCATCTATCTCCTTGACATCGAGGAACAATTCGACCCCGGTGAGGTCGACCGAGGAAAGGTCGATGGCCGACCAGATGCCGTCATCCGGGGCGACCCATGCCTTTGGCCGGCTGTCCAACTCGGTGTGATGACCCACCGCCACCATCCCGAAGCCGGTCAACCCGGCCCCCTCGACGAAGTCGCGCGGCTCGGAGAACCCTGCGACGGCCTCCGCTTTCGTGAACTCGCCGACGATCACCTCGAAGTCGGTGTCGACCGGGGTCGGCTGAGTTGTCTCGGTTCCGGTGGTCGCCGGCTGACCTGACCCGAGAAACCCTGCTACCGGCAGGATGACTGCCACGGTGACAGCGGCCGCGGCCAGTCCCGCCCGCAGCCTCGATGCTGGTTTGGGCTCTCGAAACGTGGGAGTGGGGAAGGCAGCGACATGAGACTTGAGCTGCCGGGAACCGAGGTCGAGGTGTCTATCGAGGTCGATCATGTCTCCTCCAGATGCGCCAATAGTTCAGCGAGTCTCTTTCGCGCTCGCCGCAGATGGGTGTTGGCCGACTCCTTGGAAACCCCGAGGATCGAGCCGACTTCAGAAAGGGAAACGCCGTCCAGATAGTGGAGAGCTACTACTTGAGCCTGACGCCGCGGGAGCGTTCGGACCGCGGCCCATAGTTCCGCGGCCGGAGAGGGAAGTTCCGGCTCGTTCGGTGGTGGCCTCTCGTTGAAGACGCGGACCAATGCTCTTGTCTCTCGAAGCTGTCGTCGAAACAGTGAGACTGACCGGTTGGCTACCACCCGACGCACGAAGGCGCCAGGATTGTCGTATCCGCCTATGCGATCCCACCTGGAATAGGCCGCTGAGAAGGCTTCCTGTGCCAGGTCCTCCGCGGTTGCACGATCGCCGCTCAGCGCATAGGCCAGCCCAACCACGGAGCGCATCTCAGAGGCGTAGAAGGAGGAAAAACTGGGATGGCCACCGGAGCTCAGCACCAGGTCATCGGGTCGGTCAGGCAAGGCCGGCCGCTGGTTCGCGCTCATTCAGGAGTCACTCGCCACACCGCTCGATTCGTGTGACGCGCTCCAAGAGAATTTCTTATCGGCCGGGTCAAGGGTATGGAATCTGTCTCGGGCTGCTTGTAGGATCGAACGTATGTTCGAGGGTGAGAGGCTTCCGGTGGGTTTGGCTGAACTAAAGCCTGGTCCCGAGTTGGCTGCCGTGTTGGCCGCGGTTGACCGGGACCGCCTGAAGGGGTATGACCGAATCGATCTGCTGCAGGCGCGCGCCAGGCAAGTGGCCCACGATCAGGCCGAGATGTACGCGGACATGCTCGCCGTGGCCGAGGCGGTAGGCGAGGAGTTGAGCTCTGAGGGTTGTGACCTGGCCGAGATCGAGGACTCGGCAGCTTCTGAGATCCGGGCGTGTCTGGTTTGGACCCGGCGTGCTGCTGAATCTCAACTTGGGTTGGCCCGGGATCTCTGTCAGCGACTCCCCCAGGTTTGGCAGGCTCTCGACGTTGGGCTGATCGATCTTCCGAGGGCACGGGTGATCGTCAACCAGACCTTGCATCTCGATTCCGAACTGGCACGACAAGTGGCCGATCAGGCACTCGAGCGGGCTTCGACCCAGACCACCGGTCAGTTGCGAGCCCGGATCCAACGACTGTGCATCAGCGTCGATCCCGAATCGGCCAAGCATCGCTATGAGCAGGGATTGAAGGAGAGGTTGGTGGCGGTCGAAGCCAACGATGACGGCACCGCAGGTCTCTATGGGATGCAGTTGCCGGCGGCCGACACCCATGCCGCCATGCGGCGAATCAACCGGTTGGCCCGAGCGGCACGCGCCAAGAACGACCCGCGCAGCATGGACCAGATCCGCGCCGACGTGTTCCTGGATCTGCTCAACGGCCGATACCAGATGCACACCGTCGACCGGACCCTTGGTGGGGTGGAGCTTCGGGTTGATCTCACCACGCTGGCCGGTTTGGCCGAGGCTCCCGGCGAGCTGGCCGGGTTCGGGCCGGTCACCGCCGACATCGCCCGGCAGGTGGCCGGCGAGCAGACCGACGCCGAATGGCGATACACGATCACCGACCCTGAAACAGGAGCCGTCGTCCACAACGGGACTACCCGGCGCCGACCCACCACCACTCAGAAGCGCGAGGTTCAAACCCGCAACCCCACCTGTGTCTTCCCCGGATGCAGGATGCCCTCCACCGACTGCGACATCGACCACAACCGGGAATGGGCCCAGGGCGGAGCCACCACCCCGACGAACCTCGCACCGCTGTGCCGGCACGACCATACGGTCAGACATCGAGGATGGAAGGTCCCACAACTCAGACCGGGTACGTATCAGTGGACCAGCCCCCTCGGGCACAGCTATACCGTCGGGCCTGAGCCTCCTTGATCGTCACTCGGGCCGCTCCGGGGAACCGCTTCCACCACTGCCTGGGTCTCACCAACCGTCACCACATCGCCCGGCTCAACCCCACGTCTCAGGTTGGAGAGCCCGACCCCTTGGGCCGCCGAGGTGAGAACCCCCACCGACTCGCCAGCCTTGATGATCTCGCTGCCCAGATCCGGCGTCCCGGCATCGAACCGCAAGATCCGAAGATGATGATTGACCCGACCCCCGCGGCTGTCGAGACGGGCCACCAACTCCTGACCAAGAAAGCAGCCCTTGTCGAAGGACACGGTGGAGGCCACCAGACCGGTCTCTTGAGGAATGGTCGCATCGGTCACGTCCACCCCGATCAGGGGCTCACCGGCCTCGATGCGAAGCAACTCATATGACTCGACGTCGAGCACCGGCCGGTCCGGCTTCTCCCCCACCACCAGGGTGCGGGCGACAGTGGGCCAGGACACATCGGCGATGAGAGCCGAGCGGTCCCCCGACCACCGCCCTTCTTCATGTTGATAGGGCCCCACCACCAGCCACATGTCTTCTCCGGCAGGCTCGATCTCGACCTCAACTCTGATCCGGTACCGGCCCAGAGTTGACATCAGGGCCTCTCCATGGCCGCGGTCCACGACCAGACCCACCTCTTCGTGGCCGCGGAGCGCCCAAAACATGTGATCCAGCTTCCCCTGCGGCGTCAACAGGAGAGAACGTCTCACTGAGCCCGGCTCGGCGTCCCCGATCTCCTGACTGATCAGATCGTTGAGGAAGCGGATCGCATCAGATCCGGTGAACCAGATCAACTCGGGAGCGGTCGGTGCCAGGAACGGCTCTTTCAAAGTCATCAGATCGCCGCCAAATCCTCGAGCCACGGTATCGAGAAGAAGACATCGGACAGCCAACCCGAGATGACACTCAGGTTTCCGGTGAGGAGCACCACCCCGAACCCGGCGAGCAGGACACCCGAGGCGATGTTGATGGTCCGAAGATGTGGCTTGAGTCTGCCGAAGACCTTGAACAACCCGAGCCCGGCGAGCAGGAACGGGATCCCGAGACCCAGGGAGTAGGCCAACAACAGCCCCATCCCCTCGAACAGCGTCTCCTGCAACGACGCCGTGGCCAGGATCACGGTCAGCACCGGCCCGATACATGGCGTCCAGGCGAATCCAAAGGCGGCTCCCATCACCGGTGGCGCCCAACCGCCCAGACGGGATGGCCTCACATCCACCCGCCGGTCCTGACTGAAAGACGCCAACAGCCCTCTGTTGGAGACTGCCATTGCCACCATGAGCAGACCGAACACCACGATGACCAGACCGGCCACACGTGTGAAGGTGTCCAGGTTTTGCACCAGAAACGTCCTCAGCCCGGTCGCCACCACCCCCAACGCCACGAAGACGACCGTGAACCCGGCGATGAAGAGGAGGATCACCCGCAGCATCCGACCGGTCGACACGTCACCGGTTTCGAGTTGGCTGGCCGAGTAGCCCGACATCATCGAGAGGTACCCGGGAAGCAGCGGCAACACGCATGGTGAGACGAAGGAGATGACTCCTGCGCCGAAAGCGACCAGAAGCTGAATTGCGTACGCGGCGGAATCGACGTTCTCAAACACTTTGGTTCCCCGGCGGATCAGCCGAAGTGTGCTGATGATCGCACGCGCGCCGCTCTACTCTCGGCTGGTGGCTCCATGGATGCGACGCACCCTCGACCCGTTGTTGCCGGTGGATCGCTTCAGCCGGGTCGACCGAAGGATCGTGTTCATCATCTGGACGGCGGGCGTGGTTCAGGGGTTCGCCCAATCCCAGGCAGCGGCGACGCTGCCGTTCACTCGCGCCGGTCTGGGGTTGACCGAGGGAGAGATGAGCCTGCTTCTCGGAATCGCCCGGCTCGCCGCGTTCGCCGCTCTCCCCCTCGGCTGGATCGGTGATCACAAGGGCCGGCGGCGCCCCTTCCTCTGGGCGGTGACTCTGGTCATTGCCGGCGGGACTCTCGCCGGGCTGGCTTTCGAGTCGTGGCAGTTCGGAACCGCCCAGGCCATCCTGCGCACCGGCACCGCAGGCATGTCGGGTCTTGCCATAGTGCTGCTGGCGGAGCAGGTGGCGCCCACCATCCGTGCCTATGCCATCTCCTTCTACGGCGCGGCTGTCTCCTTTGGCGGTGGGCTCGCCTTGATGACCCTTCCCCTCGCTGACGGCGGAGGCAGCAACTGGCGCACTCCCCATCTCCTGATCGGGGCCGCACTGCTCGTCCTCCCCTTCCTGGTGCGCAACGTCTCCGAGAGCCACATCTTCATCGAAGCCCACGATCAACGGCACTGGCGGGAGCTGGCCACCGGGGAATGGGCAAGACGATTCTGGATCGTGGCCGGCATCGGGTTCCTGGTGTCGGCCTACTCCGCCGTGGCGTTGGCCTTCTCAACGTCGAGGATGATCGAGGAGCTCGAGATCTCAACCGGTTCGACCGTGCTCATCGGCCTGCTCGGCGGCACGGTTGGCGGTAT
>DASWKK010000183.1:0-2439 GCA_036396655.1 Acidimicrobiia bacterium
ACGACCCCAGAGGGTCATATCTCCGCGCCAAAACGAGAGGACCCTGCGCACCCGCTGGTTGGGGCGTCTCCCGTACACCGAGGCCTGGGACCTGCAACGGGCGTTGCACCAGGGAAAGGTGGCCGGCCGGACAGAAGACGACTACCTGTTGCTGCTCGAGCACCCGCCGGTGTTCACCATCGGCAGGAACGGCGACGCATCCAACCTGCTGGTCGATCGCGTCCACCTCGACGCCGAGGTGCACCACGTCGATCGCGGTGGGGACATCACCTTCCACGGTCCTGGTCAATTGGTGGGATACCCGATCTTGGCTCTCGACGACCCGAAGCAGATCGTGCCTTACGTCCGGAAGCTGGAACAGGCTCTCATCGCAACTCTGGACGGCTTCGGCGTCGAGGCATGGGCCGAGCCCGGCTACACCGGGGTGTGGACCGCCAAGGGCAAAGTCGCCGCCATCGGGGTCCGGGTGGCGCGCCGGGTCACGATGCACGGGTTTGCTCTCAATCTTCATCCCGACATGGGGTACTTCGCCCTGATGAATCCGTGTGGGATCAGCGACCGACCGGTCACCACACTGTCCGATCTGGTCGGGCGAAAAGTCTCCGTGGAGGAGGCGGTCGAGGCTCTGATTCCCCAGTTCGAGTCGGTGTTCGGCTACCGCGAAACAGAGACCCAGATCGCAGCCTATGCCCGCGGTCAGGGGCGCCGATCGGAGTTCGAGGTCGATCGTTTGCTCGAAGCAGGCACCTTCAGCCAGGAGAGCAGATCCCAGGAGCCAATACTGTTGAACGGACGGCTCCCCGGGGAACCCCCCCGCCCCGAATGGATGAAGGTGACCGCCCGACTCGACGGCGACTATCTCGAGATGAAGAAGATGATGCGCGGCCTCGAGCTGAACACCGTGTGTGAGGAGGCCAACTGCCCCAACATCTACGAGTGCTGGGGGATGGGCACCGCTACCTTGATGATCCTCGGTGACAAGTGCACCAGGGCGTGCTCATTCTGCAATGTGACCACCGGCAAACCCACCGAATTCGACATCTTCGAGCCTTTCCGCGCCGCCGAGGCCATCGCCAAGATGAATCTGAAGCACGCCGTGATCACCTCGGTCAATCGGGACGACCTAGACGACGGGGGAGCAGGCATTTTCGCCCACACCATCACCGAGAGCCGGCGTCGCTCCCCGGGGACCGAGATCGAGGTCCTCATCCCCGACTTCAAGGGCGACCGCGAGGCACTGCAGACGGTGATGGACGCCGTGCCCGAAGTGCTCAACCACAACACCGAGACCGTCCTCCGCCTGCAGCGGGACATCCGCACCTCGGCAAGCTACGGCCGGTCGTTGGCCTTGCTCTGGAGAGCGAAGCAGATGAAACCTGACGGTCTGACCAAGTCGGGGTTGATCGTCGGGATGGGGGAGACCCGGGAGGAGGTCCTGGGCACCCTGGCCGACATGAGGGCGGTCGGGATCGACATCGTCACCATCGGCCAATATCTGCGGCCGACGGCGAGACACCGACCCATCCACCGCTACGTCCACCCCGACGAGTTCGTCGAGTACAAGACCTATGGCGAGGGGTTAGGGATACCCCATGTCGAGTCAGGGCCTCTTGTACGGTCTAGCTACCACGCCAAGGAGAGCCGGGAGGCGGTTCCGGTCAGCATCGGAGGGCCGCCCCCCGCGTCGACCAACTTGAGGGATTGACATCCGTTTCAGATATGGCATCCCCTTTGTGCCAAAGGGGATGCCATACCTGGTTCGGCGATAGCGACGCCGTGGCGTGTCAGCGGCCCTGAGAGTCCGCTCCCTGCGGTCCGACGCCAGCCAGGCTTCCGGACCCACCGATTCTTGCCTCGGCCACGAGGCTCCAGTCATCGACTCGGAAAGTCACGCAGCCTGAGCTGTACTGCGCCGTCACGGTGTGAGCGCCAGCGGCCACATCAGCTTGGAACCGTTCAGTCGCATGCGATTCCCAAGAACCCGCCGTTTCTGTCGCGGCGTCCGAGCTGTCGAAGGCGAAATCGGTTCCGGCTGCTGGCGCCATCTCGGTCCCATCGAGCAGGATGCGCACACTGGCATAATCCCCGCCGCTACAAGCCGACTCGGCGGTGTACCTGGCGATGATGAGGGCGGTGTATCCCGCGGGGACTGTAATCGTTGTCTCCGCGCCCGGAATGTCGGAAAACGCCAAGTTTGCCGCGAAGCTGGAAGCAGTTGTCCCACCAACGACAGAAATCGGGGCAACCTCGGCCGGGGTGAGACCGTCCAGCGTTGCCGCGTCCACCACGGTGTTCTCCGCGAGTCGTTTCATGAAGGTGGCCATCTGGCCTCGGGTGACGTTGTCGTCGGGACAGAATTGGGTGTTGGCGGGTGGGTTGCAGCCGACGGTGATGTTGTTGTCTTTCATCCAGCTGATGCCGGTGTGGAAGATGTGTGAG
>DASWKK010000184.1:0-3677 GCA_036396655.1 Acidimicrobiia bacterium
TCTTGGGAGTCAAGTGCACAACGATCCGATCTGAGACCGAGTGGCCCGAGACTTTGTCCGGCGATTGGAACGTGTTGGCCGGCAGTCTCGAGCGTCTCTCTGAGATCGTTCTTCGGGAGACCACGCCGGTGCATGACAATCCCTTCGGACACGGCGATGCCGGATCACACATTGCCGAGGTGATCGAGAGCCGCGCCTAGTGGACATCCTGATGATCTCACGATCGGTTTACTCAACCGACGTGCGGGTCCGCATCGAGTCGGGTTTACCCTCGCCGAGCATGAACGTGCTCATGATCAGCAGGTCCATCTACGAATGGGATGTCAGAGTGCGTCGGGAAGCGCGGGCATTAGCGGCGGCGGGTCATCAAGTGACCTTTGTCGGCCTTCCTTCAGACGTCGCCAGCGACGGGGACATCCAGTTGGTCGGAATCGGCGACCAACCCCGATCGCGCAATGCAGACGGACAGCGGCGCCCCTTTTGGTACCGCATTGGGCGGTGGACGTTGCTCCCGGAGTACAGGAAGAGAGCCGAGCGTCGCTTCCAGGGAGAGGCGCTAGAGGCAGCCATGGGGATCGACGCACGGCCAGACGTGATACATGCCCATGATTTCCCAGCCCTCGAGCCCGCCGTGGACCTGGCCAGACATTACGCGGCGAGATTGGTGTACGACTCCCACGAGTTCTGGGCCGGTCGCCCGAGACGCGGACGCCCGGAGCCATTGCGCCGGAGGCGCAGTCTGAAACGCGAGGCTGAGCTGGCAAGGCAAGCGGACGCCGTGATCATGGTGAGCCAGCAGGGTGCCGAGCTACTGGCCGGGCAGCTCGGCCTCGATCACGTCGCCGTGATCCGGAATACCTTCCTGATGCGCCCCGACCTGAACCATCCCCCAACACCAACAGGGGCGGTTTATGCGGGGCGAATTGCTCCTCGACGAGACCTGGAGACCGTGTTCGCCGTTGATATGTGGAGAGAGCCTGGTTTCTCCTTGCACATGATCGGTGAGGTCGACGAAGTGCGAATTCCTGATTGGGCCGTTACTCACCCAATGGCGAGCATGGAGGTTGTCGACGAGCTGTTGGCCAATGTCGGTATAGGACTGGTGACGATGACCAGCAGATACATCAACCATCGCATCGCCTTGCCCAACAAGCTGTTTCAGTCGATCTCGGTCGGTGTTCCCGTGGTGGCTGCGGATGTGCCGCAAACCGCATCTGTCGTGCGCGAGCATGGGCTGGGTGAGCTCTACACACCGGGTGACGCGCGTTCCTTGAGCAGGGCCCTACAGGGGGTGCGGGACAACTACGGGTCATTCAGCAACAACGTGATTCGCGCCAGACCACTTCTCGATTGGAGCGTGGATGCGGGTCGACTCATCTCGATATACGACGACCTTCGGTCATGAGCCTGATCCCATCGAGTCCTCAGTGGACGGGAAGCAAGGCCAGTTAGCACTAACATTTTGCTCGGACGATCATCGATCCGGTTCTCTATGTCTCTGACCCAGTCGTGGCCGTCCGCGCCCGGACCTCGAATCCTGATGCTTGTCGCCAATGACCTCACCATCGACACCCGTGTGCGAAAAGCTGCATCGTCGGTGGCACGCGCCGGTTTCTCGGTGATCGCAATCGGCATTGACGCTCTCGGTGCAGCTCCCGCCCACGAGGATCTCGACGGAGCGTTGCTCATCCGTGTGGTCCCGGATCAGAGTCCGAAGCTCTCTCCTCGGCCGGTGAGACTGTCCAGACCGGAGCTGGCCGATGCCTTTCGCTACCGGGCGGCAGTACGCAAGGCGCGGCTACACAACTCGAGGAGATCACTCAGCGCCGACGTCGCATGGGCCGCTGCCAGCCCACCGCGTTGGACAGGAGCCGTCGGCCGATTCGCAAGTTCAACCGCCCGTCTACTCCTTCTACCGCCTGAGCTGGGCGGAAAGATCGAAAGACGTGCCACTCTCCTGCTGCGACGGCTCGACCGAGCTATTCGGTTCGGCCCCCGCAAATCGACCACATTGCTCAGCCAGCTGCTGCATCAGGGGTCGATCCTCGGCTATCGCATCATGGGACGCCCGTCACGACCCATCCTGCGGCGTCCGTCCTGGCGTCGCGACCTCCCTGAGCTCCACCGATTCGAAGTTGCGATCGGATCCACCCTCGACGAATTGGCACCCGATCTCATCCATGTTCACGACGTCTTTCTCTTGGGCGTGGCCACCAGGGCAAAGGCAAGAGCGGAGAGAGCAGGCCGCCACGTGAGCGTTGTGTACGACGCTCACGAATACGTCCCCGGCCTGCCAATCGACTCGAGACGACGCGACGCGTATACGGACCTCGAGAACGAATACGTCCGGAGAGTCGATGCGATCATCACCGTCTCAGAAGGGCTGGCCACGCTATTGCATGGGCGTTTCGGCACTCGCCCGGTCGTGGCGATGAACGCACCTGACATGGAGAAGACCATCGAGGTGGAGCCGGTGCGAAATGTCGCAGGCGTTCCCAAAGGATCGCCTCTGATCATCTATGTGGGAGGGATTGCCCCGCATCGCGGCGCAGATGTTCTCATCGAAGCCATGGGCTATCTCGATTCTGACGTGCATCTCGTCTTCGTGAGCAACTCCACAACCGGGTACGTGGCCGATCTGGTCGCTCGAGGAGAGATTCTGGGATTGGGTGATCGCCTCCATGTCGTCCCCTACGTCGCACCAGAAGCTGTCGTCGGGTACATCAGGTCAGCAGACGTGAGCGTCGTTCCGCTGAGCCGCGAGTTCATGAATTACGAGATTGCCCTCCCCAACAAACTGTTCCAATCCATCCAGGCGGGCGTTCCGGTCGTGGTGAGCGACAACCCTGAGATGGAGCGGTTTGTCACCCGGCATCATGTCGGCGAGGTGTTTACCAGTGGCGACGTCGTGGCCCTGGCCAAGGCCGTGAACACGATCCTCGAATCGCCCGAGCGCTATGCACATGCGCTGGGCGACCCCGAGTTACTCGAGCTCATCTCGTGGAGGCGGCAGGCCGAGATTGTCATCGAGACCTACCGACAGCTGGGCGTGGAGGTCAGATGACACAGCCACCGCATATCGTGTCCATCGTCGGCAACGACATCACGATCGACTCCAGAGTCAAGAAGACAGCCGCCTCGGCGGCAGCCGCCGGTTATCGCTCTTCGATCATCTGTTACACGGCCGAGAAAGCCCGCATCGATGGCGAGATGGGTGACGTGCGAGTGGTCAAGGTGCCGGTGCCTTTTGTCGTCCGTAACGCGCCGGGACGAACCCCCCTGCCAATGCGCCCGTTCGTAGCACCTGAGATGGCACGGCGGCGGCTCGCGCGACGGACAAGACAGCTTGCCACGAAGCGCCGCCTGATAGCTGAGGCGTCCAATGCCACGAATCGTTGGCGTCGGATGACTCTCCAAACACGCATCCAACTCCTTCGGGTCAACCTGAAGTTGCGTCAAGAAGCGTACCGAATTCGAAGCCGAGCCCATGTGGCATGGGACCGACTCAAAAGAAGCGTCCTCAGGGCTCGAGTGAAGACCCGCAATCGACTATTTCGGAGATTCAACAACCCCGCCCACGCCATCTACGACTATGAGATGTCCTTTGGGCCCGTGATCGAGGAATTGCGACCAGATCTCATCCATGCCCATGACTTCCACATGATCGGCATCGCGGT
>DASWKK010000185.1:0-3265 GCA_036396655.1 Acidimicrobiia bacterium
GATTGTCATGCACCGGCGTGGTCTCCCGAAGAACGATCTCAGAGAGACGCTCGAGACTGCCGGCCAACACGTTCCAATCGCCGGACAAAGTCTCGGGCCACTCGGTCTCAGATCGGATCGTTGTGCACTTGACTCCCAAGACGAATGCTTCCTTCTGGAGCCCACCTGAATCGGTGAGCAGCCCATCACTCGACGAGACGACCTTCAGCATCGACGAGTAGGGGAGAGGGTCGTGTATCTGGACACCCTGAGGGACCTTGATGTTGAAGTCGTGTAGGCGCCGTTGAAGACGTGGATGGGCCAACAGGTGGACGGTCTTGTCGAGTGATGCGAATGCAGAGAGGACTCTGTTCAGACGCACTGCGTCATCGGTGTTGGAAGGGCGATGGATGGTCGATGCGTAGAACCCATCCCTCGCCCATTCAGGGGCTATGACCGTGTCGAGATCGATCGACATCAGGGCGTCGACCATGACATCACCGCACAATTCGCTTCGATGCGCCAGCCCCTCGCGCTCGAGCTGTTCCATCGCGTTCACCGTGGGGGCGAGCAGGACATCGCTCAGGTGGTCAGTGGCCACACGGTTCAGCTCCTCGGGCATTTCTCGATTGAAGGAGCGCAGCCCTGCTTCGACATGGCCGGTCAAGATGCCCAGCTTGGTGGCCGCCAAAGCCGCCGCCACCGTCGAGTTGGTGTCCCCATACGTGAGCACTGCGTCCGGGCTGAGCTCGATCATCACCCGTTCCAGACCCTCCAACATGCGCGCCGTCTGCCGTCCGTGTGAGCCGGATCCCACGCCGAGGTCGATATCTGGTTGGCGCAGCCCGACGTCTCGCATGATGGCGTCCGACATGAGGTCGTCGTAATGCTGCCCGGTGTTCACCAGGATCTCGTGAAGCCCGCGGTCAGCCAGGGCCCTGCTCACTGGCCCCGCCTTGACGAACTGAGGGCGGGCGCCGACGACATTCATCACCGAAGGCATGGCTTCGCAGTCTCGTATCAGGTACTGCGGAACGCCAAGTGGGTTCGGTCAGGGGCGGGCGAGGGTAGCGACTACGTTCGCTGTCGCTTGAGGTGCCACACCGGAGAGCCCTGAGAGGCGGATCCATTTGAACTCTTGACCGAAGAAGAGCCATCCAACGGTTCCTCGTGTTCGGTGTGGATCATCACCTCCCACGGTCGTGCGCCATGGCATGTCGGCGATGGTGTCGATGTCAAAGCCACTGCCAATTGAGGTATGTCGATCGAGGAAGCCGTTGTAGGCGTCGACGGTGAGGACGTCATCGCGCCCGTCTTTGTTGATGTCTTGCACCCACGCCTGGCTGATGTGGTCAAACGTCGTCTTCGCACCCCAGAACTTGGCCGGAGCGAACGCTCCACCACTCGACGTGGCTGTCCACCACGTTCCGTTCCCGATATGGCGGTTGGCGAGGTCGTCTCGGCCGTCGCCGTCGAAATCACCGACCAGTTGGATGGTCCACCCACTGGGGGTCGAGAAGTCTGCCCACAAAGTGGTGGTGAACCCGCTCCCGGAGGAGCGGCTCACCCACCAGGTTCCGTTGCCGGGGTGGAAGTTGGCGATGTCGTCTCGGCCGTCTCCGTTGAAGTCACCGACGACCTGGGATGACCATCCAGAGGCGGTGGCGAAGTCCGCCCACGTCGACGTCGAGCCGTTGGGTTGGGTCACGAGCCAGCGACCATCCGTGGTTCGGAACACCGAGGCCTCGTCGGCGCCGTCCCCGTCGAAATCGCCGACAAGAGGAGACTTGTAGGTGGAGATCGGGACCTGGCTCCACATCTGTGCGACCCGACTCCGGTAGGTGGGCAGTCTGTTGTAGCAAGCCGCTCCCGGGCAGCTAGTTACCTGGGCATCCAGGTGCCCCGAGATCGGGTAGAGGGCGACCGGGACTCCCTCGTCGTATTTACCGGAGCCCTTCGACACCACCGTGTTGATCGACTTGGTGTTGACGTTGTGGATGTTCGCCTTCCAGGCGATCAACGATTGGAGAGCAGTTTCGGCGGCGGGGCTTGGCGCAATGGTCGAGTACGTGCCGATGAAAGCGACTCCGACGGAATAGGTGCTGAAACCCTTGGTGTGGCCCCCCTGAATGCCTTTGTCGATTCCCCCGGCGCGCCCTTCCCAGATGTTGCCGTACTTGTCAATGAGAAAGTTGTAAGCGATGTCGTCCCATCCTCGACTGATGACGTGGAATTTGCAGACACCGAGCACGTTGCCAGGCACGTCGGCCTCCGAGTAGCTGTTCGATCCTGCGGTGTGATGGACGAAGAAATGGGTGACCTGGACTTCGCCCGGTTCGTCCCGGGGCTGGCACTCGTTGTTCGGGTCCCATTGGGATCGAGGCCGTATCAAGGGTTGCCCAGGCGCCCCGGAGGCCGGGAAGACGCGAGGGGTGAGGAAGTTGGTGATCTCGTTGAGCACCGGTCTTCTCGGGTTTGAGGTGTCGATGAGCACGGCCGAGGTCCTTCTTGGATTCGACCCTGTCATGCGGAATTGGATTGCATCGCTCTGGCCCACCCATACGGGGTCTGAGCCGGGTTGTGAGCGTATGGCCTCATCGGTGCCCGGGTCGGGGCCATGCTCGTCCTCGACCGGAAGCGGCAACCATGGTCCCCATCGCCCCTCCAGCTTCCTGCGGTACCAGGCTGACAACGGGCTGTCGCCATCCCAGGTGAGACCGACCATGCTCAGGTCTTGGTCGATCACCTGGGACTCGAAGCCGCCGCCGACGGAGCCCCAGATGACATCAGCCGTGGTCAGTTGGGCCCGTGCGACCGGCGCTTCGGTCGCAGGCAGACCGCCCAACACCAGGGCGGTGGCCACGGATCCGACGATCAGTGGTCTGAAAATTCTCACGCGGGTTGGGTCGGCGAGGTCCCGGACATATTGGAAACATCGGCAGGAAGTTGAAGTCATTGACCGATACCCGGCCTCCAGCGGTCGAGGCGATGACCGACTGCCTTGTAACCTGTTTCAGCGGCACCAGTAAGTCTTCACAGGAGGGAGAGTGTCCTTGATAGCCCCGTCAGCCGATGTGGATGAGGCCGCCCGGGTAGCGGGCTCCGCACGTGTGTGGCATCTCGCCCAGGTGAGGGAGAACGCATCCGTGGGTGAGAATTGCATCATCGGCCGGGGGGCCTACATCGACGCCGGGGTGGTTGTAGGGGACAACTGCAAGGTGCAGAACTACGCGCTGGTCTATGCGCCCGCGGTGCTCGAAGACGGGGTGTTCGTAGGCCCTGCTGC
>DASWKK010000186.1:0-6093 GCA_036396655.1 Acidimicrobiia bacterium
ATCAGGTTCGGCTCACTGGCCGAGCTGGAACGTCTCTACCGGATCTTCAACGAGTAGCAGCCGCATCGGCGAAGAACCGGGTTATCCCGTCAGCCACGGCTGAGCCGACCCCGGCATCGAGTTTCGCCCGTGACACCACCACTGCCGGCGCCCGCGTCTCCTTGAGCAGCGCACCGGCACGACCTTCGATCTGACCACCGGCAGCGGCTGCTATCGAGCGCGCCAGTAGCTCACCCGCGGCCGAGGTGCCGTGCTCTGTGGCGAAATAGAAGACCAGGTCATCGCCATCGGGGTTGACCTGAAAGGCCACGATCAGATCCGATCCGAGGACATTCGCCCGGCGAGCGCGTAGACGCTCCGGGAGTGATGCGTCCTGGGATCTGGACATGACCGGGATCGCTCCCTGTTCCTGTAGGTCGAGCGCGGTGGCTGATGCGGCATCCCAGGCCACCGAGGCCTCGTGGGCGTCACGGCAACCGGCATCGAGGTAGACGCGGGCACCGGCAACCGTCGAAGGAAGCCGGCGCAGCCACTCCCGCTCTCGCACCGCCTGTCGGCCTTCCTTCATATCGCCCCTGGTCACCAAGTGAATCTCGGTGATCACCTCCGGGCCCGCCTTTCCATCTTCTGCCAGGTCACGATTGTGCTGGAACTCGAGGACCGCCCGCTCGGTGGTAGGCCCAAACACCCCGTCCACCTTGCCCGGATCGAACCCGAGCGAGCCAAGTCGAGACTGGAGCTCAGAGACGTCCTCACCCCGGATCATCGGTCTGCGAAGAAAGAGCATTCGATCTCCGAGCCGGTAGCCGGCCTCGTACAGCGACCGCCAGGTGTCCGGGCCCACGATGCCGTCGACGTCAAGACCCCTTGCCTTCTGAAACCCCCTCACCGCCTGGCGTGTGCCGTCGCCAAAGATCGAGCGTCGATCCGGGTCACAGGGATGGCCGAGAGCATGGAGACGATCCTGGATGTCCCTCACGGCCGCACCCTCGTCACCTAGGCGATAGAGGCGCATCTGCCGGCAAGTTCAGAGAAACTCCGCCAACTCCTGGAGAAGACGGTGCTTGGGGGCGGCGCCGACTATTCGCTTCTTCTCCACTCCGTCCTTGAACAGGATCAGTGTGGGAATGCTCATCACGTCATGTTTGGCCGCCGGCATCGGGTTGTGATCGATGTTGAGCTTTCCAATCGTGAGCCCGGCGTGTTCGGCGGCGATCTCTTCGAGGACGGGGGCGATCACCCGGCACGGACCGCACCACTCCGCCCAGAAGTCCACCAGGATCGGCTGGTCGCTGCTTATGGCGTCGGCGAAGGTGCCGTCGTTGAGCGTGACGATATTGTCGGCCATTGTCCCTATCTCTCCTTGATTGCTACTCGATGGACCTGGCGGGTTGTCTCCCTGACGAGGGTAGCCAGACCCGGGAGGAGTACCCGAGAGGGGGGAGGGGGGCAATCGGCATGGTCATTCCTGCTCGGCCAGCCACCGCTCGGCATCGATGGCCGCCATGGACCCGGTGCCGGCGGCGGTGACCGCCTGACGGTAGATGTGGTCGGCGACGTCTCCGGCCGCGAAGACCCCATCCACATTGGTCCGGGTGCTGCCATCGGGTGACTTGACGATGTACCCGTTCTCGTCGAGATCGACCTGTCCGGCGATCAACTCGGTGTTGGGCTTGTGGCCGATGGCGACGAAGACCCCACTGACGAGGAGCTCGCTTCGCTCACCGGAGACGGTGTTCTCGATGGTGACGCTCTCGACCGTGGTGTCTCCCTTTATGTCGGTGACCACCGAGTTCCAGATCACATTGATCTTGTCATGATCGATGGCTCGCTGGGCCATGATCTTGGAAGCCCTGAACTCGTCACGGCGGTGGACGATGTTGATCTTCGAAGCGAACTTGGTCAGGAAGAGCGCCTCCTCCATGGCGGTGTCGCCTCCGCCAACCACAACCAACTCCTGATCCCGGAAGAAGAATCCGTCGCAGGTTGCGCAAGCAGAAACGCCACGTCCCGTCAGGCGGTCCTCGCCCGGCACTCCGAGCCATTTGGCAGTGGCCCCGGTGGCGATGATGACCGCGTCGGCCGTGTACTCATCGGCTCCAACCTTCAGTCGAAACGGCCGCGAGCCAAAGTCGACCTCGGTGACGTCCACTTGCTGGAGACGGGCACTGAAACGTTCGGCCTGCTTGCGAAAGTGGTCCATCAGGTCGGGGCCCAGGATCCCGTCCGGGAAGCCGGGATAGTTCTCGACGTCGGTGGTGATCATCAGCTGACCCCCGGCGGCGACGCCTTCGAACACGAGCGGGTTGAGATCGGCGCGCGCCGCGTAGAGAGCGGCAGTCAGTCCCGCCGGGCCTGACCCGATGATGATGAGCTTCTCGTGGTCCATTGTCTTCTCAGACTCGTTTCATCCAGAGGTAGGTGCCTGCCCCTGTCAAGAGAACTCCGACCAGCGCCAAGGCTCCCGCCGTGGTCAGCGGAATCTCCAGCGCACCGAATATCGCAAACAAGAGGAACAGCAACGCGGTAAACCCCAATGTGGCGGCGAGGATTCCCAGTCCGGCGACACGGATGCCCCGTGCCAGCGGGTCGACGGTGATCGAGCGAACCTTGATCGTGATCTGCTCGAGGAGCTCGGCGAAGCGGGCTGCGTACTCTTCCATGCCAGGCGAGGTTAGTTAGCCTTCGACGGTTCACTCGTCCACGTAGACGATCTCGCAGGTTTCCATCGCAATGAAGGTCACGGTCCGCTCGGAGGTCTCGTCTAGGGGCATAACCAGCAGGTATCGCTGATCGAGCACCAACTCCTCGACTACTTTCATGTCGGTGAGCCCGGCCTCTTCGAGGCAATGGTCGATGTCTTCCTTGGAGCTCAGGGTCGGCGCCGACCGCTGGCTGCTCTCCCGGGCTATCCGGGCTTGCTCGGCAAACTCGGCATAAGGAAGGGGACCGGCCTCCTCAGCCGCCATGGTTGTGGTGGGTGCGGATTCGGCGTCGGCGCCATCCGCAGCCGGTGCGGCGTCGAGAAGAGGGGCCTCGGAGCCCTCGTCGGCGGAGAAGGTCGCCAGGTCCGACGTGGTCTCGGTGATCTCGCCCGACTCGGCGGAGTCGCCACTGCCAAGTCCGAGTTGCCCGCTGAGGACTCCTACCAGACCGACGATGACGAAGAGACCGGCGGCAACGTACGACCAGCGGTACCAGGCGGGCCCTGTGGGGGCATTGGTGGAGGGGTTGCGCAACTCGGTCCACAGATCGCGGTGCAGCGCCGCCTTCTCCAGCTCGGTCATCTCCGCCGGTGGGGCGGAGCTCAAGATGGTGAGGATCTCGAGCTGGCTCCGATACTCGGCTTGGCACTCCTCACACGACTCGAGCAGGGCGCGCGCTTCGGTCTCGTCGTCGAGGGAGCCCTCGGCGAAGGCAGCGATGAGGTCTAAGTCGTGCTTATGCATTCGTAGCCTTTGATGGTCTCATGACGTGTTTTGGTTCCCGAGTTGCAGGGCGAGCAGCCGGCGGCCCCGAAACACCCTCGACTTGACGGTGCCTATAGGAATCTCCAACACCTCGGCTACCTGGGGAAGGGAAAGACCTTCGAGATCGGAGAGGACCACCGCGTTCCTGAAATCCGCGGGAAGAGCCGACAGCGCCAATTCGATCTCCGGTCGCAGTGCCGCCGACTCGATCGCCGCCTCCGCGGCGGGATCCGAAGGGTCAACGTGGTCGGGTATCGGCACCGAAGGACGGCGTTTGGCACGGCGAATCTGGTCGTAGCAGACATTCACTGCGATTCGATAGATCCAGGTGCCGACCGCTGATCTGCCCTCGAACTGACCCGCCTTGCGAAAAACGGTGAGAAAAGTGTCCTGGGTGGCGTCCAGGGCACGCTCCCGATCCCCGAGGATGCGCAGGCAGACCGAGAACACGCGGTCCTGGTGGGCACTCATCACCGTATCGAACGCACCCCGGTCACCGGAGACGACGCGAGCGATCAGCGCTGCTTCATTCCCAGGTGAGATCACGGGAAGAAGCGTACTTCTGACAACTCAACGAAATAGGTGCCGTCAGATTGCTCGGGCAGATCGGTCATCCATAACAGCCAATACCCGCCGTCACGCGGCGCCAGCGTGAAACGGGCGGCGCCGGTCGGAGCCGAGGCGGCGACCACCCGGTTCCACCCGTCGAGTCCCTCCAGAGGTTCATCCGCCCACAACAGCTCGAACACGGTCTCGGGCGACAACCCGACGAGTTGCAGGTCCGTGGGTGAGCCTTCCACCTCGAATCTGAGCCCGACTCCCGGCTTCTGGAGTGGCAGTGGGTCGCGGTAGCGCTCCGAGCGCCAGGAGGTGGAGGCACTCCCGTCGAGCAAGTTGGGTATGGCCTCATCGTTCTCTCCCCCTTCGCCGAACGGGTCGAATGAGAGCGCATTCAGGACACTCACCGAACCAGTTGGGGTTGTGGTCACCAGTGACGGCGAAGTGGTCGCAGATCCGGTTGGGTCGACTCCGACAGTGGTGGTCGGCGAGCCCGGGACGATCGGGCCACCCCCGGTCAACACCCTGCCCAGGGCGACGAGGCCAACCGCCACCACCACGAGGATCCCGGCGGCTATCAGCAGCCGACGAGAAGTCGACCGGGGCTCTGGCTGCATCGGTCGGAGCGTCGGTGACGCGAGCAGTGCCTTCTCGAGTTCCTCGGCGCTGAGCCTGCCGGATTGCGCCGACCTGAGAACCGAGTCGATGGCGCGGGGGACACCGTCGATGGTCTCCGAGGGCGGCGGGCCACCCGGGGCCGATCCGGTCAGAGCCGTCTCCAGCGCGGCGGCCAACGCGCGTACGTCACCCGCGCTGTCGCTATGGCGGACCCGCCCAAACGAGCCCAACTTGGCCGGGTGGGCCACCGTGTATGAGATGGCGGATAGGTCGAGGTGCCCGTGAGTGCCCCCGGAACGATGCAGCGAGGCGAGGGCTCCCGCCAGCCCGGATGCATTGGGAAGGAACTCCTCGAGATCGAATGTCTGCGAAGCGGCGACCCGGTCGGCAGCCGTGGCACCGCCATTCCACTCACATACCGCGTAGGCACCACCTTCGACCTCATCGACCGCGAAGACGCGCGCTAGATGCGGGTGGGCCGCTTTGGCAGCCTCGCTCACGCTGGAGACAAACTCTCTCCGACGTTCCGTGCTCGACTCAGGGCCCAGTGATCTGATGAGCACCGGCCGTTCCAGCGAGGTGTCGGTCGCAAGCCACTCTTCGATGTCACCGTCGCGCCCGAGGCGCATCTCCAGGCGGTAGCGGTCGGAGACGGGAGGCGGCATACCCCTAGTTCAGCATCAAGAGCCGCTCAACCTTCGAATCGCATCAACAGGAGACTGGTGCCGGTGCGAAAGAAGCCCTCGGTCTCGTATCTTCTCAATGCCGTGTGGTTGTCGGGCCGCACGTTGAGCACCATTGTCTGGGTTCCGGTCTTCGCCGCCCATGCCAGGGCTGCCCGGATCAGTGACGTGCCGACCCCGCGCCCGGCGAACCGGGGAGCGACCGCGACCCGCTGAAGGTAGGAAACGGTCAGCTGGGCGCCAACCAATGCGTATCCAGCCACTTCGCCTCCCACCCGCACCACGAGCGCCGTTGCCCGCGGTGTGGCACCCATAGCCTCGACGAGCCCGGACTGGTTCATCCTCCAGAAGCCATCGAAGGCTGCCCGGTCCAGCGACACCAGTAGGGGCCAGTCGGGGCTCGAGGTCAGCTCGGCCGGAAATGCCGGATCGGCCAGGCGCCCGCCCACCGGGCGCTCCATCACCTCGAGCTCGGCGAGCCTGCTGAACCCAGCGCGATTCCAGAGTCTTGTCATGGGCGGGTAGAGGGCCGGGGAGATAATGTCACCAGGCGCCATGATGCTGATCCGCTCGGAGACCTCTCTCAGAAAATCGCTGGAGCCGCGGTCGAGGCGGAGCGCTATCTCCGGCCCATCGTCGTTCCACGGTCTCGCCGTGGCCTTGGCCCAACCTCTTCTAATGGTCACACGGGCCGGCAACGCTCCTTCGAGGTGGAGTCGCTTCGACACGTGTGGGAGAGTAAGGGCGTGGAAGTCGTAGTTGCC
>DASWKK010000187.1:0-20034 GCA_036396655.1 Acidimicrobiia bacterium
AGCCAGGGAGAGCCGTTCGCCGCGCTCTCCCTCATCTCCCAGGGCCGGCACAAATTCGTGGAGTTGGGCGAAGGCGACACGGTTCTCATCTCGGCCAAGCCGATACCCGGCAACGAGACCGCCGTCTCCAAGGTCATCTCCAATCTGACCCGGCGTGGCGCCAACGTGGTCCACGGTCAAAACGCAAACGTCCACGTATCGGGTCATGCGGCTCGGGACGAGCTGCTCACCTATCTCAACGTCGTCCGACCGGACGCATTCGTGCCGGTGCATGGTGAGTACCGCCACCTGCATGCGCACGCCGAGCTGGCGCGGCGGATGGGGGTTGGCCATGTCGACGTGCTCGAAGACGGTGACCGGGTCATCGTCTCGGGGAAGAAGACAATGGTCGAGAGACGGGCAGTGCCTGCCGGCTACGTATATCTCGACGGGTCAGGTGTTGGCGACGTCCAAACAGCTGTGCTGCGTGACCGGTCGCATCTCGCCGACGAAGGGGTGGTCGTGGTCACCGTCGGGATCGACCACGACACCGGTGAGATCCTCTACGGACCGGACATGGACAGCCACGGTGTGATGGACGACCCCACTGCGGTTCTGGCCAAGGTGGCCGACGCGGTCCGGGAGGCGATCGGGTCGCACGCCTCGGGGCGTTCCGACATCAGCGAGTTGCAGAAGACCATCCGCCAGGCGACGGGCCGGGTGATCAGGGCGGAGACCTCACGTCGACCCGTGATCGTCCCGGTGGTGATGGAGCTGTAGGAGTCGCCGGGTTCACCCACCCGGGGACGCAATCCACGCCGTATCTCGTCTCCCATGTATTCTTGGACCACACATGGGAACCAGGACGCCCACCCGGAAGGGGTCCTCCGGGCGGAGGCGGGTGTCCACAGCAAAGAAGAAGTCGACTCGCAAGAGCACGATCCGCCAGAAGCTGGTGGCGGTCCGCAGCTCGGTGCGGGGAACCCTGGGTCGTCAAACCGACGACGTCTGGGGCATGATCCTCGTGGTCCTCGCGGTGTTGGTGTTGCTCGCTTTCGTCGATCTCGCCGGGCCGGTCGGCCGGGGAATGGCCGGCGCCAGTCTCTTCCTGTTCGGTGTCTGGAGGTTCGCCCTACCCGTGGCCCTCGCCGGTATCGGGATCGCCCTGATAGTCGGCAAACCCAAGGACGGAGCCCGTCGCCTCGTGGCCGGCGGTGTGGTCACCTTCGTCGGCTCCCTGGCCCTGTTCCATCTGATGACCGGGGCAGTGGCGCTCGCTCCCAACATTGAATTGGTCAAAGAGCGTGGTGGCGCAGTCGGGTCCCTGATCGCGTTTCCGCTGCGCCGAATACTGGGGATGTGGGGCGCCTTCGTCGTCCTCGCCTCGGCGATGGGGATGGGAGTGCTGCTGATGACCCAGACCAGCGTTCGTGAGCTGGCACTTGGCATCGCCGACCTGTACCGATCGACACGGAGTGTCGCCCGATCGACTCTTATGGGCGGGAGCGCACCTCAAGGGGGTCATGCCCCCGATCGGGTGGCCCGAACCGCTCAGGCAGACCGGGGTCGCCACGAGCGGCCGAAGCCGTCCCGTCCCCGACCGGAGAAGCCCCGAGAGGCGCCAAAGCCTGTGATAAGACAAGCCCCGGCGGTCAAGACCGTGGACCTGGCCAACACCGGTTACAAGCTGCCTCCGCTCAGCATCCTCGACGAGGGAACGGGGGGCGAGATCAACAAGCGCGCTCTCGAGGACACCGCTCGTCAGCTAGAAGAGACACTCATACAACACGGGGTGGACGCCACCCTGACCAAGATCGTCCCCGGCCCCACCGTCACCCGTTACGAGATCGAGCTGGCGCCAGGGGTCAAGGTCAATCGGGTATCCAGCCTCTCCCACGACATCGCCTACGCGCTGGCCACCCCCGACGTGCGGATACTCGTTCCCATCCCGGGCAAGTCGGCCATCGGCATCGAGGTGCCCAACAACAAACGACGTCTCGTCTCGCTGGGAGACATCCTGTCCAGTGCCGAGGCCGCCCTCACCGCCCACCCGCTCACGGTTGGCCTGGGCATGGACATCTCGGGTGAGTCCAAACTGCTCAACCTGGCCGAGCTGCCCCACGTCCTCATCGCCGGTGCCACTGGCGCCGGAAAGTCGTCGTGCATCAATTCCATCGTCACCTCGCTGTTGATGAGAACCCACCCCGACGATGTCCGCCTGATCATGGTCGACCCCAAGCGGGTCGAGTTGGGCCAGTACAACGGTGTTCCCCATCTCCTCACCAGGGTCATCACCAACCCCAAGAAAGCCAATGACGCCCTGAAGTGGGCGGTAGCCGAGATGGACCGCCGTTATGACCTGTTGGCCGACGCCAAGGTCAGGGACATCGAGGGATACCGGGAGAAGTGGGAGGCAGGAGGGCTCGACCCGGAGGGCTTCGATCGATTCCCCTACATCGTCGTGTTGATCGACGAGTTGAACGACCTGATGATGGTGGCAGGACGCGAGGTCGAAGAATCGATCGTTCGCATCGCGCAGATGGCACGTGCCGTCGGGATTCACCTCGTCATCGCCACGCAACGTCCTTCCGTCGACGTGATAACCGGGGTGATCAAGGCCAACGTGCCGAGTCGTCTCGCCTTCAGCGTCGCTTCCCAGACGGACAGCCGCGTCATCCTCGACGGGTCCGGCGCCGAGAAGCTGATCGGGATGGGCGACATGCTCGTCGTCACCGCCAAGGAGCCGCGAGCGCAGCGGATTCAGGGGGCTTGGGTGCGGGAGAGCGAGATCCACGCCGTTGTCGAATGGGTGCGCAACCAGCAGGAAGCTCGATACGAAGATCAGGAAGTCCTCCAGGCCGCCGCAGCTGCCGCTGCCGCCCAGGCCGACGAGATCGACGACGAGGAAGCGGCATTGGTCCGCCAGGCCATGGAGCTGGTGGTGCGCAGCGAGCTCGGATCCACGTCGATGTTGCAGCGAAAGCTCCGCATCGGATTCGCCCGCGCCGGCCGGGTCATGGACATACTCGAGAGTCGGGGTGTGGTCGGTCCGTCGCATGGGAGCAAGGCGCGCGAGGTCCTCATGACCGTCGAGGAGATGGAAGAGGCTCTCGCCGGCGAGTCTGCCGTCGTCTGATCGTTGGGTTTCTTCAGGGTCACTCGATCCCGGCGAGGGACAAAAGCGGTTTGAAGCGGTGCTCCGCCAGGTCCGGGTCGGCGATGAGGCCGGCTCGGTCGGCAAGACGCAGCAGCTCGGCTAGGTGGATGATCGATCTGGATCCTTCGTGACCCGACAGCATCCGGAAATGGTCCTGGTGCCCGGTCAGGTAGGCGAGGAACACCACCCCGGTCTTGTAGTGGTAGGTAGGAGCCTCGAACATGTGACGGGACAAGGCGACCGTCGGCTCCAACAACGAATGGAATCCCGGGACATCGCCCTGTTCCAGGTGGTCGAAAGCAGCCGATGCCACCGGGGCGATTGCATCGAAGATCCCCAGCAATGCGTCGCTGTGAAACCCGTCCTCACCGGCGATCAGCCGGGGAAAGTCGAAGTCGTCTCCGGTGAAGCACCGCACCCCCGGAGGGAGACGCCGGCGAAGAGAGATCTCGAGCTCCGGGTCGAGCACCGACACCTTTATCCCGGTGACATGCCCCGGTGGGGCTGCCGCAATGATCTCGAGGACAGTCTCTGCGGCCTGCCAGGGGTCGGGGTGACCCCAATAGCCGGCGAGTGCCGGGTCGAAGGCCTCGCCCAGCCAGTGCAGCATCACGGGACCGGCGGCGGCGGAGAGGAGCCGATCGTATGCCAACAGGTAGTCGTCTGACGAACGGGCCGTGGTCGCCAGTGCCCGGCTTGGCATGATTATGGCTTCACCCCCCACCGACTCGACGTATTCGAGCTGTTGTTCGTAGGCGGTGACGACGGCCGGCAACGTGTGGTCGTGTCCTTGGAGCTGGTCGGTAGTGACCCCGTAGACAGCCCGGCCCTGGCATGTCTTCGCCTCTTCCGAGGTCCGACGGATCAGCTCGGTCACATGATCCGCGCTGAGGCCGTTCCCGCGCTGGGCGGTGTCCATGACCTCGGCGACACCAAGTCCCAGGGACCAGAGATGACGTCGATAGGCGAGGGTGGCCTCCCAGTCGACGGCGGTGCTTCCCACCGGGTCGCCCAGAGGGTCGGCGACGACGTGCACTGCCGCGAACACCTCCCGCTTCTTCCATGGCCCGGGCACCGGGGTGACTGCTCCAAAGGTGCCAAGCTGGTACGGCTCCAGGTCGCCGCTGGCTGTCGGGAGTCTGAGAACGCTCACGAGCCGGTTTTCAGTTGAGCCCGATCCATCCCATTCTCATCGGGTAATCCTCGGTCATTCGCTGGTTGAGCCTCACGTTGGCTTCGTCATTGGGCTATCGGTACGCTAACCAGCGCGGAAAACGCTTGCCGCAGCAGCCTCGGAGAGTGAACCGGCGTACATGGTGGACCTGAATGAACTCGTTGTGCTCGTCACCGGAGGCAGCAGGGGGATAGGCGCTGCGGTGGCTCGGGCGGCAGCTGCCGCCGGAGCCGATGTCGCCATCTCGTTCCTGGATCGTCCCGAGGAGTCCGATGAGGTCGTAGCCGATGTGCGAGGCATGGGACGAAGGGCATTGGCCAGACACGCCGACCTGTCTCATCCCGACCAGGCACGAGACCTGGTGCGCTCGGTCGAGGAGGATCTGGGCCGGATCGACGCACTGGTGAACAATGCCGGGGTGATGCCCGAGACCCCGTTCCTCGAGATCTCGGATGAGGAATGGGCCGGGGTGATCGCTGTCGACCTCTCCGCGGCCTTTGCCTGCTCCCAGGCCGCACTGCCAGGCATGATCGCGCGGGGGAGGGGCTCGATCGTCATGATCTCCTCGCGTCTCGGCCAGATCGGCTGGCCCGGTGTAGCGCATTACTCGGCGGCCAAAGCCGGTCTTCTCGGGCTGACCAAGTCTCTCGCCCGCGAGTTCGGGCCGAGCGGAATCCGGGTCAACGCGGTGGCCCCAGGCCCAACCATCACCGAGATGAGCGCGGAGATGCTTACCGGTGAGTCGGGCATTGAGCGTATGGCCGATCTGCCTGCCGGTCGATTCGCTCGACCCGAGGACATCGCCGACACAGTGATGTTCCTGTTATCCGACGCTGCCGACCTCTATCACGGTCAGACGCTCAGTCCCAACGGCGGCGGGCACATGCCGTGAAGCTGGTCACCGTCGAGACCGCGGTCCGCCAGATCGAGGACGGCGACACGGTGATCATTGGAGGTTCCGGTGCGGGTCATGCGGTGCCCCAGCTCTTCATCGACACCCTGGCGAAGCTCTTTTCAGCCGAAGGCTCTCCGCGCGGGCTGACCACGGTCAGGGTGGTCGGCGTCGGTGACTTTGCCGATCGAGGCATGTCACAGCTCGCTCTCCGTGGTCTGATGAAGCGAACCATCGGGTCCAACATCGGCAACGAGCCGGCCCTTGGAGGACTCGTCGAGAGTGGTGAAGTGGAGGGTTACTCGTTTCCGCAGGGGGTGCTTTCACAACTGTGCCGGGAGATTGCCGCCGGGAGACCGGGGCTGATCACGCACATCGGGCTCGACACCTATGTCGATCCCCGGCAAACCGGGGGCAAACAGGGCGCGGCCACAGATGATCTGGTCGAGGTCATCGAGCTGAGCGGCCGTGAATGGCTCTTCTACCACTCCTTCCCGATCGATGTGGCGGTGATCCGCGGCTCGACCATCGATCACAACGGCAACCTGGTCCTCGACCGGGAGGCGGTCAGAGGTGAGATGCTGACGATGGCGATGGCGGCGCGGAACTCGGGCGGGATCGTGATTGCCCAGGCCGGCCAAGTGGTGCCGGTGGGCCACCTCCATCAGCGGCGTGTCGAAGTCCCAGGTGCCCTCATCGATTTCGCCTATCTCGATCCGGATCAGACCCAGACTTATCAAACCGACTATTCCCCGTTCTACGCGGGAGAGCAGTGGATGGAGGTTTCGAGCGAACGACCTCCAACAACCCTCGATGTGCGCAAGGTGATTGCGCGGAGGGCATTGCTCGAATTCAGACCCGGTGACATCTGCAATCTCGGGTTTGGCATCAGCCAGGAGATCGGGGGCATCGCCTGGGAGGAGGGGATCGACCAACGTTTGGTGCTCACAGTCGAGCAGGGGGTGTTCGGTGGGGTTCCGGCCTCGGGTGCCGACGGTGGCGCCGGTTTCAACTATCAGGCACTGATCGAGCAGCCCTCCATGTTCGACTTCTACGACGGAGGTGGTCTGGACGTGGCCAGCCTCTCCTTCGCCGAGGTAGACGCCCGAGGCAACGTCAACGTCCATGCCTTCCCGGGTCGTCTTCGTGGCCCGGGTGGGTTCATCAACATCAGCTCTCGCTCCAAGCGAGTCTGTTTCGTGGGCACCTTCACCACCGGGGGTCTCGTGGCCGAGGTGGGGGACGGTCGGCTTCGGATCACGGAGGAGGGCTCCCGGCCCAAGTTCGTCGAGCGGGTGGCCGAGGTGTCGTTCAGCGGTCGGAGCGCTCCTCCCCACCAGAAGGTCGTCTACATCACGGAGCGGGCGGTCTTCTCACTCACCGGGGGAGTACTCACCTTGACCGAGGTTGCCGAAGGCATCGACCTCGAGCGTGACATCATCGCCCACATGGGTTTTCGGCCATCCATTGCGGAGCCGCTCGGCGTGATCGATCCTCGGGTGTACCACCAGGGCCCCATGGGTCTCGCCTCTGCTTTCGGGGTGGCGGGGTGAGCTTGATCGACGTGGCCCCTGGCGTGGTCACCACGGTGCGGCTGACAAATCCGCCACTCAATCTGGTCACGTTGGACCTGACCGCCGAGTTGAATCACGCATTGGAGGCGATTGGCAACGACCCGGAGGTGAGGGCGGTGATCGTCGCCGGCGGGGAGAGAGCGTTCTGTGCCGGTTCTGACGTTGCCGAGTTCGAATCCTTGCGTGGGCGGGCACTGGAGGGAAAGGTCGTGTTCGAGAAGGCCGTCTACCAACGGCTCGCCGATCTCCCCATGCCATCCATCGCCGCCTGTGAGGGCGATGCGCTGGGTGGTGGTCTGGAGCTGGCGATGTGTTGTGACCTGCGGGTGGCCTCGGTCTCGGCCCGGTTTGGCCTGCCCGAGGTGCGTCTCGGCGTGATACCAGGCTCGGGTGGCACCCAGCGCCTACCCAGACTGGTCGGTCTTGGCCGTGCCAAGGCCATGGTCCTGATGGGTGAGGTCATCGACGCCGGCGAAGCGGAGCGGATCGGGCTGATCAACGAGGTCGTCGACAAGGGTGGCGCGGAAACCAGGGCTCACGAGATCGCCGAGACGATCGCCTCCCGTGGGCCTCTGGCGGTGAAGGAGGCCAAGATCTTGCTCGACCACGCCTTGGATGCGCCGTTGGACCAGGGGCTCGATGCGGAGACCGAGGCATCGGGCAGGGTCTTCGACACCGAGGACATGATCGAGGGAGCCAGGTCCTTTTTCGACAAGCGCGACCCCCGATTTCAGGGCCGATGACCGTGATCGCGATGGGGCTGACTTGGCTCAGGCCTGTGCCGTCGAGTCCCCGGCCAACTGCTCGACTGCATGCCGCATCACGGAGTCCGAGCCGGCGATGCCCGTCCAACGCTCGAACGCGATGGCCGCCTGTCCGACCAGCATCCCCAGGCCGTTCACAGCCATGAGGCCCCTCGCCCGGGCCTGATCGACCAGGTCGGAGACGGCGGGGATGTAGACGAGGTCGAAGACCCGGGCAGCAGGGGGCAGCCGCCGCACGTCGAAGGGCACGCCCTCGGTGGTCATGCCAACTGTGGTCGCGTTCACAGCGAGGTCGGCGTCGCGCAACGCGGCATCGAGGTCGTCGTCCATGCCACCGGCAGTCACCAGAGGATCATCGATCTCCATTCTCAAAGCGGCGGCGTGGCCCGGAGTGCGGTTACCGATGTGAACCCGGGCGGCGCCGGCATTCAGACAGGCGTGCACCACGGCCCGGGCCGCGCCTCCGGCGCCAACCACAACGACTCTGGCCCCGGTCAGGATCATCCCCAGGTCGCTGCTCACCGAGCGTGCGAATCCGGGCGCATCGGTGTTGAACCCGACCAGCCGTCCCTCCGGCGTACATAGCCCCGAGTTGATGGCTCCGATAGCAGCCGCCTCCGCCTCGATCTCATCGACCAGAGCCATCGCCGCCTGCTTGTGAGGGGCGGTCACCTGAAACCCGAGCCACTCCGGTTCCCGCACCTCGGTGAAGAACTTCTCGAGCTGGTCGCTCTCAAGAGGTCGCAGTTCGTATCGGGCGTCGATGTCGAAATGACGGAAGGCAGCGTTGTGCATGACGGCGGAGTGAGGGCGGCGTAGTGGCGACCCCACCAGCGCCACCCGGGAGGTCACAACGTCTGGTCGGGGAATCTGACGTTGTCGACCAGCTCGGTGACCCAATGCTCCAACTGCTCGGGATCGGGGGTCATGGTGTGAAGCATGATCTTCTGGACACCCGCATCGATCCGGGCCTGGAGTGACTCGATGATCTCGTCCGGTGTTCCGAATAGATAGACCTTCTCCAGGTAGGCCGGGCCGCGGGCGTCGCTCATCACTTTGAGGAATGCCCTGTGCTGCTCCTCGCGTGCCGCCACCGGGTCCTGAGTGAGGGTCAGATGGAGGAAGTTCTCGTGGGCGACCGTGAGCGTTGACGGGTCTCGTCCGTGCTCGTTGAAGTAGGTCTGGAGCTCGGCCCAGTCTCGTGCGATGTCCTCAGGAGGGCAGGTGGGACGGGGGATCCATCCTTCCGTCTTGAGAATGCGGGCCTTGACCGCGTCGACGAACCTGGGGAGGTCAGGCGAACCGGCGTCAGCCAGCTGTGAGCCGCCGCCGATCCACACCTCCGGGCGCTGGGTGGGACGTGGCTCGATCAGGACGTCTTCGATCTGATGGAACTTGCCCTGGTAGCTGAAGCTCTTGCCTTCGGTCAGTGCCATCACGATGTCGAGCACCTCGTCGGTCCTGGGACCTCGATCCGACTTCCTGACACCTGTGGCGGCGTATTCGGGTGGATACCAACCGATTCCGGCTCCCAGAATCATTCGATTGTTGGAGAGGAACTGGAGGGTGGCCAGTTGCTTGGCGAGCAGGACCGGCTCGCGGATCGGGAGCACCATGACCGAAGTGCCCAGCATCACCCGATTGGTCACCCCGGCGACGAGGGATAGTGTCGAGATCGGCTCCAGGAACGACACTGAATAGAACTGACGGGCGGCGAGGAGGTGGTCGGTGATGAAAATCGAGCCGAATCCAAGGTCCTCCACCTCGCGGGCGAAGTCGACGATTCCGCGTGCCCGTTCCGGGCCGTCGTCTTGCCAGACGAAGGATGGGAGGAACACTCCGAAGCGGTCGACATTGCTCATCTGTGACCCCTTGTCGGACCGGGACGTAGCGGGTCGGAAGCACAGAAACCGGTTGCCATGGCGGTTCGCCGACCTTAGTCAGGGGGTAGAAGACCGTCAACGGAGACGTCACGCCGGATGGGCGGAGGAGCCGTCGATTGGCGTTGTATCAGCCAGTGGGGCATCACGCCCGAGTCGGTGTGCCCGTCTTGGAGCAAGGTCATCACCAGTCTGGCACCCATCCTTCCCAGCTCGGTGAGGGCGACATGAACTGTGGTCAGCGGGACAGGTGCGTAGTCGGCGAAAGTGATGTCATTGATCCCGATCACAGAGATGTCGTCGGGGACCCTCACACCCCGTTCGGCGAGGCCACGGATCGCGCCTATGGCGGTCAGGTCGTTGGCCGCGACGATCCCGGTCACGTCGCTCTCAACCACTCGACGGCTCGCCGCCCGCCCGCCCTCGAGGCTGAAGTAGCCATCGAAGACCAGGTTGGAGTCGAAGGGAATGCCCGCGGACGAGAGCGCGCTGCGATAGCCGTCGAGTCTCACCTTGCTGACGAAGAGCTCATTCGGGCCGGCCAGGAATGAGATGCGCTCGTGACCCAAATCGATCAGATGCTGGGTGGCCATGACGGCGACGCCGTGGTTGTCGAACCGAATTCCCGGCGACGGGTATGGGTGCTCGGACAGCGAGACGACATGTCCACCACGCGCAATGAAGAGATCGAAGAGCTGGGCCAGATCGGCCAGGTGCTCGGGTTGGTCGATGCCCGAGGCGGCGAGGACGATCGCGTCCACTTGATGCGATAGAAAAGCCCGAACACAGGCCAGCTCGGTTTCCGGGTCTCGGTCGGAACTGGCCACGAAGAGGGCGTGATCGTGTTCCCCTGCCACATCCTCCAGGCCACGGATGATCTGGGCGAAGTACGGGTCGGCAGCGTCGTGGACGATCACGCCGATGGTTTGGGTGCGCGCCGTGGCGAGAGCCCTGGCCACTCGGTTGGGGCGGAAGCGCAGTCGCTGCGCCGCATCCAGGACTCGGGCCCTGCTCTCGGCACTGACCGGGTGATCCGAGCCGGAGACGACACGAGACACCGTGGAGGGCGACACGCCGGCTAGACGGGCAACGTCGCGCAGCGACACCTCCGAACGCGGAGCCGGACCCGGTCGAGAAGGGCGGGACGGGGTGCTCTCGACTGACTCGATCACATGGCGAGGCTAATCAATGGCGGTCCTGGATCGCCGTTCGCCGCCTCACCCTGTACGTTCTACGACCAATGTTCAGCCTGATCAATCCGGATGGAACCGTCCGTGACCGCCTCCCGCTCACTCTGGAGGAAATGCGTGGGCTCTACGCCGACATGGTCGAGGCTCGAACCTACGACCACAAATGCATCGCGATGCAGCGTCAGGGGCGGCTGGCGACATACGCCCCCTTCGAAGGCCAGGAAGCGGCACAGATCGGCGCGGCTTCCGCCTTGAGACCCGATGACTGGGTGGCCGGCACCTACCGCGACGCCGCCCTCATGTGGCGGGCGGGATACGGCTGGCACCTGTTGATAGCCGGCCGCACCGGTGATGAGAGGGGAGGCGCCCCACCAGAAGAGGTCAATGTCCTTCCACCGTCGATCACGGTCGGTGGTCATATGATTCACGCGGTCGGGCTGGCTTGGGCTGAATCCCTCGAGGGGACTGACCGCATCGCACTGACCTCATTCGGGGACGGTGCTACCTCCGAGGGGGACTTTCACGAGGCGATGAACTTTGCTGCCGTGTTCAACACTCCAACGGTCTTCCTCTGTCAGAACAATGGATTCGCCATCTCCTATCCCCGTTCGGAGCAGACGCTTTCCGAGTCGATCGCGATCAAGGCCGAAGGCTATGGGCTGCCCGGTGTCCAGGTTGACGGCAACGACGTGGCAGCTGTGGCGACGGTGGTCCGTGAAGCGGCCGACGTCGCTCGCCGGGGTGGTGGCCCCAGCCTGATCGAGGCTGTCACCTACCGGATGGGACCCCATACCACGGCCGACGACCCAGGGCGTTACCGGGACGAGGACGAAGCCGCGGAGTGGCGAGAGCGGGATCCCCTTCAGCGGGTTCGACTGCTTCTCGAGCGAGCCGGGGGCTGGACTCCTGAATGGCAGGAAGAGCTCGAGGTCACCGCTAGTAAACGGATCGAATACGCGGTAACCGAAGCCGAGGCCTTGCCCGAGCCGACTGTGGCCGAGATGTTCGGGCGGATGTACGAGGCGCCGACCGGGCCGCTTCGGGAGCAGATGAAGGAGGCGGGCCAATGAGCGAGTTGACCCTGGCTCAGTCGCTAAACGGCGCTCTCGCCACCGCCCTCGAATCGGACGAACGCGTGGTATTGCTCGGGGAGGACATCGGACGCACGGGTGGGGTGTTCCGTATCACGGACGGTCTTCGTGATAGGTACGGGGCCGGTCGCGTTTTCGACACGCCGGTGGCCGAGTCGGGGATAGTGGGAGCCGCCTTCGGCATGGCGATAGCCGGGTTGCGTCCAGTGGCAGAGATCCAGTTTCTCGGCTTCTCTTATCCCGCATACGACCAGATCATCAACCATGTCGCCCGCATCCGGAACCGGTCCAACCACAGGTTCACCGCGCCGATGGTGATTCGCATCCCGTTCGGTGGGGGGATCGGCGCCGCTGAGCATCACTCGGAGTCGACCGAGGCGATTTATGCCCACATCCCTGGGGTGAAAGTGGTGGTCCCCTCCACTCCGGCGGATGCGCGCGGGCTTCTCCTGGCCTCCATCGAGGACCCTGACCCGGTGGTGTTCCTCGAGCCGATTCGGCTCTATAGAGCGGTGAAAGAGGAGGTTCCCGAGCTGTATTACACGACAGAGATCGGGCCGGTGCGAGTCGAGCGAGAAGGCAACGACATCACCCTGATCTCATGGGGCGCCATGATCAAGGAAACCCGGGCCGCGGCGAGCATCCTCGAAGAGACGGGAGCTTCGGTCGAGGTGCTGGATCTCAGGACGCTTTCTCCTTTGGACCATGAGGGGATCCTCTCCTCCGCGGTGAAGACGGGCCGGGTAGTCGTGGTCCACGAAGCCCCGCGTACGGCCGGTCTGGGCGCCGAGATCGCTGCCATCATCCATGAAGGCGCCCTCTACTCATTGTTGGCGCCGGTGCGTCGGGTCACCGGATGGGACACGATCTTCCCCCTGAAGCGGTCCGAAGCCCACTACCTTCCAAGTGTGGACCGGATCGTGATGGCGGCACAAGAGGTTCTGGAGGCTTAGTGGCAAGGGAATTCCTGCTTCCCGATATCGGAGAGGGCCTGACCGAAGCCGAGATCGTTCGATGGCTGGTGCCCGAGGGTCAACCGGTGCGGGCTGATCAACCCATCGTCGAGGTGGAAACCGACAAGGCGGTGGTCGAGATCCCCTCTCCATACGGTGGAATCGTCATCCGACACGGCGGCGCCGAGGGCGAGACCATCGCGGTCGGCTCGGTGCTGGTCGTCATCGGCGATGAGTCCGACACGGGGGGCGGGCCGGTGACTGCGGACTCTGACCTCGTTCCATCAGGGCCCCCGCTCAACCGTTCGCCGGGCCTAAGCGAAGGGCAGCCCACCGGTTCGGCCGCTCCCATCGTGGGAAGCCTGAGCGAGGACGCCGAGGTCCTCGCGGCCCCCGACGAGAAAGGTGCGGTATCGGCCGTCGAGACCGTCAAGGCCCTCCCCATAGTCCGCAAGCTGGCACGCGATCTGGGCGTGGACCTTGCCCGCATCCAAGGCACCGGGTCCGAAGGTCGCGTCATCCGGGAAGATGTGCTCGCCGCAGCTGCCACCATCGGGTCGGAGGTGGTGTCGGAACCGGTTTCGGCACCCGATACCGAGGCCGTGTCTGTGACCGAACCGCAGCTTGAGTCCGAGCCGGCCGAGGTCTCGCCGCGGCCTGTTGGTGTGACGTATGACGACGAGCGACGTCCGATGTCCCGGTTGCGACGGACGATCGCCGCCAACATGTCGAAGAGCTGGGCGGAGATACCCCACGTCACGACATTCGACGACGTGGATGCCACCAGGCTGCTCGAGATCAGGACCGCCCTCGGCGCCCGACACGGGATGAAGATCCCCATGGAGGCACTCGTGGTCAAGGCGGTGATACCCGCGTTGCAGGCTCACCCCGAGTTCAATGCCACTCTCGATGGCGACGACCTGGTCATGCACGGCGCGCATGACATCGGAATCGCGGTCGACTCTCCCGAAGGGCTCATGGTGGCGGTGATAGCGAATGCCGGCAACCTGGGTGTGATCGAGTTGGCCACTGAGGTTCGGCGTCTGGGCGACGGGGTCAAGGCGAGGTCTCTCGCTCCGTCCGAGCTGTCCGGTCAGACCTTCACCGTCTCCAATATCGGCGCCGTGGGGGGAGGGCACGGGACTCCCATAATCCCGTACGGGACCACTGCCATCCTTTCCGTTGGCAGGGCGCAGGAGAAGGTGATCGTTGTGGGTGGGGAGCTGGCGATCGCGCCCGTGATGCCGCTTTCGATCTCGTACGACCACCGGGTCATCGATGGAGCGCAGGGTCGGAGGTTCATGGCGCTGGTCATCGAGAACCTGGAGGAGCCGGCGCTGTTTCTCGCCGGCTGACCGATGCCACACGTCCATGTGACCTCCGTCGAGGAGGCGACCGGTGTCGCCAGGAAAGAGTTTGACGCCGCCGTCAGGCGGGCAGGTCGGGTCTGGAACATCGTCTCCATACAGAGCCAATTGCCCGAGGTGATGCGTGATTCGATGCGTCTCTACAGCTCGATCATGTTTGGGGCATCCCCTCTGACCAGGGCGCAGCGTGAGATGATCGCGGTGGTCACCTCGAGCTCGAACGAATGCCACTACTGAATATCGGCGCATTTACACGACCTCCGGGATGAGGTCGACGATCAGGAGATGGTGGATCGCTTCGCCCGGGACTGGAGAAGCGCCGGGCTTGACGACGCGACGAACGCGCTGCTCATCTTCGCCGAGAGGCTCACCGACGATTGCGCATCGGTTGCCCCCGAGGACATCGAGGAGCTTCGCTCCCATGGTTTCGACGACCAGGGGATCTCGAGCTGTGTTCAAGTCGTGGCCTACTTCAACTACATCAACCGTATCGCCGAGGGTCTCGGCGTGCCGCGGGAAGACTGGATCGAAGACGACGGTCGCGCCCGGCCGGTATAGCCTCGTGGCATGAGTGACGCTCACGGAGAGTCGAGCGAGGAAAAGACACCCGCGGCGCCAGAGGTCGACGAGAGGAGTGTCTCCAAGCAGTACACCGGGACTTTCGGCGCCCGACAGGTCTCCTACACCGCGACCGCGGCAACCCAGATAGTCGACCAGGGCGACGACAAGAAGGCGGTCTTCTTCTACGTCGCCTATATCGAAGACGATACGGATCCCGTCACCCGGCCCATCGTGTTTGCTTTCAATGGCGGACCAGGGTCGTCGACCGTCTGGCTCCACCTCGGCCTCTTCGGGCCGCGGCGGGTATCTCTCGACGCCGAGGGGCTCAGCGGCGGGGTCCCGGGCTCATTGATCGACAACGAGCACTCCATCCTCGATGTGGCCGACGTGGTGCTCGTCGACGCGGTCGGAACCGGGTTCTCCACGGCCGCCCCCAAGGAGAAGGAGAAGGAGTTCCACCACTTCTCCAAGGACATCGAGGCCTTCTCCGATTTCATCGTCTCTTACCTGAACCGGAACGGCCGATGGGCATCACCCAAGTATCTCGCCGGGGAGAGCTATGGCACCACCCGGGCGGCAGCTGTGGCTCACAACCTGTTCAGCATCAGGCACACCGAGCTCAACGGGCTGATCCTCATCTCGAACGTGCTCAACTTCCAGACCATCCACCAGGACAGGGAGTCGCGGGCGTTCCACCCGGGCAACGACCTTCCTTACATGCTCTTTCTCCCCACCTACGCGGCGACCGCGTGGTATCACGGCCGTCTGTCGAAGAAGAACCAAGGTCGGGGCCTGCGCGACCTGCTGGACGAAGTCGAGGAGTTCGCCATCGGCCGCTATTGGTCTGCGCTGGCCCGCGGTGACGAGCTCGACGAGAAGGAGCGGGCCCGGGTGCGGGCCAAACTGGCCGAGTACACCGGGCTCTCGGGTGAGTACATCGAGCGTTACGACCTGAGAATCCACATCCACCGGTTTTGCAAGGAGTTGATGCGTGATCAGCGGCGCACGGTGGGCAGACTCGACTCCCGGTTCACCGGGATCGACCGGTTCGCAGACGGCGACAGTCTGGAGAACGACCCGGCAAGCGATCACACCGGTGGCCGCTACACCGCGACCCTCAATCACTACCTGCGCGAGGAGCTCGGCTTCGACCACGACGCGTACTACGAGACACTCTCCATGAAAGTGAATGAGTCGTGGGACTACGAGGAGTTCAAGGGTCGCTATGTCGACACGTCTGAGAATCTCCGTGACGTGATGTCGAGAGCGAAGGGGTTGCGGGTATTCGTGGCCAATGGCTATTACGACCTGGCCACACCTCATTTCGCGACTCGTTATACCTTCGATCATCTCGGGCTGGACGAGTCGCTGCGCAAGAACGTCAGGATGGAGCACTACGAGGCCGGTCACATGATGTATCTGCGCACGGAGTCGCTGGTCCAGCTGTCGGCGCACCTGAGGGACTTCGTCGAGAGCCCACGGTGAGCCGGGCTGCATCGACCTGCTATCGGGCTGCATGACCGGAGGATGACTCAGCTCTTCGAGTGGGCCTCCATCAGAGCCAGCACCTCGGGCATGTCCAGGTCGGGATAGGGGTCGGGGGCGAGTAGCCCCAGGATCCGGCTCTGGGAACGCGCCGACACCATCACCTTGTCGGACCATTTCTCGGCGAGCCGGGCCGGGGGGACCCGGCAACAAACCGGGTCGGGACATGTCGATGTCTCTCGGTTCTCGGTGTCACGGCCCCGGAACCAGCGGGCGTCTCCGAACCCGACACCCAGTGTGATGGCATGGGCGGGATCTCTTCCGGCCTCGACATGGGTCGTGCAGAAGAAGGTGCCGGCCGGGGTATCGGTGAACTGGTGATGGGTCCCGTACCGTTCGGCCGACTGAAACGTGACTCGTGCCCCCCACCGTTTGCACAGACTCTGAGTCTCCATCCCTCCATGATCGTCATGAGGAATCGGGGCGTCGTCGTTGGCGTATGCCTTGACCACCTTTCCCATTCGATCGCTGGCGATGACGTGAGTCCTGATCCCCAGATGCCGGGTGGCGATGTTCGCGGTGCGCCAAGCCGCCATCTCATATGAGAGGTAGAACAGCTCTTTGACATCCTCCACATCGATGTCGTGGTTGTCCTTGGCCGACGTCAACCTCATAACGACCGCATTCTCGGGCGCCAGCACCGCGGCGGCGAAGTAGGCCGTCTCCACGCGTTGGCGGAGAAAGGTGTCGAGATCGGGATCCCGCTCGTGGCCGAGCAGGAATCCTGCCAGTGTCTGAAGGATCGCCTTTCGCGCCTGGCGGGTTCTCAACTCGTCACGCTGTGCGATATATACCCGGCGCAGGTCGAGGTCGACGATCGACCGGGCGAAGGCAGGCATGTCGTCGATCGGGTGGATCTCGAAGCCGGCCCGGGCGGCCAGGTCGAGCAGGTTGCGGGATGAGAAGGGGCCTTCTCCCTCATAACCGCTCGAGTCGAGTGCCCGTTTCGCTTCTTGTTCCACCTCCTCGAGATAGCCGTCGTGTGATGCCAACCAAGCACTGACCTCACCATTGGCGCGTCGGACTTCCTGCGACCCAGCCGACGCCAGATTGGAGCGCTCGCGGAGCGCCTCGTGGAGCCCTACCAGATGGGCGAGTGTCTCGTTGTCCAACCGGGCGCTGGGTTTGATCGAAGGCAGATCCAATGAATCGAAGAGTGCCGTCTCTTGCGACCTGATCAGAGCGATCTCGAGGGCATCCCTCCGGTTGGGGGGTCCAGGGTCGAGGAGCTCGGCAATCTCGACGTCGAGGGCGGCGGCCAGCTCGAGCACGAGGTTCACCCGTGGCTCCTTCTTCCCGTTCTCGAGGAGCGAGAGGTAGGGCGCGGGCTTCCCAACCGCGGCACCGAGCTGATCTAGGGTCATGCCCCTTTCCCTGCGGTGATGACGGAGACGACGGCCGAGCACCAATGGGTCGAGGTGTTGAGGTTCGGTCATTTCAACCCAACCACGAAAGATTGGTCAATCTTACGAGCATATGGCTTCAACTATAGCTCCTGAGCGAAGGATACTGCCCTCTTATGAACCAGTTTCAGGGAAGCGAGGTCGAACGTCGCATCCTGACCCCCGAAGCCACAGTCTTTCTCACTGATCTCGAGTTCGAGTTTGGCTGGAGGCGAGGTCAGGTTCTCTCGGCTCGCCAGAGCCGGCAGAAACAAATCGACGCCGGTGAGTTCCCCGGGTTCCTCGCCGAGACCGCCGAGGTGCGGGAGTCAGACTGGCGCATCGCCCCGATTCCGGCTGATCTAGAGGACCGCCGGGTCGAGATCACCGGACCGGTCGACGCCAAGATGATGATCAACGCCATGAACTCGGGGGCGAAGGTATTCATGGCCGATTTCGAAGACGCCACCTCACCAACCTGGTCCAATCTTCTCGAGGGACAGGCGAATCTCGTCGACGCCTATCAGCGGACACTTCGTTTCGAGACAGAGGCCAAGACCTACGAGCTGAATCGCGAAGTCGCGACCCTGGTGGTCAGGCCCCGTGGCTGGCATCTCACCGAGAAGCACTTCCTCGTCGACGGGCAGCCGATCTCGGCCTCCCTGTTCGACTTTGGCCTCTACCTGTTCCATGGTGGCCGGGCGGCCGCCGAGGTTGGAAGTGGGCCATATCTCTACTTGCCCAAGCTCGAATCCCATCACGAGGCGCGGCTGTGGAACGATGTGTTCATCTGGGCGCAGGACCGTCTGGACATCCCACAGGGGACGATCAAGGCCACGGTCCTCGTCGAGACAGTCCTGGCTGCGTTCGAGATGGACGAGATCCTGTTCGAGCTGCGGGAGCACGCTGCCGGTCTCAATGCCGGGCGCTGGGATTACATCTTCTCTGTCATCAAGAAGTTCCGGAGCCACCCTGGCTTTGTCCTGCCCGACCGCTCCCAGGTGACGATGACTGTGCCGTTCATGCACGCCTACACCGAGTTGATGGTCAAGACCTGCCATCGGCGGGGCGCCCACGCCATCGGGGGTATGTCAGCGTTCATACCAAACCGACGCGACCCCGAGGTCACCGACTCGGCGATCGCCGCGGTCAGCGAAGACAAGGCTCGTGAGGCGGCCGCCGGCTGTGACGGGACGTGGGTGGCCCATCCCGATCTGGTGCCTGTTGCCATGGAGCAGTTCGACTCGGTTCTGGGATCCCGGCCCAACCAGGTGAGCCGGCAACGAGACGACGTCTCGGTCGGCGCCGGGGACCTGCTCGATCTCGAGTTTCCGGGCACGGTCACCATCGCCGGCATCGAGACCAATGTCAGCGTCGGCATCCAGTACATCGCTTCTTGGCTCTCGGGTACCGGGGCCGCCGGGATCAACAACCTGATGGAGGACGTGGCCACCGCCGAGATCTCGCGCTCACAGATCTGGCAATGGGTTCATCACAGAGTCCATACCGATGACGGGACAGCAGTCACCGAGTCCCTGATCCGCTCGATGGCCGAAGCGGCCGTCGATCAGATGGAGGCTCAGGGCCACCCCCATGCCGAACAGCTGCAGACTGCTCGCAAGCTGTTCGAGGAAGTCGCCCTCGGCGAGCAGTTCGTCGAGTTCTTGACCTTGTCCGCCTACGAGCTCATCAGCTGAGGAAAGAGAGCCATGTCTCATATAGCCCACGAGGCCAGCCGCATCGCCGAGGACTGGAAGACCAATCCGCGCTGGGTGGGCATCACCCGTGACTACGCCGCCGAGCAGGTCGTGCTGCTCAGAGGCAGTATCCGCGAGCAGTCGACATTGGCCAACCGGATGGCGATCAAGCTCTGGGAGATGCTCGATACCGAGGACCATGTCAGTGCCCTTGGTGCCCTCAGTGGCGGTCAGGCGTTACAGATGGTCAAAGCCGGCCTCAAGTCGATCTACCTGTCCGGGTGGCAGGTGGCAGCCGATGCCAACCTCGCCGGTGAGTCATACCCCGACCAATCTCTCTATCCGTCGAACTCGGCGCCGGCGCTGGTGGAGCGAATCAACAATGCCCTGCGCCGAGCCGACCAGATCCATTGGGCCGAGGGTGATGTGGCCATCGATTGGTTCGTCCCCATCATCGCCGACGGTGAGGCAGGGTTCGGAGGTGCACTCAATGTGTTCGAGCTGACCAAACGGTTTATCCGCGCCGGAGCTGCCGGTGTGCACTACGAGGATCAACTAGCGGCCGAGAAAAAATGCGGGCACATGGGGGGGAAGGTCCTCGTCCCCACCGGTCAGCACATTCGCACATTGCAAGCCGCGCGTCTGGCAGCCGACGTGATGGATGTCCCCACTTTGATCGTGGCCAGGACCGATGCCAACGGCGCCACCTTGCTCACCTCCGACGTCGATGAGCGGGACGCCCCCTTTGTGACCGGTCATAGAACCCCGGAGGGGTTCTATGAGGTGAGGGACGGGCTCGACGCGGCAATCGCCCGGGGGCTTTCCTAT
>DASWKK010000188.1:0-18307 GCA_036396655.1 Acidimicrobiia bacterium
GCCGCTCCTCCACACGACCTATCAGGCCGACCAGGCGCTGATGAACAGTGGCACCAAGAAGGTCGTGCTCGCCGTTTTCTTGGTCCTGGTCGCCTTGATCCCACTCGGGGTGATCCCGGGATTCGGCTTCCTGGCGCAGAACGACTGGCTGAGATTGCTCTCAACTGTGTCCATCTTTGCGATAGGTGCGCTCGGTCTCAATATCCTCACCGGGCTTGCCGGTCAGGTGTCCCTGGGTCACGCCTTTTTCATGGCCGTTGGCGCCTACAGCGCGGCCTGGCTCGGAGCGGCGCCCGGGCCACTGACGGGTCTTGGCCTCCCGATATGGATCTGGCTCCCCGCCGCCGGCATCATCGCCTCGGCGGTTGGTCTGGCGGTGGGGCCAACCGCCGTTCGGGTCAGGGGCCTCTATCTGGCTTTCGTGACACTGGGGCTCGTCTTCGTGGGCATCTACGTCTTCAGGAACTGGGGCTCTCTCTCTGGGGGGTCACAGTCGGGCCGCGAGTTTCCCGCCCTCCAGCTCCGATTCTGGAAGGAGGAGACCCCTCTGGTCGACTTCGCCAGCGACGGGTCCTGGTTCGGCATCGACCTCATCGCCGAGGCCAAGACCTTCTATCTCGTGGTGGCCCTCCTCATCATCTTCGTCCTGTTCGCCAAGAACCTTCAGCGGACACGGGTGGGCAGGGCATTCCAGGCGATTCGTGACCGGGACATAGCCGCCGAGATCATGGGTGTAAACGAGTTCCAGTACAAGCTGGTGGCTTTTGGCATCTCATCGTTCTACGCCGGTGTGGCCGGAGCCCTGTTGGCGAGCTTCGTCGGACGCACCATCCCGGAGCGTTGGGACCTGTTCTTATCGGTCCAGTTCATCGCCATCGTCCTGATCGGGGGTGCCGGGGTGGTGACGGGGGCGCTTCTCGGGTCGGTGTTTGTGATAATCCTGCCCCGGGTCGTCGAGGACTTCTCCCGGTGGCTGGCGTCCTTCGTGCAAGAGGGGACCGGTCCGTTTGTCTGGCTGGCTGACCTGTTCATCTCGACGGGGTCCGGCAATAGCGGTCTGATCAACACCGCGGCCGGGGTTGCCCCCGGTCTCTCCATCGCACAGTTCAATCAGGTGCTCTACGGTCTACTGATAATCGGGTTCTTGATATTCGAGCCGCTGGGCCTGTACGGGATATGGCTGCGGATCCGCAATTATTGGAAGGGTTGGCCGTTCACCTATTGAGCGGTCTGACAAGAGACGGCTCGGCCGTCTCGTCATAACGAGGAGGAAGGAAGAAATGAGGATCAAGTCCAAGTGGCTGGCGGTCCTCCTGACACTCGGTCTTGTGTTGGCCGCTTGTAGCCCAAGCGGCTCCGACGACACGACCACAACGTCGGGAGATGACGGCGCAACCACGACTACCGCCGACGAAGGCGCCACCACCACCACCGAAGGAGGCGACGTGGCGGACATCGCCACGGATGTAGGTGTCGACCTGGACGCCGGGACCATCAAAGTTGGAATGTTGTCCGACCTCACCGGTCAGTTCAGCTCCCTGGTGCAACTCATCGTGAAGGGTCACGAGGTCTATTGGGACAATGTCAATGCCAACGGTGGCATCAACGGCCTCCAAGTAGAGCTCGTCGTCGAGGACACCGGGTATCTGGTCGACACGCACATCCAGAAGTACGAGACGATCAAGGACGAGGTCGTGGCGTTCGGCCACTCCACCGGATCACCACACACGGTCGCCATCAATGACGCTCTCCGAGAGGACGGGATCCTGGCGATACCGTTGACCTGGTACTCGGGCTGGTCGGACACCAATGTCAACTCCAATCTGTTGCACCACGGCGCGCCGTATTGCATCGAGGCGATGAACGTGATCGGCTGGCTCAGCGAGCAGATGGGTGATGCCATCTCCACCGTGGCGATCGCCTCCGTGGCCGGTGACTACGGTCTCGACTCCCATGAGGGTGCGATACTCGCAGCCGACGCACTCGGTCTCGAGGTCGTCTACGAGGGTCGGGGTGCCATCGACGCCGCCGACGAAGCGACACTCACCGAAGTGGCTAATAACATCGTCGCCTCCGGTGCCGATCTGGTATGGGTAACCACCGGCCCGGCAGCATATGGCTCGATTTTCGGGCAGGCACTTCAGCAGGGCTTCACAGCCGTGTGGACCGGTGCTGCCCCGAGCTACAACCCGGCATTCATCGCTCCCGATTCGGTGATCAAGGACGCCATTGCGGCGATGACCTACTGGGGCACCTACTACTCGGTGTGGTCACAGGATGCCCCTGGTGTGACTGAGGCCAAGGAGCTGCTGGAGGCAGCAGGAGTCACGCAACCCGTCTCGGCGTATCTCGAGGGATTCGTCGAGGCAACGATCATGCATGCTGCCCTCGAGGCGGCGTACAACGCCGGTGACATGACTCAAGCGGGTGTGCTGGCCGCGGCGAAGAGCCTGGACAACGTGACGTTCGATGGGTTGGCTCCGGACGAGACGTTCGTGGGCACATCCAATGAGCAGGTGCAGCGTTCGACGTTGATCTGGCGCCCGGACCCCGAGGGTCTCGCCTCCGGCGCCAATGCGGGAGAGGTTGTGGAGGAGGCTGCCTACACGGCCGACATCGCGGCTGCATACCAGTTCGACGAGGCCTGCTACCTGTTTGGTAGCTAGTGAGGATCGGTTGTGGGGTGGCCGGGGCCACCCCACACCGGACGGATGGAATGGAGCCGTAGGGAGTGCTGAAGGTCGAGAATCTCGAGGTCGTCTACAACGACGTGGTCCTCGTCCTGCGCGGGATCTCACTGGAGGTGGGCGATGGCCAGGTCGTCGCCCTCCTCGGCGCCAACGGGGCGGGGAAGACCACCACGCTGCGTGCCATAACCGGGCTGCTCGAGGTTCACGAGGGGGATATCACCAAGGGCGAGGTCTCGTTCAATGGCATTGACATCACCGACGCCCTGCCCTCCAAGATCGTTCAGATGGGGATCTCTCAGGTGATGGAGGGTCGACGGGTGTTTGCCGAGTTGACCGTGGACGAGAACCTGAGGGCGGGCGCATACGTCAACGCCAACAGGTCGAGCTACCAGCAGTCCTATGACCGGGTGATGACCCTGTTCCCCAGGCTCAAGGACCGTCACACCGCCACCGCCGGGTACCTCTCCGGCGGGGAGCAGCAGATGCTCGCCATCGGCAGGGCGCTGATGCAGGCGCCCAAGCTGATGATCCTCGACGAGCCTTCACTCGGGTTGGCCCCGCGCCTGGTCCAGGAGGTCCGGGACATCATCGTCGAGATCAACAAGATGGGCACCGCGGTGCTGCTGATCGAGCAGAACGCCTTGATGGCGCTGTCCATTGCCCACCACGGCTACATCATGGAGACCGGGAAGATGGTCATGGACGGCGATCCTCAGAAGTTGCTGAGAGACGAGGACGTCAAGGAGTTCTACCTTGGCCTACACGCCGGTGGGGAGAAGAAGTCGTTCCGCGATGTCAAGCACTACAAACGTCGCAAGCGGTGGTTGTCGTGAGCGGCCAGCTCCTCCAAAAGCGCGTCGACCGGTACGGCCCCGACACCTACGACCATCTGCTCGACGTGCAGAACATCAAACTCTCCTTCAAGGGTGTCATCGCGATCGACGACGTCTCATTCCACGTCGATGACGGCGAGTTGTTCGCCATCATCGGCCCCAACGGCGCCGGCAAGACATCGCTGTTCAATTCGATCAACCAGGTCTATCACCCACAGCACGGTGACATCCTGTGGAAGGGCGAGACGCTGATGGGTCTCAAGCCCAACTCGACCGCGGAGCGAGGATTGGCGCGGACATTCCAGAACATCGCCCTGTACCCCCACATGACGGTGTTGGAGAACATCCTGACCGGCCGCCACATCCGGATGAGGGCGGGGTGGATTGCAGGCTCGCTCTGGTGGGGCAAGGCCAAGAAGGAGGAGATGACAAATCGCGAGGTCGTGGAGGGAATCATCGACTTCCTCGAGATCGAGCAGTGGCGGAAGTATCCGGTCGGCCTGCTGCCCTACGGGATACAAAAACGGGTTGAGCTGGGCCGTGCCCTCGCCATGGAGCCTGAGCTGTTGATGTTGGACGAGCCGGTGGCGGGCATGAACCTCGAGGAGACGGAGGACATGGCCCGTTTCATCCTCGACGTCCAAGACGAGCTGGAGATAGCGATCATCCTGGTGGAACACGACATGGGGCTGGTCATGGACATCGCCGACCGTGTCCTGGTCCTCGACTTCGGCAAGCAAATCGCCATTGGCCCCCCATCCGAGGTGCAGCAGAACCCCAACGTGGTCAACGCCTACCTCGGTGAAGAGGTCGAGACCGCCTAAACGCGTTCCTAATGCAGTGGCGATCAGATGTGATCATCTGGCCGCGCGGAAACGTCCAAACGACCGAGACTCCTATAGCCAGGTCATCGTTACGCTCGCCAGTGATGGAAGCCGAAGTCACCGAGAAGAAGGGCGCTTCCTGGCCTCTGTATGTGATCGGGGCCCTGTTCTTCGTGGGCGTGATGAGTGTCATCGCCTGGAACATCGAGCTCCCGTACCTCGCATACTCGGCCGGCCCGGTCTCGGATGCCGCCGACCTGATCGTGGCCGAGGACATCGACTTGTACCCGCCCGAAGGCGAGCTGCTGATGCTCACCGTGATCAGTCAGGACGTGAACATATTCGAGGCCCTCATCGCCGGGGCTGACCCGACCATCGACTTGGTCCCCAAACAGGCAGTGCGACGCGAGGGTGAGACGGACGAGGAGTACCGAAACCGCGTGCTCCAGCAGATGGATGATTCCAACTTCCGCTCCATCGCCGTGGCCCTCCGCTTCCTCGGATACGAGATGGTGCCGATCGAGGTCGTGATCAATGACATCGTCGAAGGCGTGCCCGCCTCGTCGGTGTTGGAGCTCGGCGACACGGTCCGCGCAGTCAATGGCTCGACGATCATGACCGTCGACGATTTCGCCCCCGCCCTCGAGGGTTACCGGGTGGGAGACGTCGTGGCCATCACCGTCGAGCGGGCCGGCAGCCTGGTCGACCTCGAGGTGGAGCTCGCCGAACGTGAGGACGAGCCCGGTACGCCGATGATCGGGATCGTCCTCGGGGAGCTCACCGAGGCACCATTCCCGATTCGGATCGAAGCCGGAGACATTGGCGGTCCTTCGGCGGGGATGATGCACGCGATCGCCATCATCGACACGTTGACAGAAGGCGAGCTGACCAGGGGAAGAGTCATCGCCGGCACGGGCACCATCCAGTTTGACGGGACGATCGGAAGCATCGGTGGGATTCGCCAGAAGGTGGTGGCAGCAGAAGCGGCGGGAGCCGAGTTCATCCTCGTGCCGCAGGGCAACTACGAATCAGCCCTCACCGCTCGGCGGGAGCGCATCGAGATCGTGCCCGTAGCCACCCTCGAGGACGCCATCGAATTCCTCGAGGCCCTCGACGCCGTGTAGCCAAAATCGTCCAACATCGGCTACCGGTCGGTATCTTCAGACACCATGGCTCCAGAAGTCACGCCGGATGACGTCCGTCGGGCCCAATTTCGCACCACCCTTCGCGGGTTCGACCGGGACGAGGTCAAGACGATGCTCGATGCGGTTGCCGTTCGAATGGACGAGTTGGAGGCCGAGCGTGTCGAGCTGGTCGCCCAAATCCAGGACCGTCCGGGCAACGACCTCGAATCGGAGTTCGACAGCGTGGGTCGTGAGGTCTCGGCGATTCTCCAGACAGCCAGGGAGGCTGCGGAGTCGATGCGGGAGCGGGCGACATTGGATGCCGCCAAGTGGCGTAGTGATGCGCTGGAGGAGACCGACCAGGCCCGTAGAGAGGCGGCGGCCGATGCAGAGGCCATGCGTCGGGATGCCTGGGTGACCGGCTCCCAGATTCTGGAACAGGCCGGTGCCACAGCCGAGGCGATGCGCGCAGCGGCGGAGCGAGATGTCCTCACCATCATGGGGGAAGCCGAGCGGGAGGCGCATCGATTGACTTCCAGTGCTCGTCGCGAGTCGGAGGACATGATGCGGACCGCCGCCATGGAGGCGGAAAAGATCACAGCCGACGCCGCGTCCCGTCGCGATGAGATCATCGACGGCGCCAACCGTCAGGCCGCCACCGCCCAGGAGCGAGCACGCGCTCTGGAGCAGCGCAGAGATGAGTTGCTGGATGAGTTGGAGAACGTGCGTTCGACCCTGACCCGGTTGGAGCACTCACTGGATGAGCGTCGTGAGGCGCTCGACAAAACAACGTCCGAGCCGTCCAGTGTCAAAGTTGTTCACCCTCCAGCCGACGCCAAGAAGCAGTGGGAGCTAGGGGAGACAGTGAGAGTGGTTCCGTCAGGCAAACGCAACATGCCCGGACAGGACCAGTCCATTGCGGATGAGGTCACCGAGGACGTGGCCCGACTTCGAGAACCCGTCGCGTTGGTCGATGAGGAGCCGCCGGCTCCGGACCGGGATGCGCCGCCACCCCACCCGAGCCGGGAGCCAGAGCCACAGCCGGCAGGGGAAACCGAGCCGGAGCCGAGAGCGGCGCCAGCGGCGGAGCCCGAGCCTGAGGCGGAGACCGCGGCCCGTGATGACCTGGAACCCTTGTTTGCCTCCTTGCGGCGTGGCCGAGGCGATGCCGGGGAGGACGAGGGCGAGCACGAGACTTCGGGCGAGCCCGATGAGGCCGAGGAAGGGGTTGATTGGATAGCAGTGCGCGAGGAGATGCTCCTGCCCATCACCAACCGAGCCCTTCGCGGGGTCCGCAAATCGATCACGGAGATCCAGAACGTGGCTCTGGACAGTCTGCGCAAGACGGAAAAGTGGGGCCCTGACGAGAAAGCCATTGCCGAGTTGGTCCACGCCGAGCTGGTCGCGGTGTGGTCCGAGAGCTTCGCCGCTGGTCACGCCGTTGCCGAGCAGATGACGGGTGCGAAGCTGACGCGACCCAAGACACCGGCCTCCAAAGCCGACAAGAAGTTCGCGTCAGATTTGGCCAGCTCGATCATGACCGCCCTGGACAAGGCGGGGGAGGGCCAGAGGGAGCGCCAATCGGCATCGTCGAAGGTTTTCCGCGTCTGGCGCAGTGACGAAGCCGAGCGACGGATCAGGGACATCGCCCTCTCCGGCTACGAGACGGGCATCGAGGAGTCGAGGAAGGTCTCGGCCGACGTTTGACAGGAGCCGCATTCGGAATGAGTCTTAGGGGCGTCCTCTCTTAGACTCGGCTGCAATGTTCACCAGGGTTCCCAGCGACTATGTGCCCGGGCGTCGCCGCCCATGGGCGGTGCTGGTAGCGCTCCTGGTTGGCGTCTATCTGCTGGTGACCGCGGCCGGGACGTTGTGGACGGACTTCCTCTGGTTCGACTCGGTCGGGTACCGCGATGTCTGGCTGCGAACTTGGGGACTGGGCATCCTGCTCGGGGCCGTCGGGATCACCATCGCCTTCCTCGCGATTTGGGGGGCCTTCAAGCTCGTCGACAGATTCACGCCGAGGTTTGCGCCATTCGACCTGACCGAAGAAGAAGAGTTGGTCGAACGGTTTCGGGAGTGGGTCGAGCCGAGGGTGCGCCAGGTCCGATTGGTGATCGCGGGCGGTCTGGCGGTGATCATGGGGCTGACCGTCGCCACCTGGCGGGACCAGGTCTTCCTGTTCATGAACTCACAGGTGTTCGGCTCGACCGACCCCATCTTCGACATGGACATCGGGTTCTATGTCTTCCGGCTCCCCCTATGGGAGATGATGGTCGATTGGGTCTTCAACCTCTTCGTGCTCGCAGCCGTGGTGGTTGGCGTCACCCTCTACCTCAATGGGGCAATCCGGTTCGATGGTCGGCGAGTCTCCGCCACTCGGGGCGCCAAGGTCTACCTATCGTCGCTGCTCGCCCTGATTGCCCTGATCCGGGCTGTCGCATATCGCATCGACATGCTCGAGATGCTGTACTCGAGTCGGGCGGATGATTTCTTCGGACCTGGCTTCACCGACATCAACGCCCGACTCCCGGCCCTCCGACTTCTCCTGATTGTGGCCATCATCGCCGCCGCTCTATTCGTCGTGAACATCTTCCGACGCGGCTGGACGCTGGCTGCGGTCTCGGTGGGCTCGTGGATCGTCGTCGCCATCGCCGCCGGCACCATCTACCCCGCCTTCATCCAGAGGTTCAGCGTCCTCCCCGACCAACTGGACAAGGAGCGGGAGTTCATCGCCAACAACATGGAGGCGACCAAGGCCGCATACATGCTCGATGAGATCGAAGTAAGAGGGTTCGACGCTGCCGACGATCTCGGCGCAGACGATCTCGCCGCCAATCGGAGAACGATCGACAATCTTCGGATCTGGAACACCAGTGTCCTTCCCAAGACGTATCAGAACTTTCAGGAGCTGGAGCCCTACTACGCCCTGAGCAAGGTCGACACCGATCGGTACGTGACCGACGGTGAGCCGAATCAGGTCATGATCGCCGTGCGTGAGCTGGAGGAGGAAAACCTGCCGGCTACGGACTGGCAAAACGAGCGTCTCTTCTACACCCACGGTTTCGGGGCGGTGGTCAACCAGGCCAACGTCGTGCAATCAGATGGCCAGCCCGTCTTCCTCCTCAAGGACGTGCCGCCAGTGGCCTCCCTCCCCAGCCTCGAGCTCGACGAGCCACGGGTCTACTTCGGCGAGACTTATGCAGAAGGACGACCCGTCATCGTCAGGACCGGCTCGGCCCCTCAGGAGATCGACATCCCCTTGGAGGATCGAACGGGGTTCAACGAGTACACCGGGACTGCCGGTGTGGTCCTCGACAACATCTTCAAGCGGATCGCATTTGCTTTCCGCTACCGGGATCTGAATCTCCTGATCTCGAATCAGATCCGATCGGACAGCAGGGTGCTCGTGGAGCGCAACGTCATGAAGATGGTGGAGCAGATCGTCCCGTTCCTCGCTGCCGACGCCGACCCCTATCCGGTGGTCGTCAACGGTCGGATCCGGTGGGTGCTCGACCTCTACACCACGACGACGTTCTATCCGTACTCGGAGCGAATCAATGCGGCGGCCAACCGACGCCTGGCTCTCAACTCGGGTCTGGACGGCGAGATCAACTATTTGAGGAACTCCGTCAAGGCCGTGGTTGACGCCAACGACGGCGACCTCGTCTTCTACATGGTCGACCCCGACGACCCCATAGTTCGTTCCTGGGCCGAGACCCACCCCGGGTTGTTCCGTGATCGATCCGAGATGCCCAGCGAGTTGGAGGATCACCTGCGCTATCCCCAGGACCTCTTCAGGGTGCAGAGCCAGCTCTATCTCGAGTACCACGTGACCCAAGAGGCCCAGCTGTTCTCCGGCACCGACGCCTGGTCCTTCCCTGGCGACCCGTCCGACATCACCCGCGAGGGGACGGATCAGCTCCGCGGTGAGTTCTTCGCAGGGGTGACCCCTTACGTGCCCGAGATACTCCCCTACTACCTCCTCACCGAGCTTCCCGGTGAGGATGAGTTGTCCTATCTGCTCCTTCAACCCTTCAACCCACTGACAAAACGCAACATGGTCGCATTCTTGGTGGCCGACTCGACACCGGGCAAATATGGGCGGCTCATCGACTTCCGGATGCCCCAGGGCAAGCTGGTCGACGGGGCGGAGCAGGCCGGGCAACGTATCGAGCAGGACGCCGACATTGCCGAGCAGCTCAGCCTCTGGCGTGGCGGGGGGAGCGACGTGACCAAGGGAGACATGCTGGTCGTACCCATCGAGAACGCACTCGTCTATTTCCAGCCGATCTTCCTCGAGGAGGAAGGCGGCGCCTTCCCTGAGTTCCGGCGGGTGGCCGTCGTCTACTCCGACAAGGTGGAGTGGGCGGACACCCTCGATGGCGCCCTGGAGAAGGTGTTCGGGATCGGCGATGGGGAAGAGGAACCCGAGGAGCCGTCGGATGGGTTGGCCACGGTAGAGGAGCTGATCGCCGAGGCGGAGGCTGCTTTCGCCAACGCCGACACCGCATTGCGGGCGGGTGATCTTGCCGGATATCAGCGGTGGGTGGAGGAAGCACAGCGAATCCTGGGCGAGATAGCGGACCTCCTCGAGGCGGAAGCAAACGCCTCGAAGCTCGTCCCCGCCTGGAGCTAGACGGAGCCCATGCCCTAGGCTTGCTGATCCATGGCCAAAGATTCCGACGAGTACATACGCATGAGGGGTACGGTCACCAAGATGCTCCCCGATTCGACATTCGAGGTGAAGTTGGAGAGCGGTTTCGAGCTGCTCGCCAAGCCCTCGGGGCGGATGCGTCGTGGTCGTGGGATTCGCGTGCTCCCAGGGGACCAGGTGGATGTCGAGGTCTCGACCTACGACCCCACCCGGGGTCGCATCGTCTGGCGCTATCGGTAGGGGGCATCGACGTTGGCGATGGCCTACCACTAGCTTCGGGCCATGGCGATCATCAAGCGTTTAACCGACTCCTGTCTGCATGCCATCACCGACTCGGATGCCACCCTCTTCGACCCGGGATTCCACACCTTCTCCGGACCAGACATCGACCTCGATTCGATCGGTGATGTGACCAGGGTCTTCGTAACCCATGAGCACGGTGACCATGTCAGCCCGGATTTCCTCAAGTGGCTGATCGATCGTCGCGCCAACCTGGTCGTGTACTCGAACTCCGCTGTGGCCGGCTTGCTCCGCCCCCATGACATTGGCGTCGAGACAGGGGTTCCCGACGACGTGACGGTGGAGGACGTGCTCCACGCCAAGATCCCCTCCGGTGCTCAACCACCCAATCGCGCTTTCACGATTCAAGGGCTGCTGACGCATCCGGGCGACAGCAGGGAGCCAACCTCGACTGCCCCGGTGTTGGCCTTGCCCTTGATCGTTCCCTGGGACTCGGCGACTGGTGCCGTCGAGTTCGCCCGCCGTCTCCAGCCGTCCCAGGTGGTCCCGATCCACGACTTCTACCTGAATGAGGCAGGACGCTCCTGGATCCGTGGAATGGTGAAGGCTGTGCTGGCTGGGGACGGGATCGAGCTGGTCGACATCGATTGGGGTGGCAGTTTCACCGTATGAGCTGATCCCCGGGCCGGGTAGCCAGCTCGGGCTAGGCGTTCAGCGACACCATCCGCCCGCCATCGACGGCCAGGTTGACCCCGTTCACGTAGGCGGCCTCCGGTGAGGCGAGGAAGGCGACCACCGCGCCCATGTCGGCTGGTGTCCCCAGACGTCCGGCGGGGACCGAGCCCGTCATGGTCTCCGCCACCGCCTGCTCGGTGACACCTGCCAACTCGGCTCGGCGTCTCATCAGCGAGCGCAGCCGGTCGGTGTCGATGTAGCCGGGTAGCGCGTTGTTGACGGTGATCCCATGAGGGCCCAGCTCGGCGGCCAATGTTCGCCCCCAGTTGGCCACGGCGCCCCGAATCGTGTTGGAGACCCCCAGATCCCTGACCGGGATGATCACCGAGCTGGAGATGATATTGATGATCCTGCCGTATCCCATCTCGATCATCCCCGGCACCACCACTCGAGCCAGGGCCTGAAACGAGAGCACGTGCTGCTCGAACGCGGAGGCGAAGGACTCGACCTCGGCCTCGCGCGCCGGCCCGGCGGCGGGACCGCCTGTGTTATTGACGACGACGGCGACCGGGCCGTTCTGCGCTACGTCAGAGGCTGCGGCATCACGGACGTCCTTCCAGACACCGAAATCGACGGCGATGAAGCGGTGGTCCTGACCGGTAGGCCGGGGCAAGCCACGGCAGGCAGTGTCCAGTGCCTCCGCGTTGCGTGACAGGAGAGTCACCGATGCGCCACGCGCCGCGAGTGCCTCCGCGCACCCTCTCCCGATGCCTTGGGAGCCGCCTCCCACGAGGGCTCGGCGGCCTTCCAGTGTCAGGTCCAGGAGGTCCTCCGATCGTTGACCCGGGCACGCTACCCGATCGAACCCACGCAGATGTTGCCGCCGGACATGCCGCCCGTCATGAGTCGAGCCAGGGTGCGATATGCAACAGAAGGGCTTAGAATATGCGATCCACCGACGCGGGGTGGAGCAGTCTGGTAGCTCGTCGGGCTCATAACCCGAAGGTCGCGGGTTCAAATCCCGCCCCCGCTACGAGAAAGCCCTGGTCAGCGAATCGCTGACCGGGGCTTCTACCGTCTCCCGGCGTCGTTCTACCGCCGCTTCCACCGGGTTCTCTACCGGCTGCTGGCTATCAGCTTCTCGAAGACCCGGGCGGCTTCGGCTTGCATGCCGGGGAGGACGTGCTGGTAGGTGTCGATGGTGAACGCCGGGTTGCCGTGCCCAAGCCGCTCGCTCACCACCTTGACGGGGACACCGGCTTTGATGAGCAGGGTGCCGTGGGTGTGGCGGACGTCGTGGAGGCGGATCTTGGGGACGCCGGCTCGGGCGACGATCCTCTCGAAGGTCTGTGAGATGGAGTGGGGGTGGATCGGGTTGCCGTCGATGTCGGCGAACACCCATCCTGCCGGTTCGATCCCGGCCGCGATCCGTTCGGCTGCTTGCCATGTCCTCCACGCCGACAGCACCTCGACGGTGGTGGGGTCGAGGTCGATCGCCCGCCGCGAGTTGCTGGTCTTGCCTCTTGACTCGTGCAGCTCGTAGCCGACCGAGACGAGGCCCCGGTTGATCGAGAGGGTGGCTGCGTCGAGATCGACGTCGTCCCACTGGAGGCCGAGCAACTCGCTTCGGCGGAGGCCAGTGTTGGCGAGCAGCCACAAGGCGGGAAACAGCCTGTGGCCAGCAGCCTCACGGAGAAACGTCTGCAGTTCGGGGGCCGTCCAGGCTTGTTGTTCCACCTTGGGGATCGACCGCACCTTGGGGGCGTGAGCCACCAGCGCGACGTTTCGGGTCACGATTCCACGACGGACGGCGTCGTTGAGAGCACCACGGATGATGAGATGGATTTCCAGCACGGTCTTTGGTGCCAACGGCCGCTTCCCGTTCTGCGGGTGCAGCTTCTCGTCGTACAGCCTCTCCAAATGATGAGGCCGTAGCCGACGAAGTGGGATCTTGCCGAGTGATGGGATGACATGGAGTTCGACCTTGCGCCGATAGCCGTCCCATGTGCTGTGCGTCAGCTCCAGCTTCTTGCTTGGAAGCCACCGCGTCGTCAGATAGACACCAAACGTGAGCGACCGACCGTTGTCGTTCCGGCCGTTCAAATTCGCGGCGAGGTTGGCCGCCAGCCGCTCCGCATCCGTTCGACAGGTGCCCGCCGGGTGCCAGCGGCGCCGCTCCTTCCCGGTCACCGGGTCCAGCCCTTCGTAGATAACCGCGTACCAACGATCACCCTTCCGTGCCACGTAGCCCTTCATGGTCCTTCTCCTTTCGCGGCTCCGACGGTCGGAACCCGGTAGAAGGATCGGTAGAAGTGGCGAGGAACGCATAGTGAGAACAACGTATGTTAGGTTTAACAGATGTTGCAGTCCGCTGAGGGGGGTCTTGAATTCGACGAGCTGCTTGAGCGACTAGCCCGAGCTCGTGTCGCTGACGAGGAGATGCGCCGTCGAGGTTCATCGTTGGTGGAGCGCACGGAGTCTCGGGAACGGCTGCTGTGTCTACGTGCTGCTCTAGCCCCGGCACGGACGCTGCTCGGGACTCAACCGATGTCGGCGGATGGGACGCGTGACTCGCGCATCAGACGGGGGACCCCTTATTGAGTGATCTGACGACCGACAACACCGCGCGGCGCCGCGCCATGGGAATCGTGGTGGCGTTCGGTGTCGTCAGCCTGTTCGGCGACATCGTCTACGAGGGGGCGAGGGGCGTCATCGGGCCCTACCTGCTCACCCTCGGCGCGTCGGCTGCGGTGGTGGGGTTCGTCTCTGGTGCCGGGGAGTTCGCCGGGTATGCGCTGCGCACCGTGACCGGGTGGTTCGCCGACCGCACCGGCGGCTATTGGGCGATGACGTTCTTCGGCTACGGGCTGACCGTGGTCGCCGTCCCGCTGCTCGGTTGGGTGGGGAGAGTGGATCTGGCCCTCGCCCTGGTGGTGGCGGAACGGCTGGGGAAGGCGATCCGTTCTCCGGCTCGGGACGCGCTGCTCGCCGATGCGGCCGAGCCGCTCGGGAGAGGATGGGGGTTTGGGATCCACGAAGCCCTCGATCAGACCGGCGCCGTGCTGGGGCCGCTTCTGCTGGCAGCCGTGCTCGCCATGCGGGAAGCTGACTATCGGCTGGCGTTCACCATCCTCGCCGTGCCGGGTGTGTTGGCGTTGGCGTCGCTGTTTGTGGCCCGCCGCCTCATCCCCAGCCGCCATCACGTCGCCCCCGGCCCGTCGGTGGATGTAGGGGGCGACGATCGATCCGCATCGGCCCGTCTCTATCTCCTGTTCGTCTTCCTCACCGCAATCGGGTTCGCCCCGTTCCCACTCATCGGCTTCCACCTCAGTGCGCGAGGTGTGTTCGACGCCGCCCAGGTTCCGCTGCTGTTCGCGGCGGCGATGGCGGTCGATGCGGTGGCGGCCCTGGTCTCGGGCCGCCTCTACGATCGGCGAGGTCTTCAAGTACTGGTTGCGGCGCCGGTGTTATCGGTGGCGGCGCTGGCGGCATTCACGACGGCGGCGTGGGCGGTGTGGTTGGCGATGGCGGCGTGGGGAGCGGTGATGGGTGTCCAGGAGTCGACTTTGCGGGCCGCGGTGGGGGACCTGTCGGTGTCGGCGCGGCGGGCGACTGCCTATGGGGTGTTCAACACCGCCTTCGGGATGGCGTTGCTCATCGGTGGTGTGACGTTGGGGTTTCTGTACGACTTGTCGATACCGGTGCTGGCCGGTGTGGTGATCGCCACCCAGGTAGCGGCGGTGATGGTGCTGCGGCGGCTGCTCGGCAGCGTTGAGGGGGCGGCGGCGTGACGACGGAGGATCCACGCTGGTTGCTGCTCGCCTACAAGGTGCCGTCGGAGCCTTCGTCGCACCGGATCGGGATCTGGCGCGAGTTGAAGCGCCTCGGCGCCTATTACCCCCAGCAGGCGGTGTGCATCCTCCCCGGCAGACAGGCGATCAGGGAACAGGTTGCGGCCATCAGGGATCGGATCGCTGCGATGGACGGCACCGACACCTACCTCGAGATCCCGTCGCTGCCCGGCGACCAGGACGCCGCGCTTGTGGAGGCGTTCCTCGAGCTCGCAGCCAAGGAGTACGCCGAGATCGTCGAGGAGTGCGAGTCGAAATTCGTCAAGGAGATCGAGTTCGAGCGGTTCCGTGACAACTACACCTTCGAAGAGGCCGAGGAGATCCGCCAGGACCTCGACAAGATCCGCCGCTGGTACGACGACGTCACCGCCCGCGACTGGTTCGACAGCCCCACCCGGGAAGAGGCGGCGGGCTGGGTGAAGCGATGCGAGGCGTTGCTCGACGCCTTCGAGGCCGACGTCTATGCCCGCACCGAGGGCAGCGACCAGCCGAGCGCACCGTGATCACCGGCCATGGTGTCTGGGCGGCGATGGAGCTCGCCGGAACCGCCCGACGGGCTAACGGGTGCTAACGAGATCCTGCCGGTTGGCCCTGTGTCCGAACAGACACGCGAGCACCGACGACTGTCGTCAGTTCTGCGCCGGCAGGTTGTGACGCCGGCGTCGGTGCTGGCGGGTGGCGTGTTGGGGACAGGCAAGCGGATCACCAATCCCGGTGAAGTGTCGAGGCCCACCGCCCACGGGTCGGATCAGAACGCCTCCAAGGTCGCCGGGCTGGCTACCACGGCCTCTCCCCAGGTGAGCCCTCCAAAGCGACCCGGGCCGTGTCCATCGTCCGCCTTGAAGGAGACGCCCACCACGTCGACTCCGACATCGGTGACCAGCCGGGCCGCGGAGTAGGCCTGCTCCACCCCGACGCGGTCGAGCAGGGGGCCGTCCCAGGAACCTGCCCTCGGTGTTGAGCGCCGTCTGACCGTGACGGACCACGAGCAGGGCCGCTCAACCGACGCCGGGCCCGTAGCTGATTCCGGTGGCGTCTTCGATTTCGACCAGCCGGTTGTACTTGGCGACCCGCTCCCCGCGGGCCGGCGCCCCCGACTTGAGTTGCCCGCAGCCGGAGGCGACGGCGAGGTCGGCGATGAAGGTGTCGACGGTCTCCCCGGACCGGTGGGAGATCATCTGGGCGTATCCGGCGCGGCGGCAGACGGCGATCGCCTCCTGGGTCTCGGTCACGGTCCCGATCTGGTTGACCTTGATCAGTGCCGCGTTAGCCACCCCGCGGTTCACCGCTTCGGTGATGATGGCCGGGTCGGTGACGAAGATGTCATCTCCCACCAGCTGCACTCTGTCTCCGAGTGTGTCGGTGAGCTGCTGCCAGCCCTCCCAGTCGTCTTCGGCGAGCCCGTCTTCGATCGACCAGATCGGGTACCGATCGACCAGGTCCCGGTAGAGGTCGATCATGGCGCTGCTGGTGAGCTGCTCGCCGGCCACCCAGTAGGCGCCGTCGTGATGGAATTCGCTGGCGGCGGGGTCGAGGGCGATGGCGAGCCCGTCGGGACCTGGCCGGTAGCCGGCGAGGCTGATGGCTTCGACGAGCAGGTCGAGCACTTGGTGGGGGTGGGTGAGGTCGGGAGCGAATCCGCCTTCGTCGCCGAGGCCGGTCGCCATGCCCCGGTCGTGGATCAGGTGTCGTAACGCCCCGTAGGTTTCGACGCCGGCGCGCAGCGCCTCGGAGAAGGTTGGGGCGCCGAGGGGAGCCAGCATGAATTCCTGGAAGTCGAGCGGGTTCTGGGCGTGGGCGCCGCCGTTGATCACGTTGAAGTGGGGGACGGGGATCCGGGGTTCGGTGTCTGCGGGTTGCAGCCAGCGGTGCAGCGGTTGGTGGGCGGCGGCGGCCATCGCCTTGGCAGCAGCCATCGAGACCCCGACGATGGCGTTGGCGCCGAGCCGCTGCTTGTTGTCGGTGCCGTCGAGGTCGATTAGCGCCCGGTCGAGGTCGGCGAGTTCGGTCCATTCCTTGCCGCAGATCCGGTCGGCGATCTCGCCATCGACGGAGGCGATGGCGGTGAGCACGCCGGCGCCTCCGTAGCGGCTGGGGTCGCCGTCGCGCAGCTCGACGGCTTCTCGGGTGCCGGTGGAGGCACCGGAGGGAACTGCGGCGACGGCGACGGTCCCGTCGGCAAGCTCCATCTGGACCTGGAGGGTCGGTCGAGCCCGCGAGTCGAGGATCTCGAGGCTGCTGACCCGGGTGATGTTGTAGGTCATGTGGTAGCTCCGTGTGTCAGGTTTGATGTCGGTGCGGGGTCGGGTGCTGGTGGCAGGGTTTCGTTCACTCCCCGGAGCCGGTCGGCGACCGATTGGAGACGGCGAAGAGTTTCCTCGAGTTCGGCGGTTGTCGCCATCAGGTCTGATTCTGATGCGGCATGCCGGGATCGGGCGCGTTCGATCCCGCGGCGGAGACTGCTCAGCGTGCCGTCCAACCGTTCGGTGAGCTCGCCGGTCATTCTGGTTCTGATCTTGTCGAGACGTTGCGAGTAGTCCCAGCGGAGACGCCCACAGTGTTTGTCGACGAGAATCGGGATGTCGTCGTCGACCTTGCGTTGCAGCATCCTTCGGGCGATCGACTTGGGTGTTCTGCGACGGATCGCCTCGACGGCGAGTTGCATCTCGTCGGGTGGGTCGAAGAAGGCGAAGGTGAACTCGGAGTCGATGTCGAACGATTCGTCTTGCGGGGGAGGGGTCAGCTCGATGTCGAAGAGCTGCGAACAAAGCCGGGTCGTCCGTTCTACGAGGGCGGCGGTCTCGGTAGAGAACCGGTCGGTGGCGGCCTTGAACGTCTCGGCCAATTTGAGGTCTTCGGTCTGTTGCCACGTGTTGATGGAACGTCGCAGCGACGCTTTGATCGCCGTGTCAAGTTCGTCGGCGGCTGACCGGGGGTTGGGGTGCGCGTCGAGGAATCGGTGGGCTTCGGCGAGGAGCCGGTCGGTTTCGACGGGGCCCAGCGTGGCGAGGTCGGCCTCGACGGTGCCCATCAGCTCTCGGATCTCCATCTCCAGCAGTGCTTCGAGGTCGCGGCGTGAGGTGGCGGTGCGGGCAGCCACTTCCTCGAGTCGGGTGACGAGGACGGTGGCCTCGTCGACGGGCAAGCGCAGGGTCTCTGCCTCGACCCTGACCGTGTTCGTCTCTTCGGCGATGAGCCGTTCGGCGCGCCGTGCGGCCGATTTGGCGAGCACGGCTGCCTTCTCGTCGATCAGGAAGGCGGCGAAGTCCCGCTCGAACCGTGACATGCCCGAACCCTCGACTCCGGAGGCGTCGCCGCGTTGTTTGGCTTGGAGGGCGCTGAGGGCGGAAACGGGATAGATGACAACGTGGTTCCCTATGGCTTCGCTGAGCGCTTGGGCGGTGAAGTCGACG
>DASWKK010000189.1:0-23445 GCA_036396655.1 Acidimicrobiia bacterium
CCGCTGCAGACTCGCCACCTCCGGCCGTCGCCGCTCTTCGTACAGATCCAAGGCGTCCTCGAGGCGCTCTTCGTCCAAGAGCAGCGCGGAAAGCGTGATCGCGTCCTCCATCGCGAGCTTGGTGCCCGAGCCCACCGAGAAGTGGGCGGTGTGTATCGCATCCCCGATCAACACCACGTTCTGGTGATGCCATCGCTCACAAGTGATGGTCGGGAACTCGAGCCACTTCGAGTTGTTCCCGATCAGCGCCTGACCCTCGAGGTGGGTGGAGAACAACTCCTGGCAGCGCGCCAGGGCGAGCTCGTCGGAGACGCCGGGGGGGAAAGCCACACCGTCCGTCTCGTCGAATCCGAGCGCGGCCCAGGTTTCTGGGGGCATTTCCACGATGAACGTGCTCCCCTCACCGCTGAACGGGTAGACGTGAGCCCACACCATCCCGACAGACGTGTCGACGAAGATGAAGTTGAACTCATCGAACACTTTGGGCGTGCCAAACCAGATGTACTTGTTTCGCCGCCGATCGACCGACGGGAAGAAGTCCCGTTCGAGCTCACGTCGGATGGTGCTGTTGGCCCCATCGGCCCCAACGATCACGTCGACGGGAGGGAGATCGGAGATGCGCCCGACGTCGGCCGAGAACCGGAGGTCGACCTCGAGATCGCGGGCACGGCTGGTCAGGATCTCGAGTAGTTGCCGGCGTCCGACCGCAGCGAAGCCATGGCCACCGGAGACGAACTCCCGTCCTTCAGGATGATGGACCCGGATGTCACCCCAATGCCGAAAGGCGGCGGTCAGGGCCTGATAGGACGGCTCGTCGGCTTCGAGGAAGTTGTCGAGTGTCTCGTCGCTGAACACCACCCCAAAGCCGTAGGCGTCCCGTGGGGTGTTGCGTTCGAACAAGGTGACGTCGAGATCAGATCGCGCCTTCTTGAGGAGGATCGAGAGATAGAGGCCTGCCGGCCCGCCGCCGACCACCGCGACGCTCGGCTTCGTGCTCCTCCTGCTGGGCATCAGCCAACGCTAGAGGGTGACGGGCGCCCCCTACAGCCGGAGACTGCCGAAGAAGTCGCTCCACCATTCGCCGAAGGCCTCCAGCGTGTTGCTCAGGGACCAGAGCAACACGATCACCAAACCCACGAAGAGAACGACCGTCGCCAGATTCCTCACCCGGTACAGCTGGCGCTGCTCGCTGTCCTCCATGTACGAAGGCTCGACATAGGGCGGGCTGGGTGTGGTCATCGTGAATGGCTCTGGGGGACTGACAAATGCAGGTTCGGGTGTCGTTCTCATGGCTGAGGCCCCAACCTTCTCGGGGAACATATCGGGCCGCAATGTGAACGTCGCGGACTCGAGCTCTGGTTCCCGACTCGGCTCGAATCCGGGGTCAGCCGCGACTTCGAGCTGATCCATGACCTCGGCCTCGAGTGCGAAGTCGGCATCGAGTTGCGGTTCCGGCTCGAGTTCGATCGGCTCCGGAGGCGGGTCGGTCTCCACATTCCCGGCTGAGTCGAACTCTGCCGCCACCGTTGGCTGCGTGAGCAGATCGTCCATGGGCTGGGGGGTGAGGCTGGCCAGAGCCTGCTCAACAGTGGGGTGGGCCTCCGCCGCCGGGAGGTCGACCCCTGCCTTCTCGAACAGGGACCGCTGATCGAGACCCAGGATGGCGGACAGGGCGAGCAGGACCGATGCGTCGGTGGGGGTCGAGGCATCGCGCTCCCAGCTCCGAATCGAGCTCGCCGACCGGCCGACCAACTCACCCAGCTCTGCCTGACTCAAGCCGAGCTTGGTCCGGCGATAGCGAACGGATCTTCCAAAAGAGCGTTCGGGCATCCATTAGTGATGGTACCGGGGTCCCGGACTAGCTCAATGGGGAGGAACCCTCATGGTCATGCCGGCGCCCCCGGAGCGGGCCCTATTCTCGTCAAAGCCATCGAGGAGGCGTGCGGACGCCTGGTGGGTCCCCCGGTCTTCAAAACCGGTGAGGGGTCTAAACGGCCCCTGGCGGGTTCGATTCCCGTCCGCCTCCGCCATCATCTTCCGGCGATCGGTCACTCATCGCATTGCATCGCAGCGTGGCTTACAGATTCGTCCGGAAATGCCCGTCCGTGGACGCGTGATAGGCCGTAGCCGCGCCTCCCTCCCGAGACGCATAATGGGTGAACATGGAAGCTTCGTCTCCCAAGAGAACGAGCCTCAGGTACTGGTTGATGGTCCTCGCCTTCGCTGCCCTCGGGCTTTTGACCATCTTCAGCCTTGGTTTGTACTTCTGGTTCATCGCCCTGGCACTCGTCTTGCTGAGCCCCTTTCGTTCACGGCCGAGGATCTTCCGGTCCGGGATCGCGCTTTCCCTTGGATTCCTGATCGGCTACGTCTTGGTCGCTCCGTGGGGATGCGTGCAGTCGTTTACTTCTGACCCGACGACGGGTGAGGAGACGATGTCACCAGTCGTTTGCACCAGCCCGATTGGCATCGAGTACTCAGGACCTGAACCATACGACCCGAGTCGAACACCGGCGCTCTTCGCCGGAGGAGCCTCAGCGGTGATCGCGGCTGCGGTGACCTGGATGGTGACTCCGTCGAGGAAAGAGAGCTGGCCCGCACGAGATGGGACCTAGAGCAAGTCACGTAGGTCGCTTGTTGTCTCGACGGCGACAATCACCACCAGCCCGTCTCCACGCTCTGCCGCGCATAAATGAGACCACCCCGGATCTGCATGTCCAGCGTGGCAATTCAGGAGCTCGATTGTGCCTGGAGAGTCAGTTCGGCCTGTAACTTGCGTCCCGACTTGCAGAGGTGAGGATGAGTGCAGTTGCTCTTCGGTTTGGGTTTGGTCGCCTGTGGGCTTCTTCGATGCTGTTCGAATCTGAGTGACGGTTTCCGGGCTGCTGCCTTTCCGCTCGTGGCGGCAACGCTGACGCGTGACCCGATGCTCATGGCGGGTGTGACCGTGGCACAGGTGGTGCCGTGGGTAGTTGCCGGCCCGCTGGCCGGTGTCGTTGTGGATCGCGTCGATAGAGGGCGGCGCGGGGGATTCGGGCGCCGTTTCTCATCGGAATACCAGCACTCATAGCCGGAGCCGTCCTGGCCGCCATCCGACTCCGCTAGATACACGTCGAGCCACCGCGCCCAGGACGGTTCGCTTCAGATCGCCCAACCAATTTGGGCTCTGGTGAACTAGTGGACTCGGGCTTCGCTGGTGGACGTCACCTGGCGTTGAAGGACCTCACGAGTGGCCACTAGTGCCACGATCAACCCCAGTCCCCACATGACGGCGGAAGGTACGACAAAGTCGAAGAAGTCGTACAGGCCGTTAACGAAGCCATCAAGCATTCCGTCTCCATCGGCATCAACCCATCCGGTGCTCGCTACGGCAAGTCGCATCGCGACGAAAGGAGCCAAACCGCCGCCTACGGCGAAGCCGAGGTCGATGAGTCCAATCTTCCTGTGATCTGTCTGCCCATCACTCAAGACACGGGACCAACCAACGAATTGTCGAACGCCCAAGACTGCGAAGGTTGGAACGACTAGAAGCCAGGCAACGAGCAAACCAAAGGCCGCCATCGTCCACAGCATGATCAGAATCAAAGCAGGTCGGATGCACACAACTGCGTGCGAGCCGGGGTTGAGCACGGCTCACTATCGGTGACAACTCGCTAACGCGTCAACCGCACCTTTTATCGCTACGACGAGGCAGCCGTCAGGTCTCCGGCCGAAACGCCACCATTGGCAGCGACGCCAAGAGGTCCACAGGATCCGAATCGGAATGCTTCGGAACCGCCGCACCGATTGCCGGTAGCACTCTGGGCACCAGCCTCGTCTCCCAAGGATGGCGACGGGAGAACTCGATGGCGGCTTCTCTCGTCTCCTCAGCAGTGAGAAAACGCTGCTCGGGGACGTAGTCCATTCGGCCCGTTCGAAGTCTGAGGGCAGGTTGGACCAGAAGATTTCGATACCAGTCTGCTCGAGTCCCGTAGGCGGAGACCACCACGCTCTCCTTGTTGTCAGGATCGAAGAAGAGCACCTCGAGCACGGTTTCCCGAAGATGTCCGGTCTTTCGTCCTCGGTGGGTCACAGCGAGGAAACGCTTACCCAACAACCAGCCAAGACCGATCCGGTACAAGACCGCCGGAGCGTCGAAAACGACCTTGAGGAGCCGAGAAGGACGAGCCATGACGAACAAGGCTAGAGGTGTTCCGCCACCTCGGCCCCACGAAGACCTCAGCGGCTGGCGTTCTCCATCGTCTCGAGGTGAGACGCGATCTCGGTGGCCCAGGCGTCGATCGCGGGCCAGTCGCGGAAGTCGCCAGCGGGAGTGGCCGCGCTCGCGGCCGGCATGAGGCGTAGGAGCCGCTCCCCGAACCCGACCGGTGGTAGGTCGGGGTCCCAGGCTCCGAAGAAGACACGCTCGCCTTGAGGATGGATCAGAGCCGATAGCTCGTTGAACTCGCGGGGCCTGGTCGTCTCGAGGATGTCTTCGCCTTTGTCGTCGACGAGCTCGGTGCCGAGCGGACCGCTACTGAACAGCCACACCGGCCGATGGGAAAGCAAACTGTGGTGACGCTTCACAAAGGCGGTTGCCTCTCTCAACCAGTGGAACATGTAGGCAGCACTTCCTATGACGAAGGCGTCATAGGGATCCAGGGTGCGAACCTGGTCCACCGGCTTGGCTTCGGCCGAGATGCCCGCTTCGCCCAGGGCCGTGGCGATCCGTTCGGCGATTCCCCTGGTGGCACCATGACGGCTGGCGTATGCAACTAGGACGTTCATCTGATTTACCTCCCCACGTGCTGGCGATCCAGGGTTCTGGTTGGAGTCTCCGACTACGACCGGCGTCTTTTCGATAGTCGGCCTGGTGCGGGGTCGCATGGCCAGGTAAAGCAGGGCCGTGAACAATGCCACCTGAATCACCCGGATGACGATGCCCCAGATCTCGAAGCTGGGCTCCCGCTGCGAGGCGAGGTCGAAGTAGGTGTAGATGATGAACGCCTGGGCCGCGGCTCCGAGACCCATCACGACCCTGCGATCGAACATCTCGATGACCATGGCGCCGATCAGGAAGGCGGAGCCGGCGATGATGCCGAATACGACCTGATCTTCCGGACGATCGAGCACGGTGAGCACCTGCAACCCGATCAGGAAGTAGATCAGCGAGATGAGCCCGGCCAGGATGGCGGCGGTGTGCCTCACCAGTGTGCGAGTGCCCTCAGCAATGACCATGTATACCTCCGGTCCGACAGGACGATCGTCCTCAGCCTCAGCCACCTTTTGAAGAGCCAAAGGTCCATTTCCCGATGTCCCAAGGTCCGCCCGGCCGCGGCCGCTTCCGCCGACCGCAGGAACACACGATGATCCACTTCGAACCTGCCACCGACCCGTAGCATTTCGCTGATGGAGATCGCGATAATTGCCCTTGGCGTGCTTGGGCTCGCCTTCGCCGGGATCACCATGAGGAGGGCCAAACCGAATGTGGTGGCAGAGCGGGTTCCTGCGCACCCCGACACATTCGAGCTCTGGAATGAAGGCCCCGGGACCGCGGTGATTATCCATGCCGACGTGGTGTCACCCAACCACCCAGAGGGGATCCCGATCGATGATGCCCAACTAGCGCTCCCTGGGCTCTCGGTCGACTCACGTATCAGCCGCGACTCGAGCCCTTGGGCGAAAGGGTCGCCGCTCGACCCACTTCGACGATTCGAAGTCCGTCTCCCCTCGGCTACCACCTTGCGAATCGTCTACCGGCCCCAAGGATGGCTCGGGTCGATGGCCACGGACACTGTCGTCATCGAAGGCAGGCACTGAATCTAAAGGGGGGTCCCGACCGGGTCCTCACCTCCAGGGACCTTCGACACTCAAAAGGTCTCCCTCTGTCGCCTAAATTGACAGCAAGCCAAGAAGGGAAGTTCTCGTGAGGAAGATCGCCTCAATCGCATCGATCGTGCTCGGCGTTCTGCTGGTGATCGGCGCCGTCGGCACCTGGGTGGTTGTCAGCAACACGCTTTCGGACCAGAAGATCACGACATCGGAAGACGCCTGTCTTCCCAATCGGACCGTCGCCGGCCCGTTCACCGCCTATTGCGAGGCCAGGGTGATCGACAAGCATGTCCTCGATTCAACCAACGGTTTGCGCTACGCCGAGATGGATCGAGAGGACCCGTTGCGTCAAGTCGCGGCGACCGCTTCCTTCCTGCAGGCCTCCCTGTTCACCTCGGTGGTGGCCTTCGGCGTGGCGGCGATGGCGGCAGGCATGGGCCTTCTCTTCATCCTGATCGGGTTGGGGATGCGCGACGTCGAACAGCGAACCAGCCCCTAGGCCAGATCGGTTCGGCCCGGACCGACCGGGCGAAATCGGATGAACGGCGAGGACTCGACCCAGTGATCGAGGTCGGTCCTCGCCGTGCCCGGATCCGACCCCCAACTCTCGGTCAGAGCCCGAAACAGGACCCTCGACCGCTCCTCCCGGTCCGGCTCGGGCTCCCCGCTCACCGGTACGTCTGCGGTGACTCTCCGCTTCAGATGAAGCATGAACTCCGGGTTGGCCTCGATGTTCGCTTGCCAGTCCCGCTTGAACCCGGGGCGCCCGGTCAGATAGAACGCACCGTCGAAGTGGTGGAAGTAGATCTCGATCCGCCGCGGTTGCCCTGTCTTGCGCCCAATCGTGGTGATGTCGGCAATCCCACCGGCGGCGAGAGCAGCGGCGATTTCCGGTTCCATGGGCTGACGAACAGGGGTGACTCGGGGAATGTTCCCGACTAGTTGTTCACTAGGTGCCGGCTCTCTCCCGTCGCTGGGCCTCGGCGACTGCAATGGCGGTCATATTGACCACGTCGTTGACCGACGCGTCGCGCTGCATGACGTGGACCGTCTTGGAGAGCCCGCTCAGGATCGGGCCGATGACCTCGGCGTCCCCCAGTCGGTTCAGCAGCTTGTAGGAGGCGTTGGCGGCAGTCAGATTGGGAAACACCAGCACGTTGGCCGCCCGAGTGAGCGGGCCCGACGGACGCCGGTTGGCCAACAGCTCGGGCATCACGGCGGTGTCGGCCTGCATCTCGCCATCGACCGGCACATCGGGTCTCGCCCGACGGAACAACTCCACCGCCTTGCGCACCCGCGCTGGTTCACTACCGCCGGCCGACCCGAAGTCCGAGTAGCTGATGAAGGCGACCCTTGGGTCACGCGAGAAGTCCTCCTCGGCTGTGGTGGTGGCGGCCAGGGCAATCTCGGCGAGCTGCTCTGCAGTCGGCTCGATGTTCACCGCGCAATCGGTGAAGAAGTAGGGCGTACCCCTCACCACGACCAGATAGACCGAGCTGACGATCGATCGGCCCTCCTCGACCTGGAGCACCTGGAGTGCGGGCCGGATGGTCTCCGGATAGTGACTGCTGAGACCACCAATCAGTGCGTCGGCCTCCCCCTCCCTCACCATGAGACAGGCGTACATGGCGGGATCTGCGGTCAGCTTCCTGGCGTCCTGCAAGGAAAGGCCCTTATGCCTTCGCAATTGCTCCAGGATCAGTGCGTAACGATCCAGCTCGCCCGCCTCCTGCAGTGGGTCGACCACTTCGAGACCGTCGATAGAGATCCCGGCGTCCTCGCCGAGGGCGGCGATGCGTGATTTGTCACCCAGGAGCACGACGTTGGCGATTCCCTCATCGGTGACCCGGCGCGCCGCCCTGATCATCCTGACATCCTCCGCCTGTGGGTAGACCACTCGCTTCGGATGCTCCATTGCCCTGGTGGTTATCGAATTGATCAGGCCATAAGAGGCGTTGAACCTCGCCTGAAGCTGTGTGACGTACGCGTCGAAGTCCTCGATGGGCGCTCGCGCCAGGCCTTCCTCCATGGCGGCCCTCGCCACTGCCGGAGCCACCTGCCACAGGACACGTGAGTCGAACGGCTTCGGGATCAGATACTCGGGACCGAACTGGAGACGATCCAGGTCGTACGCTCGGAGAACGGCGTCGGGGACAGGCTCGCGGGCCAGATCGGCCAGGGCCCGCACGGCGGCGACTTTCATCTTCTCGGAGACGCCCCGGGACCGGACATCGAGAGCACCTCGGAAGATAAAGGGAAAGCCGAGGACATTGTTGACCTGATTCGGGTAATCGCTCCGGCCCGTGGCCATGATGACGTCGGACCGAGCCGCTTTGGCATCGGGGTAAGTGATCTCGGGATCGGGGTTGGCCAGGGCGAAGACGATCGGGTTGTCCGCCATCGACTGGACCATCTCCTTGCTGACCGTGCCCGCAACGGAAACCCCGACGAAGGCATCGGCTCCCTTCAAAGCATCCTCCAGGGTGCGGGCGTCGGTATCCCTTGCGAGCTCGCGCTTGATCTCGTTCAGGTCGTCTCGGTCGTTACGAACCACGCCTTTCGAGTCCACCATCAACACATTGTCGGGGTTGACGCCTAGCCGGATGAAGAACCGGGCACAGGCGATCCCGGCGGCGCCGGCGCCGACAAAGACGACCTTGGTGGTGGCGATGTCCCTCCCGGTGAGCTCGAGGGCATTCAGAAACGCCGCCCCGCCAATAATCGCGGTGCCGTGCTGGTCGTCGTGGAACACGGGGATGTCGAGACGTTCCCGCAACGTCTCCTCGATCTCGAAGCACTCCGGTGCCTTGATGTCCTCGAGATTGATCCCGCCGACGGTTGGGGCAAGCATCTCGCAGAACTTGATGACGTCGGCTGGCTCGGTGGCCTCGATCTCCAGATCGAAGACGTCGATGTCGGCGAACCTCTTGAACAGAACGGCTTTGCCTTCCATCACCGGCTTGCTGGCCAGCGCACCGATGTTCCCCAACCCGAGGACGGCAGACCCGTTGGACACCACCGCAACCAGGTTCCCCCGATTGGTGAAGCGGAAGGCCGCGTCCGCATCATCGGCGATAACGAGACACGGCTCGGCAACCCCCGGGGTATACGCAAGGCTGAGATCGGCCTGGGTCGCAGTCGGCTTCGTCGAACGGATGCCGACCTTGCCCGGGCTCGGCTTCTCGTGGTAATCGAGTGCCTCGGAGAAGCTGCGTTTGTCAGCCATGTGTCATGGAGCCTATCCCCTCCGGCCGAGGAGCTTGGCGGGACTTCGCCCTTGGCCATCACACATGCGAGAATTGAAGGGCGAATGACCACTGCAGACCTGCCGATTTTTCACGACAACGGGTACAAAGTCATGACCGGATGGCGGGTCGGACATGCACCCGACGAGGCGACAACGCGCTCAGGTCTTCTCGTGCCAATCGGCACCAAGGATGGAAATGACGCATTGACCCTGGTCGACGTCCAGACCGGACAGCGGTTCTGGGCCGTCCCCACGGGCGCCTGGCGGTTTATCTGGCCGGCGACGGGTAAGCCCGTGATCGCCGTCCGCGAATCACAGATCATCGCCGAGGAAGAGGTTGATCAGGTGGGGGATGAGGGCCAGTACCTCTGAGCCGAGTTAAACACCTCGCATCCGATGGCGAATCCGGCCAACATCTGGTGCCGACCAGCTTCCGACTCTCATGACCCAGGATCACGCCTCCCGCCGCCGCCGCCGTCTCACGGCCACCATCACCGACCTCCAGGTAGCGATACAGCGCGCTTTCCTGGTGGGGGTCGTCCTGCCCGCGATGAGCAGCCAGGAAGCCGAGAGAAGTCTCGACGAGCTGACGCTCCTCACCGACACCGCGGGTTCAGAGCCGGTCGACCACGAGCTGGTTCGACGCACCCGAATCGACCCCGCGACCTATATCGGCTCCGGCAAGGCAGAAGAGCTGACCGCTCTCACTAAAGCGCTCGACATCGACGTCGTGATCTTCGACAATCAGCTGACGCCTGCTCAACAACGCAATCTGCAGAAGCTCTTCGGATGCGATGTGGTCGATCGGGAGGGCTTGATCCTCGACATCTTCGCCCAGCATGCTCATACCAAGGTAGGGGCTCTTCAGGTCGAGTTGGCCATGAACCGCTACAACCTTCCCCGGCTCAGAGGCAAGGGAACCAGCCTCTCCCAACAGGGAGCCGGTGTCCTCGCCCGAGGTCCGGGCGAGACCAAGCTCGAGACCGATCGGCGCAAGATCCTGCAGAGAATCTCGAAGCTGGAGCGTGACTTGAAGGAGACCGTTCAGCACCGGGAGACACAGCGAAAGGCACGAAAGCGATCCGAGATCCCACAGGTCTCGATCGTCGGTTACACCAATGCCGGCAAGTCGACTCTGCTCAACGCTCTCACCCACGCCGGTGTCCTGGTGGAGGACCGTCTCTTCGCCACGCTGGACTCCACTGTCCGCCGACTCGAGTTGCCCAACCATCGCCCGATGCTCCTCGCCGACACCGTCGGCTTTGTCCGCCGGCTCCCTCATCATCTCGTCGAGGCCTTTCAATCGACGCTCTCAGAGGTTGCCGAGGCCGATCTGCTGGTGCACGTGGTCGACGGGAGCGACGATGACGTCGCCGGTCAGATCGGAGCGGTGCGCCAGGTCCTACTCGAGATCGACGCCGCTGATGTGCCCGAGCTGATCGTGTTCAATAAGGCGGACTTGATGACCAAGCATGCGGTGGAGCGTCTGGCTGCCCTCTACCCCGACGGTGTCGCCATCTCCGCTCTAGAGGGCATCGGGCTCGACGATCTGTTGATCAAGCTCGCCGACCTGCTGGAACGAACCTCGGTCACCCTAACCCTCGACATCCCCTATTCGCGTGGTGACCTGGTCGCCGCCGCTCACCGCGTGGGCGAGGTCATCGAAGAAAAACACGATGACAACGGGATGATCATCGAAGTGAGAGTCCCCGAGACTGCTCGAGCCCAGTTCGCCGAATTCAGTCGCTGAAAGCCAGGGCAGCGGCGCCGATTATCCCGGCGTTGTTGACCAGCGCAGCCCGCCTGGTGCGGACCTCGCCAAAGGTGACATGGGACGAAAACTCGTCCCAGTACTTGGAGATACCCCCGCCGATGATGATGAGATCCGGCGTGAATACCTCGTTGGCGAGCGTGATGAATTCGCGCGCCCGCTTTCCCCATTGATCCCAGGTCAGATCCTCGGCGCGCCTCGCCCGGGCCGAGTACTTCCTCTCTGCCGGGCGGATGCCCTCCAACTCGAGCTGCCCGACTTCGATGTTTGGAACCAGTTGCCCATCGAGCAGCAGTGCACTTCCGATTCCCGTGCCGAAGGTCAGGACGAGGACCTTCCCGCTCACGCCCTTGGCCGCCCCGTAGCGCACCTCGGCCAGCCCGGCGGCATCCGCATCGTTGATCATGCGTATCTCGCGTCCGACCAATGGCTCGAACACGTCGAGCGCATTGACCCCTATCCATGAGGGGTCGATGTTGTTGGCAGTGGAAACCCATCCCCGGCGCACAACCGCCGGGAAGCCAAGCCCGATCGGCCCCGGCGCGTCGAGTTGATCCACCAGTTCCTTGACCGTAGCTGCCACCGCGTCAGGGGTGGAGGGCTCGGGTGTGTCCAGCCTGAGACGTTCGCTGATCAGCTCGCCGGACTCGACGTCGACGATGCCGGCCTTCACGCCGGACCCACCCACATCGACTCCAACCCTTGTTGACACGGCGGGCGAGCCTAGTGGTCTGTCGCTGAAATACTGGCGGTGTCACCAAGCCCGCAGAGGCGATTGGTGCAAAATCGGGATCGGTTACCCTCGACCTCGATGAGCGGAACGGCAGATATCGGGGTGGTCGGCTTGGGGGTGATGGGGGCCAATCTCGCCCTAAACCTGGCCGACAAGGGATTCAAGGTGGTGGCCTTCAACCGGACCGAATCGGTGACTGATCAATTCGTGGCCGGCGAGGCAGGCGACCTCGGGATAAGGTCCGCCCATTCCATCGACGAGCTGATCGACCTGCTGAAGCCACCCCGCACCGTGCTGGTGATGGTGAAAGCTGGGGCCCCGGTCGACCAGGTCATCGCCACCCTGTCCGACCACCTGGGAGAGGGAGACATCATCATCGACGGTGGCAACTCGCTCTTCACCGACACCGAGCGCCGACAGCAATTGGTCGAAGCTCGCGGGTTCCTGTATCTGGGTATTGGAGTTTCCGGCGGTGAAGAAGGTGCCCGTCACGGCCCATCGATCATGCCCGGGGGCAGTCACCAAGCCTGGCCACATGTCGAGCCGATGCTCAAAGGGATTGCGGCGGTTGCTCCCGATGGCAAACCGTGCTGCGAATGGATCGGCTCCGGTGGCGCCGGTCACTACGTGAAGATGGTCCACAACGGAATCGAATACGGCGACATGCAGGTGATCGCCGAGGCTTACGACCTGATGCGGCGCGGTATGGCCATGACCCCCCAGGAGCTATCCGGGGTGTTCGCCGGATGGAACACCGGCCGGCTTCGCTCTTACCTCGTCGAGATCACCAGCGACATCCTGGCCACCGAGGTCCAGGGACAACCGATCGTCGACGTGATCCTCGACGCGGCGGGCCAGAAGGGGACCGGCAAGTGGACGGTCATCTCGTCGATGGACCTGGGTCAGCCGACGACACTGGTGGCGGAGGCCGTCTACGCCCGCATCGTCAGCTCCGACCCCGACGCGCGGAAGAGAGCAGCCGGGATCTACCGATCGCCGGTCAGCCCGATCCAGGGAGCTGCAGCGAACGACGTCGAGAGTGCTCTCTATGCCTCGAAAATCGTCTCTTACGCCCAGGGGTTTCGCCTGATGCGGGCGGCGTCGAACGAGTTCGGTTGGGACCTCGATCTGGGGACGATCGCCTCGATATGGAGAGCAGGTTGCATCATCCGCGCCGACTTTCTCGAGGACATCACCGCGGCCTACCAGCGAGATCCCGGCCTCCCCGACATGATCGAGGACAACTTCTTCGCCACCGCCCTGGTCGACGCCGAGCCTTCATGGCGCCGGGCGGTGGCCGGGGCGGTTCAAGCCGGTATCCCGGTCCCGGCCTACTCCAGCGCCCTCGCCTATTTCGACGCCATGCGTTCGGAGAGGCTCCCCGCCAACCTGATCCAGGCGCAACGCGATTTCTTCGGGGCTCACACTTTCGAACGGGTCGACAGGCCCCGGGGCGAGTTCTTCCACCAGGAGTGGTAGCCGGGTCGCTGTTGGCCGGAGATGCGACGGTCGATGCGGCTCCCCAGCGAGCGGAAGGATGCCCGGTTGGCCGGCGAGAACGCAAGCGGATAAAGAGGCCCGGTTCAAACCGGGGGCATACCGGGGACCTCGATCCGCTCCGACACCTCGAACAGCGGGTCGGCGGCGTCGGCCTCTTCGACGTGTTGACGACGGATCCCCATGGTGAACAGGATGGCGTCGAGATAGGGGACCGAGATGGCGGTGTCGGCTCGCTGCCTGACAATCGGCTTGGCGTTGAAGGCTATGCCCAGGCCGGCCGTTGCCAGCATGTCCAGGTCGTTGGCACCGTCTCCGACTGCCACCACCTGGGAAAGCGGGATCCCCTCGGCTTCGGCAATCGTCCTGAGAAAGGCCGCCTTCCTCTCGCCGTCGACGAAGTCTCCCACCAGCTCACCGGTGAGCAGTCCGTCGACCATCTCTAGCGTGTTCGACAACGAATAATCGATGCCCAGATCCGCGGCCAGGGCGTCTGAGAATCTGGTGAAGCCCGCCGAGACGATGGCAGTCACCAGACCGAGGCGTTTGAGAGTGCGAATGAAGGTACGCGCTCCGCTGGTGAGGGTTATGTTCTCGTGCACCCGGGTGATTGCGGTCTGGTCCAAACCCTTGAGCAGGCTGACCCGTTCCCGTAACGCCTTCTCGAAGTCGACCTCACCGGTCAGGGCCAGCCGCGTCAGCTCCGACACCCGGTCTTCGACCCCGGCTTCCCGCGCCAGGAGGTTGATCACCTCGTCTTGGATCAATGTGGAATCGACGTCCATGACCACCATGCGTTTGGCGCGGCGTTCCAAGCCCTCGCGCTGAATGGCGATATCGATCGGCCGGTCGGCAGCGGCTTGCACCAGATTCGCCCGCATCTCATCGAGGTTGCCGTTGCCGACAACCAGCTCGTAGCTGACGACCGGGTAGCGGGACAATCTGAAGATACGGTCGATGTTCCCTCCCGCCGCGGCGATGGCAGACGCCACCGCGCCGAAGTCTTCTGGGCCGACGCTCATCCCTATCACCGTCACCACCGACATGGGAAGGGTCGGGGTGGGAGTGTCTTGCACCTTCTCGAACTCGACATTGAGACCCCTCTCCCAACCGAAGAACAAGAGGTCCCGAATCGTGGCCCGCTCCCCCGACACACCGATGAGGACGTTGAGGGTCAGCCGGCCGCGCACAACGATCTGCTCGACGTCGTAGATCTCGACATCGGCATCGGCTAGGACCGCCATCAGCCCGGCCGATATTCCCGGGCCGTCGGGGCCATGGACGGCAACCAGGATCGTCGAATGCTCAGTCACAGGGCATCAGGGTAAGCGGATGGCGCGTCTGATCAATGTCAGCCGTCGATTGGGTGATCGATGCGGGCTCGGTACCATCGGGCCGTCCCCTACGACTAAGAGGCCCCATTGTCCGACAACCGGTTTCGTCTGCCTCGAAATGTGATCCCGGTCCACTATGACCTCCATCTCGAGCCAGACGTAGACACTTTCACCTTCCAAGGATCGGTATCGATACGGCTCGGCATAACCGAAACCCTCAACGAGATCATCCTCAACTCGGCCGAGATCGACATCAAGTCGGTGGTTCTCCGTGGTCAGGGTTCAGACATCCAAATCACCGACATCACCCATGACGACGAGTACGACAGGGCAACCCTCACCCTCGCCTCGGCGGCGACTCCCGGCACCTATGACCTTGAGATCTCCTATGCCGGGCTGATCAACGACCAGCTTCGTGGTCTCTATCGCTCGATCTATCGGGACAAAGACGGCGCCGAGCACGTGATCGCCACCTCACAATGCCAGTCGACTGACGCCCGCCGCATCTTCCCTTGCTGGGATGAGCCCGACATGAAGGCCACATTCAAGACGACGATGGTGGTGGCCGACGGGCTCGAGGCCTACTCCAACGGCGCCGAGGTCTCCCGTACAAAGCTCGAGGATGGCAGGGTCCGCTTCGAGTTCACGCCGACCATGAAGATGTCGACCTACCTGCTCGCCTTCATAGTGGGCCCGTTCGAAGCGACCGAGCCCGTGGTGGCGCGAGGCATACCGATCCGGATCATCGTTCCCAAAGGCAACCTGCACCTCACGGAAGTGGCTCTCGAGAATGCTGTCTTCTGCTTCGAGTACCTCTCCGACTACTACGGGATCCCCTATCCAGGCGACAAGCTCGATCACATCGCCATCCCCGACTTCGCCGCCGGGGCCATGGAGAACGTCGGCCTCATAACCTACCGCGATGCCTACTTGATCTTCGACCGGGCCAAGGCGAGCCAGGGCGAGCTTCAAGCGTGTCTCGACGTCATCGGCCACGAAATCGCGCATCAGTGGTTCGGGAACCTGGTGACCATGAAGTGGTGGGAAGGAGCTTGGCTCAACGAGGCTTTCGCCAGCTTCATGGAGCTCAAGGCAACCGACGCAATGAAGCCCGAGTGGAAGCGGTGGCTGGCGTTCAACAACCTGGAGATACCCTGGGCGATGGGAACGGATCAACTGGTCACCACGAGACCGATCGAGTTCGAGGTGAACTCGCCCACCGAGGTCGACGAGATGTTCGACTCCATCACCTACGGCAAGGGATCCGCCGTACTCCGGATGATCGAGCAGTTCATCGGGGAAGAAGAGTTCCGCACCGGGGTTGGCAACTACCTACGCAAACACGAATACGCCAACACCGTCACCAGCGACCTCTGGGAGGGTCTCGACGGGGCGTCAGACTGGCCGGTCGGCGAGATCATGAACACCTGGGTCTATCAGCGTGGGTTCCCCCAGATCGATGTCAGAGTCGTCCCCGAGGGCATCGAGCTCAGCCAACACCGATACCTGGCCATTCCCGACGAGTCCGATACCACGGTGTGGGACGTTCCGGTGCAGCTGAGAGGAGTCATCGCCGGACAACCCTTCGAGAAAAAGGTCCTTCTCACCGCCGACGAGACGGTCATCCCGCTCGAGAGTGCCGTCGATTACGTGATAGCCAATGCGGGGGGACATGGCTTCTACCGCAGCCGGTACTCGGAGGACCTGTTCGCATCACTCCTCCATCATCTCGACACTCTCGACGACATCGAGAGGTACAGCCTGGTGTCCGACACCTGGGCCATGGTTCGCTCGTCACAGGTTCCCGCATCGGACTTTCTCGACCTGGTCGGCAAGTTCGGTGACGAGACCGAGCACGCGATCTGGTCGGTCATCGTCGGAGGTCTGGCCGCCCTGAGGCACCACGCCCTCGCGCCCGAGACCCGACCCGCCTTCGAGAGCTTCGTGCGTGATCTCGTGACGCCCGCGTTGTCGCGGCTGGGATGGGAAGGTGCGGTGGACGAGAGTGACCTGACCCGCAAGCTGAGGGGCGATCTGATAGTCGCCCTCGGCAATCTGGGCAATGACCCCGACACCGTCGCCCGGGCGCGCCAGGTGGCCGCCCAGGTCCTGGACGGCGTAGATCTCGACCCCGAAGTCAGCACTGCTGCCCTCTCGGTCTACTCCCACCACGGCGACGCAAAGGAGTACGAGGCACTCTGGTCTGCCTACCAAGGAACCTCAGCTCCGACCGAGAAGGTGCGCTTCCTGCGATCCGTGGCCGGTGTCGGGGTTGAGGACCTTGCCGTCTCCACCGTGGACAAGATCGTCGAGGGTGACGTCCGCACCCAGGACGGCTTCTGGGTCCTCGCCCGGCTGTTGTCCGGTGAGGCCGGCCCGGCGGTGTGGCAGAGCGCTCGGACCCGATGGGAGCGGATCCTCGAGGCAATGCCCGGAATGACCCGCCCCCGGGTGGTGGAAGGCCTCCCGGCCCTCTCCCAGCCCGAAGTCGCCGCAGACGTCAGAGGTTTCTTCGCCGAGCACCCGATCCCGGAGGCGACCAGGGCGCTCAGCCAGAAGCTCGAGCTCCTCGACGCCAACGTCCTTCTCCGCGAGCGCGAGACCCCGGTGGTGACCAACTACTTCGCGCCGCTTACCTGAGGTACGTGGCGCCAAGAGTTCCCCCCTCCCCGGCTACGCCGGTACTCCCCCCAAGACCCCCCACCCCCCTTCGGGGTACTCCCCCCAACGCTCACTTCGTTCGCTGGGGGGAGAAACGGCTCACTTCGTTCGCTGGGGGGAGAAGAATTCCCCCCTCCCCGGCTACGCCGGTACTCCCCCTTCGGGGGGAGAAATGGCGCCACCCGAACAAGGAAAGGGCCCCCGGGCTCCAACCCGGGGGCCTTTCCATCAACTTGAGTCGGCCCGGCTACTTCAGCTCCACCGTGGCGCCGGCGCCCTCGAGTACTTCCTTGGCCTTGTCGGCAGTCTCCTTGTCGACTGCCTCCAGCACGCTGGCCGGGGCACTGTCGACGAGATCCTTGGCTTCCTTGAGAACGAGACTGGTCAGCCCGCGGACTTCCTTGATCACCTGGATCTTCGCCGAACCGGCGGCGGTGAGGACAACATCGAACTCGTCCTGCTCCTCTACCGCGGCGGCTCCGTCACCGGCGGCGGGAGCCGCGGCCATGGCCACCGGGGCGGCGGCGGTGACGTCGAACTTCTCCTCGAAAGCGTCGAGGAACTCTTTGAGCTCGAGCACGGTCATCCCTTCGAACGTGCTGAGCAGCTCATCTGTGCTGAGTTTGGTTTTGGCGGCCATTTCTCACTCCTCCTCGGCCGAAGCGGCCGTCTCGGTTTCGGTGGGCTCCTCCGCCGGCAGAGTGGCGGTTGACACGCCTCCCGCCGGTGCGAATTCGCCCGACTCCTTCTTCTCCAGAAGCTGATGGAACATCGTTGCGGCACTTCGATTGAACGACCCGAACAGGCTGGCCGCCTTGATCAGCGGCGCCCTGGCGGCTCCCGCGATCTTCGCCAGCAGGATCTCACGCGACTCGATGTCAGCGAGGCGGGAAACCTCCTCTGGGCTGAGGATGTTCCCTGAGAGCACCCCTGCCTTCAGCACGAAGACCTCGTGGGACTTCGAGAAGTCCTTCAAGGCCTTGGCAGTGGCAACCGGGTCGCTCTTGGCGAAGGCGAGGGCCGTCGGGCCCAGTAGGTACTCGTCGAGACCAGACATGCCGGCCTCGCCAGCGGCGAGACGCGCCAGGGTCATCTTGACCACCTTGTACTCGGCTCCGCTGGCGCGAAGACTGGTTCTCAGCTCCTGTACCGCCTTCACGGACAGACCCCGGTACTCGGTCAAGAACACCGCTTCGGCTACCTCGAGCCTCTCTTTGATGTCGGCAACAGCCTGGACCTTTTCTGGTCTTGGCATTCGCTCCTCCGGTCAATTGACAGCAAAACCCCTCGGCATCATGACAAGGGGCTCTTTGAGGAGCGACCTACGTGGGCGGGGATTCCCCCATTGAGTCCGAAGACACCAACGGTCTGGGGCCGAGGTATTGGAGTTGCCCGACCGATTGTACCTACGGGCCGATGTTGCGCCAATCCGGACACTCGGGCGATCCGAACCGGTTTGTGCCGGGCTCAACAGCCCGGTTTCGGTCCTCTCTGGCGGTTTCTTCCAGTTTCTCCCTGGACAGTCGGATAACGCCGCGCGACACTAGGTCCATTGAGAACAGGGGGTCTCCGTGAGATGGGTGGGTTCCCTGACCGCCCCCACCCACATTTCGAGCCCCAAATGCGAGGGTCGCGTGATCGACAGATTGAGACCAGCCCCTACCCTGGTCCACAGACGAGTGGTCGGTGACGTGCGGACGGTGGACCTGGCAGCCGAAGCCCTCTAAGCCCACGGGAAATCCGAAGCGCGGAGATCCCCCCTGTTTCATGAGAAAAGCCCCCGAGTGGGGGCTTTTCTGTTTCCACGGGTGGATCCGTGTCAGCCGACACTCTGGGAGAAGTCCTCGACACTCCCCACGTCGACCTTGACCCCCGGGCCCATGGTCGAGGAGAGAGACATCTGGCGTAGGTAGCGCCCCTTCGACGACGCCGGCTTCGCCCTGATCAGCTCAGCGGACAGAGCGGCCAGATTGCCGGCGAGTTGGTCCACGTCGAAAGAGACCTTGCCCACGGGAACATGAACATTGCCATGGCGATCGTTGCGGTATTCGATGCGCCCTGCTTTGAACTCCCCGACCGCCTTGCCCACATCAGGGGTAACCGTGCCTGCTTTGGGGTTGGGCATGAGCCCGCGGGGACCGAGGATCTTTCCCAGCTTTCCCACTTCGGCCATCATGTCGGGGGTGGCGATGGCAACATCGAAGTCGAGCTCGCCGCCGGCTTGGAGCTTCTCGACCAACTCCTTGCCACCGACGACATCGGCACCGGCTTCAACGGCTTCCTTCTCCTTGTCGGCCGGGGCGAAGACTGCCACCCGCACGTCCTTGCCCGTTCCGTGGGGTAGTGACACCGTGCCTCTCACCAACTGGTCGGCCTTCTTCGGGTCGATGCCCAGCTTGAAGATCGCTTCGACAGTCTCGTCGAAGTTGGCAGGAGCCAGCGTCTTGACCAGCTCGAGGGCCTCCTTGGGACCGTAGGGCGTTTGCTTGTCGTACCGCATCGCTGCCTCGCGGTACTTCTTGCCATGTTTGGCCATGTTCTCTCCTTGTGGTCCAAGCGGCCCCGCGGCCTCCCACCTCAGTCGCCGACGGTGATCCCCATCGAGCGAGCGGTTCCCTCCACGATCTTCATCGCCCCTTCGAGATCGATGGCGTTGAGATCGGGCATCTTTATCTCGGCGATCTCCTTGACCTGCGCCCGGGTCACCTTGCCCACCTTGTCCTTGTTGGGCTCGCCGGAGCCCTTTTCCACTTTCGCTGCCTGACGGAGCAGGGCGGCGGCCGGTGGCGTCTTCATGATGAAGTCGAAGGAGCGATCCTCGTATATGGAGATCTCGACCGGGATGATCTGACCACGCTGGTTGGCGGTTGCGTCGTTGTATGCCTTGACGAACTCCATCAGATTGACCCCATGGGGGCCCAAGGCGGTGCCGACCGGGGGCGCCGGGGTGGCCTGACCGGCAGGCAGCTGCAGTTTGAGCGTGGTTACAAGTCTTCGTCTACCCATGGTGTGTCCTGTGTCTTAGGGGCCCGAGACCGGAGGCTAGGGCCTTAACTCTTTTGAATGTCTTCGAAACCAAGTTCGACCGGAGTGTCCCGGCCAAAGATGTTGACGAGGACGACGACCTTCTGCTGGTCGACGTTCATGTCCTCGATAACGCCGTTGAAGTCTGCGAAAGGCCCGGTGACGACTCGCACCTGCTCGCCGACCTCCCACTCCGGCTTGAAGCGTGGCTTGACCTTCTCCTCCTCTTCCTGGACGCCCAGGAAGCGTTCGACTTCACGTCGGGAGAGGGGTGTCGGCTTCTGGGCGTTGCCGGCGACGAAACCGGTGACCCCCGGGGTGTTGCGGACCGCGTACCAGGAGTCGTCATCGAGGCTCATCCTCACCAGGATGTATCCCGGGAAGACCTTCTTGGGCACGGTGACCTTCTTGCCCGCCTTGAATTCAACGACATCCTCCATCGGGATGTGCACTTCGAAGATTCGATCCCCCATGTGCATCGACTGGATGCGCGTCTCCAGGTTGGCCTTCACCTTGTTCTCGTAACCCGAGTAGGAGTGGATCACGTACCAGTCGCCGGGGAGGTCGTAGGGGCTCGCCGGCTTCGGGGCCGGGATCGAGTCTTCCGTCTCGCTCGACTCCTCCGACTCTTCCGACTCGACTTCGACAACTTCGATTTCGACGGTGTCGGCCTCCGTGATGGCCGCGGCCGGGAGCGCCTCTGCTTCGGCGGACGCCACCTCGGGGTGTACGACGGGATCGTGTCCGTCGCCGGCCTCTTCCTCGGCCGGCTCCACGTCGGAGACGTCAACCTCGGCAGTGTCCTCCTCGTGATTCTCCAGGTCGGGAGCCTCCACATCGCCGGCATCGACCTCGGGGGTCAGGCCCTCGGCGGCGTCTGCCTTGTCCGGCTCCACCTCGGCGGCCTCCAACTCGGCGGTCTCGACTGCATCTGGCATCAGGACCTCGCCACCAGCCAGAAGACGAACTCCTTCATGGCGATATCGAGCCCGAACACCACGGCCGTGAGCACGGTGGAGGTGATGACCGTCACAGTGGTGAAGGCGATCATCTGCTCTCGGGTTGGCCAGGTCACCTTTCTGAGCTCCTGACGCACCTCGTGCAGATATTCGCGGAGCCGGGCGACGATCGACTTGCGCTCGGCGGCCGGTGTCTTCGTCTGCGCGGACGCGGCGCGACGGGTGGCCTTGTCACGGCCACTGTCGCCCTTCTTCTGCAGACGCTCTTCGCGTTCCTGCATCCGGCGCATCTCTCGGTTCATCAGCTCTTCCTGATCGTCTTATCCAACAAGGACTGGCAGGGGCGGGGGGACTCGAACCCACAACCTCCGGTTTTGGAGACCGGCGCTCTACCAATTCGAGCTACACCCCTAGGGGGTTCGCGGAACGACCAAGTATACGGGAAGGTCAGTGGTGTGGAAACTCTGGCCCGCCCGGCGACCACCTACCCAAGCCGGTGATCGGGACTCAGCGACTTTGCAGGGCGTCGAGGGCGACTGCCATCGATGCCGCCAGTCTGAAGTCGAGACGGGGATCGGGCACGGATATGACGTATCGGTCCCTGATCGACTTCTTGCGCTCGCTGGTCAACACCACTTGGCCGGTGGCGAGGTCGAGGAAGTCGAAGTGGAATACGAAGGGAACCCATACCTCTCCGAGAAACGGGATGAAGTCCCACACTCGCCGCAAGATTGCGATGACCGGCCTCCGCTCCTGACCACGGGTCTGGACTCCGTCGTAGGTCATCTGCCACGTGGAGCGAAGCAGGCTGCTGGCGAACTCCTTCTTGAACCAGCCGATCGGGTTGCCCTCGGCGTCGAAGACATCGTGCTCTGCCCGCACGTCTAGCCCGTGTCGCGCCTTGAACGAGAAGAGCTTGGTCGTCTTGCCGGCATCGGTGTAGAAGGTGACCTCTTCTTTGAAAGACATGCGTTTCTGCTGGGCAAAGGCGAGAAGCGGTCCTTCGCTCCCGTCGGGATTGGGGGTCAGGATCTCGTAGCGGTTGACCATCAGGGTGATGTGCTGCTTGACGAGGAAAGCTGGGATGTGGTTAGGAGATGTCATTGAGGTGAGTATTACCGAATCGAAGGGCCTACCCCCGCCGTGGCTCATCCTAGATCGGGGGTGACCAGGCTGTAGAACAGGGCGATGGTCAGATAGATACCGATAGAGAAGAAGACAATCGCGGCCCGACCGGCGATCCGATCGACCCCGGCGGCCGACACGGCGCCGTCGGGTGAAGGTGCGGTCATCGCCACGATGGCCAGAAGTCCGGCCGGGACCAGCCCGCGTGCGTCGAACCAGTCGAGTTCGAAGCTGAGGGCGACGAAAGCAACCACGTAACCGATCGCGACCCGGTCAACCCCTCGGCTGGTGACCCGGGAGCGAAGCCACCACAAGAAAGCGGCGAGGACCGAACCCAGCACGATCGCCAGAGGGATGGCGAGGTATGTGCGGGCGATCCGATTGGTTGCGGCCGAGACCAGCACAAGTCCGCCGACCGAAGCGAGACAGAATGCGAGCAGATACGCCGGCTGCCTCCGATTGCCACGAATCTCCGCCGCGATGACGACGAGACAGACGACGGCGACCGCCACGACCACGTACCAGACCGGCGGATTGAGAAACAGGCGTTCCAGCATCAGGGATTATTCTGCCGGGCGTCTCCCCCACCCGGGGCGCAGGACGGACCGTTTAGCATGAGGGGTCCACTCATGACCGACACCCCCCGCTCGCACAATGCTCGACCCGGTTCGATGCCGATCGACAAGTACCGGCCATTCCCCGATGTCGATCTCGGTGGCCGCACCTGGCCTGACCACAGGATCACCAAGGCCCCTCTCTGGTGCAGTGTCGACCTGAGAGACGGCAACCAGGCGCTGATCGAGCCGATGAACCCCGAGCGCAAGCGGCTGATGTTCGAGAGCCTGATCAAGATCGGGTTCAGCGAGATCGAGGTTGGCTTCCCATCGGCCTCGGAAGCCGACTTCGACTTTGTCCGTCACATCATCGAAGACGACCTGATCCCCGAGCATGTGACCATCCAGGTCCTCACCCAAGCCCGCCCCGAGCTCATCGAGCGAACCTATGAGAGTCTGGTCGGGGTCGACAAAGCCATCGTCCATCTCTACAACTCGACCTCCACCTTGCAGCGACGCGTCGTCTTCGGGCTGGACAAGGCCGGGATCATCGACATCGCGGTGACAGGCGCCGAGCATTGCCGCCTTCAGGAGCAACACCTGCCCGGGTCGGCGATTCGCTACGAATACTCGCCGGAGAGCTTCACTGGCACCGAGCTGCCCTTCGCCAAGGAAGTGTGCGAAGCGGTGATGGACGTGTTCGAGCCGACCGCGGAGGCGCCGATCATC
>DASWKK010000190.1:0-53800 GCA_036396655.1 Acidimicrobiia bacterium
GGAGCTTCTGCCCAAGACCTGGTACGGCATGCCCGCCTACGCGAACACGGACGGCAAGGTCGTCTGCTTCTTTAAGGCCGCGGCCAAGTTCGAGGGCCGCTACGCGACCTTGGGATTCGATGATGCGGCCACGCTCGACGAGCTCCCGATGTGGCCGGTCGTGTTCGCGATCGTCGAATGGACCCCTGCGGTCGAGAAGAAGGTCGTGGCTCTCGTCAAGGCTGCGGCCGCCTGAGCGTCGCCGCCGGAGAGGGGAGCTCAGACAAAGGCTGCGAGCGGGCCTTCGCATGGAGGCGAAAGGGCCGACCGCGCCGAGTGCTCAACTCGGATCGATCCTGACCGCAGACTTGGCACTAGGTGGAGGAGATGGACACGTCCGGCATGTTAGTGTATTGACTAACGAATTGTTATTGTATAGCATAATATCAATGAGCTACTACGCCGGGTCGCGTCTCCGTGAGATTCGTGTACTAAACCGACTCTCGATCTCCGATGCCTGTAGGCGCACTGGAGTGAGCCGAGCCCAGATCTCGTTGATTGAGAATGGCAAGGCTGACCCTCGCCTGTCGACTGTTGAGAAGTTGCTTTCTTCCTATGGTGCGAGCTTGGCTGACCTTGAGCCGGTCCGGGTACGTGTTCCCACAATCGACGAAGTCTCGGAGCGAGCTCAGCAGGCGGCCAGCCGGCTCTATGAAATGGGGCTGGGGCCTTCCGATCCTCTGGCGCGCCTTGACCTGAAAAGATCGCGCGGTGCTGACACGGAGAGCGAGCGTCAAGCGCTGGCAACTCGGCCCTGAGAGAAACAGAACGCGCAAGGCACGCCCTTGAGCGTGCCGAATCGGAAACGGACGAGATCCGAAGGAGCCTCTGGCTAGCAAAGGCCGCCGATTGCGGGATAACGGGCAATGCAGTCCTGGTGGGAGGCGCAGCCGTGAATCTTCACACCGGTTCCTATCGACCAACCGATGTCGATATGTGCGCGTTTCTCGACCAGAACGACTGGCAGGCACTCGAGGAACTCGAGTTCCGACAGTTGCAGGGCGACCATTTCGAGTACACCTTCGCAGACGGCGAGCGATGGTTGCTGGAGTTTCCGGACCGAGTGGTGGACGGTCAGATTTCGCGGATTGCGCTCGACGACCAAGAGATCCTCGATGTGATCAGGCTGGAGTCTCTGATCGTCGATCGTGTTGTCCAGGCGACCGACAAGACCAGTACCACGTTCGATGAAGCAGTCCGATTATGTGTCGCCGTGTTCGAGAAGACGGACTGGGCTTGGGTCGATCGTGAGATCAAGAGGCGTGACTCCAATGAGCCGGCCATGGGGCTTGGTGACGTCTACGCCAAGTTGATGAGCCGCACAAAGGCCCTGTCTGTCTGACTTGATCCTGTTACCAGAACCGGCTGGCGCTGCTTGTTGGAAGCGACGGGCCCTCAAGGCATCGGTGTTCGAGAGCGTTGGTGTCAAACCGCGGGCGGGTAAAGCCAGCTCGGATCACCCCCACCATCCCGTTTCCCTAGGTTCCAGCGATACGTACATCAAGTACTTGACGTACGTCAAGGCGTGGGGTAGGATCGGTCTTCTCTGACAAGGGTTGAAGCATGTCGAATGTCACATTGTTGAGCTACACCGAAGCTCGGAAGGACTTCAAGGACGTCCTCGACGCTGTTGAGAGCGGGCGTCCGGTCGGCGTGGCACGCCGTTCGCGGCGTACGGCGTTGGTTGATGCAGAGGGATTGCGGTCTGTGCTCGCACACTCTCGCGATCTTCCGCAGCCGGTTGCAGTCGCAGAGGCTGGGGGGTGGACCATGTTCATTCCTGGAGCACCCGTGGCCGTTGACGGGGACAGCTTTGAGGATGCGACCGACGAGTTCGTTCTGGCTCTTCGTGAATACGCAGACGATTGGGTCGATCGTCTTCACGCAGTTCCCAATCATGCTCTGCATTGGGCGCTCATACAGTTCGTGGCTATTTCCTCGGATTCCCAGCTTGCGAGCTGGATCCGAGGAGACGCCGAGTGACATTTCCGACTCCAACGCGTCAAGATCACTTGCGATTCTGTGAGGTGGAGGGCTGGGAGCCGGTCAAGTCGAGTCGCGGCAAAACAGGAACGCATCACGACACTTTCGAACTCGCCATGCCCAACGGCGATGTGTTGAGAACCCGCATATCTCGACCCCCGGATCGCTCCGAATACGGCCCATCACTTTGGAATCACATTCTGAGGGACCAGCTGAAGGTCACCGAAACGGAGTTCTGGGATTGTGTGAACGGCAAACAGATCCCGGATAGGGGCGTTAAAGCGGAGCCCGACGTCGAACCCATTCCGACGGACGTGATTTGGGCACTATTGAATCGAGTTGGCTTGTCCGAGTCGGATGTTCGAGCGATGAGCAAAGAGGAGGCGATCAGTCGTTTGACTCTTTTCTGGACTACCGGGAAGTAGCGAACTCGTTGACACTCACCAGTTCGGAATTCGGCCGAGTGCCCCCCACCACGTCCCGTTTCCCTATCGCGCGTTTGACATCACTCTGCGTGGTCAACCTAGATCTGCCGCGCGCAGGTCTCGAGGATTGCCTCAGCTGTTTTGATGGCCTCGTTGACTTCAGCTTTGCCGAAGCTCCTGGCCCCGTACTCAGATCGGTTCCTCTCGCGACGAAGGCGGTCAAACTGCTTGAAGGCCGGTTCGCCGGTCTCCCTGCCGAGGACTTCGGCGTATTGAGCGAGCGCCTGATGGGACCCCGGTCGACCGCGGACTCGATGCCCGGTCATCAATAAGGCGGCAGCTACAGCTTTGCGGGCGGCGTCGTACGCCAAGACGTAGACACCCGACGGGTCGATGGTCTCGATAGCTTGCGCGGCTTGGAGATGACGTCTCGCGTCGCTGATCCACTTCTCGGCCATCGGCCGGTCTGTTTGCACAGCTTCGATGAAGCGCTTGGCGATGAGGTCGTCGAGCTCGTTCATATCAGCTGGATCCGTGGTCGACTTCGTACTGCCCGCTCGAACGCCTCGTCCGCGTCAGCCCATTCGTCCCGGGATCGCAAGACCACGTTGATTGGCCTTCCTACCTCGGCTTCGACTCCAGAAACCGCGGCGTAGACCTCCCCCAGATCCGGATCTCCTATCACCATGAGGTCGATGTCTTGCGGTGCCATCTGATCGGGGTCGGCCCAGGACCCGAAGATGAATGCCTCCTGAATGCCATCGATCGCGGATAGGGCGTCACGCAAGAGAGATCCTGGTCCCATCGACTTGGTCAGAAGACCGCGGAGATCCGTGTAGAGGGGAGAGGACCGGTCGGGTTCGACAAGACGGGATCTGCCCGAAGTCTTGGAAACCAGCAAGCCCGATCTCTCGAGCCGTTCCACCTCCTTGTGGACTCCCCCCATGGAAGTACCGGTACGTCGAGCAAGTTCGCTGAGCGAGAGCGGCTCCCGGGCAAAGACGAACAGCTCGGCTAGCAACCGCTCTTGTTCTGGCGATCTGAAGAGTGGAAGACCGGATGCAGATTTCACGAATCATGAATATAGTTTCACGCAGAGTGAAAGTCAATCCAATCCAGGTTTGACATGGAAGTTGTGCACTGTCTTCCCACAAAATCGAGAGGCGTCTTCTACGCCGTCCCGTTTCCCAACGGCGGTCAGGACTGCTCGACGTTGCGCCTCAACCAATCGTCGATGGCCCTCCAATCGAGATCACCGTCGATCATTAGTCCGATGATGAATCGGTGGTGCTCTGCAGAGTCTCCGGCCAGTTCGAGACCGTTCAACCGGAGATGCACATCTGCGGAGGCGACGGCGGTGCGCTTGTTTCCGTCGAGGAACGGGTGATTCTGAATCAGACTCTCCAACAGGGCGGCCGCTTCGGCAATCGCGTCCTCGTAATAGCCTGTCTGTGGTCTGAATACAGCTGCTTCAAGAGCTCCCAAGTCACGAACACCCTCGGCGCCTCCGAACTCCTCGATGAGCAGGTCGTGGATGGCGAGGACCTCTACAACGGTCAGATACCCGGCCAATTACTTGGCCAGCTCCTGGTAGAGGGCACGGTGGCGGGCGATTGAAGCCTTGGCATGAGCGATCACATCAGGCCGGGGAGCACTGCCTTTCTTCCTCTCCACCCACTCAACGAGGGCCTCGTCGAGAACAGCCTGAAACTGACGTCCCTCTGATGCGGCCAGTCTCCGGACCTCTTCCAGTAGTTCGGGCCTGGCCTGGGATGAGAATTTTTGCGCTGCCATGATTCTGATCATGATACATCATGACTCGTCTTGACACAGGATCTCGACAGTCCAGGTCCCGTTACGTCGCCGGCTGCCTCTCGTTTGCTCGTTTCAACCGGCTGGGCGATCCCAGGCGACGATCTCATAGTGCCGGGCGCTGCCGACCGGCCGGTTAGCCTCGATATCGCATTGAATACCTATGCCTCCGATCGTTTGTCGCTTGGTTCCGCCATACCTGGGCTCGATGTGGTCCCTGTCATCGGCATCCTCCGCGGGTGCCCCCCGGGGCGAGCTCCGAGCGTCGCCGCTGCGGCGGCGGATCAGGGTCTGCGCGTTGTGGAGGTGACACTCGACTCGAGTGAGCCGCTAGGACAGGTCAAGGCCATAGACCGGCTCAACCGACTGACAGTTGGCGTTGGGAGCGTCCTCGAGAAGGAGCAGGTCCATCACGCGGTCACCGCAGGCGCCCGGTTCGTGGTGTGCCCGACGGTCGACATCGAGGTGATCGGAGCGTGCACCGATTTGGGCGTCCCATGCATCCCCGGAGCGGCCACCCCGACGGAGATCATCACTGCAATGCGTGCCGGGGCTACGGCGGTGAAGGTGTTCCCCGCCGCCCAGCTCGGTGGTCCCGGATACATTTCAGCCATCAGCGCACCCCTTCGGCACCCGCCATTGGTGCCCACCGGGGGGATCAGTGCCGATCAGGCGGCCGAGTACCTCGCCGCCGGTGCCTCGGCCATAGGAGCAGGCATGACGTTGTTCCCGCCTGCCGCACTGGACACCTCGAATCTCGATGTCGTGACCGATCTCGCCCGTCGCTGGGTGGAGGCGGTCGGTTGACCCTCGACGTGCTCACCTTCGGCGAGGCGATGATCCGCCTCTCTGTCCCGGTAGGGGAGTCGTTGGAGACGGCATCCCGACTCGACGTTCACGTGGCCGGCGCGGAGCTAAACGTGGCCACGACGTTGGCCCGGCTCGGTCGTCGCGTGGCATGGGCATCACGACTCCCTGACAATCCGCTGGGCCGGCGGGTGCTAGGACATCTTCGTTCGGTTGGTGTCGACGACACCGGAGTGGAGGTCGTTCCGGACGAGCGTATGGGTTTGTACTTCGTGGAGCTGGGCGACCCACCCCGGCCGACCCAGGTCGTCTACGACCGGAAAGGGTCCGCGGCTTCGCTGCTCGGCCCTGAAGGGATCTCCTGGCGACTGCTCGAGTCGACGAGAGTGGTGCATCTGACCGGGATCACACCGGCACTCTCCGAGTCGTGTCATCGTGCCGTCGTCGAAACCATCGAGCGGGCACGTGACACCGAGAGCCTGGTGACGTTCGATGTCAACTACCGGGCCAAGCTGTGGTCGCCCTCGCAGGCCGCCCAGGTGCTCGGCGAGCTCATCGAGGAGGTGGACCTTTTGGTCAGCTCGCTCGAGGACGCGGTGACCCTGTTCGAAACGGCCGACTCCCCGGCGCAGGCCGTCGCCGACCTGGCCGGACGTTTCGGAGTGGAGCGTGTCGTCGTGACCTCCGGTGCGACGGGTGCCTGGTGGTCCGACCACGGTCGAAACGGACACCAGCCCTCCATCCCCGTGACGGTCGTCGATCGGTTGGGTGCGGGCGACGCCTTCGTGGCCGGGGTCATCGACGGTGTGCTCTTCGACGATCTCCCTACCGGGGTCGCGACCGGCACCGCCCTGGCCGCCCTGGCCCTGACCACGCACGGCGACCAGCCGATCGCAGACCGGGGACAGGTCGAGACGATGCTTGACGGTAGCGGACGGACCGTCGACCGCTAGACCGCGCCGCCGGACATCTCGACCAGGCGCTCCACCCCCTCGATGAGCTGGTCAGGCTCGGTCGCCAGTGAGATCCTGACGAACCGCTCACCACGGATACCGAAGGCGGCCCCTGGGGTCACCGCCACGTGATGGTCGACGAGCAGACGCCGAGCGAACCCGGTGCCATCGAGCCCCGAGCCCGACACGTCGATCCAGACGTAAAAAGCGCCCCGAGGACGGACGTGGGGTACTCCCGCCTCGGTGAGCAGGGAGCCCACCCGATCCCTCCTGGAGCGGTAGGCCTCACGCATCTCGATAACGCAGTCCTGAGGGCCTTCAATGGCGGCTAGGGCGGCGTACTGTGCCGGGCCGTTGACACACGAGGTGGTCGGCTCCTGGGTCCTCACCACCAGCTCGGCGATGTCAGCCGCGGCGACGGCGTAGCCGACGCGCCAGCCGGTCATGGCGTAAGTCTTGGAGAAGCTGAATACCGAAACCACGTGATCGGCGGCGCCGGGTGCGGCGGCGCTCGGTGCGACCCCGCCGTCCAGCATCATTTCGTCGTACACCTCGTCGGATACCAGCCAGAGACCGCGGTGACGTGTCAGCTCGACGAGCTCGGTAAGTCTCTCCCGGTCGGCTACGACACCGGTCGGGTTGCCGGGAGAGTTGACTACGACCACCTTGGTTCGAGAGGTGAGGTGCCTCTCGACGACCTCAGCGCTCGGTTCAAGACTGTCCTCCTCGAGCAGCGGGTAGCGCACCACCTCGAGCCCCTGCACGTGGCCGATCATCTCATAGTTCGGCCACGCCGGGTCGGAGACCAGGATCTCGTCGCCGGGGTTGCACAGCGACAGCAACGTCGTGTAGAGGGCGGCGATCCCGCCCGGCGTGACCACGACCTGTGAGGGATCGGCCTCGATCCCGTTCCGCTCGCGCAGCTTCTTGGCGAGAGCGTCACGCAACTCAGGGATGCCGGCGTTGGGGGTGTACTTGGTGAATCCGGCTTCGGCGGCCTCGGTGGCGGCGGCGCGGATGTGCGCCGGTGTCGCGAAGTTGGGCTCACCCATCTCCAGGTGGATCACCTCGGGGATGGTGTTGGCCAGATCGAAGATCTCTCTGATCCCCGACCGCCGCATGTGGAGAATCGCCTTCGACGGCTTCCTCACCGTTTCGTCCTCCTCCAGGTCGGCGTCGGCATGATCTTATAACATCTCATCATGACGAGCGGTGGCGAGATGATCGGCCGTTTGCGTGTCAACGGACACAAGCAGGTAGTCCACGGTTGCCGCCTGTTCATCGGTGATACCGGTGGAGTCTGTACCTCGCGACTCGCCGAGGGAATGAGTCTCGAGTCGGCGGCCGCCGGCCCCGACCTCGACGGGAGCACGCGACTGCAGCAGGCACTTCGCAGCCGGAGAGAAGGATCGTCGCGGCCGAGACGTCGGTTGCACGAAGATTGGCTCCCAGGCCCCGACGCCGCCGATGGTCAAACCTTATAATATCTGGATCTCGAACCGCGGGGACCCGCGGGAGAGAGAAACGCAAGAGGAGGAACGACGGTGCGACGATATCTAAAGAGGCCCCGTTGGCTTGTCGTGGTCACTCTGCTGGCTCTGGTGGCCGCCGCGTGTACCAGCGCCACGGAGGAGACCACGACGACGAGCGGCGGTGACGATGGTGAGACGACGACGAGCACGACCGCGGGGGGTGACGGAGGAGATGGTGACGCCGAGAAGCCGCAGATCGTGGCGGCCCTTTCGGACACGCCCAACGTGGTCGAGCCGCACACCTTCCGTTCGACCTCGGCATATGCCGTAACCAAGGCGCTTTACCAGCCGCTCATCGAGCTCGCGGTCGAGGAGGGGCCCGACGGTATGTACGTCGGCACCTACGGCGAGGACCGGGGTGCGGGAGCAGAGTCGTTCGAGGTCACCGAGACCGACGACGGCCTGCTCGGCACGTTCCATCTCCGTGAGGACGCCTTGTTCTCCGACGGGAGCCCGGTTACCGCGGATGACTACAAGTACGCCTTCGACCGGACGATGCTCGCCGAGCACAGCTACATCACGGCGCTGCTCCCGCTCATCGGGATCAGCTCCCCGGACCAGGTCAGGGTGGTCGACGACTACACCCTGGAGGTCGAGACCGACGCCAAGAGCCCGTTGTTCGAGCGGTTCATGACCTTCCAGGTGTTCGGAGCGATCAACCAGGAGGTGGTCGAGGAGAACGCCACGACGGACGACCCGTGGGGCGCGACCTATTTGACCACCAACGCAGCCGGTTCCGGGGCCTACATATTGGAGAGCTTCGACCCCGACCGTGAGGTGGTGTTGGTTCCCAACCCCAACTACTGGGACGCTGACAGCCTGCTCAACAGCGGTGTGACAATCCGAACCGTCCCCGACGCCAACCAGCGGGCCCTGCTGGTGCAGAGAGGCGAGGTTGACATCGTGGCAGGCATCCCGCCCAAGCTCTTGGCCGAGCTGGAGGATGATCCCAACGTGAGCATCATCTCCCGGCCGACCACCGGTGTTCACTATCTGGGCATGAACCAGGAGATCGCCCCCCTCGACAACGTGGACGTGCGACGGGCGATCATGCTCGCCGTGCCCTACGACGCCCTAATCGAGCAGGTGATGTTCGGCTACGCCACGCCGGCTCAGGGTGTGGTTACCTCCACCATGGCGACCCACGACCCAGAGATCGGGCAGCAGTACGCCCAGGACCTCGACGCCGCGGCGGCAGCGTTGGAGGCGTCGGGCGTCGGCGAGGTGAACCTGGTGCTCGGGGTCCGCGAATCGGCGGGCACCGACCAGGAGGCCGCGGTCCTCATCCAAGACGCTCTCCGTCAGGGGGGGATCACTGTCGAGGTGGAGATCATCCCCGACGCCGACTTCGCGGCGAGGCTGAATGCCGGCGAGCTGCCGCTTTTCATCCACGACTGGTTCTCGTGGGGCGAGGACCCGTTCTATCAGATGACGTTCCTCACACAGTGTGGGTCCTTCGTGAACTACGCCCGCTTCTGCAACGAGGAGTACGACAGTCTGGTGGAGGAGGGAAAGTTCACTCTGGACGCCGAGGAGCGACAGGAGGTCTCGTCGAGAACACAGGAGATTTTCTTCGAGAACGCGGTGTGGGCGCCGTTGTGGTCGACCGACCGGACCCTGGTAACCGGCAAGTGCGTCACCGGCCTCGACGCCGAGTACACCAACGTCCCCGGCTTCACCCACGTGACCAAGACTGAAGACTGCTGAGTAGATGACGGTCGGGATCCCTCGCGCCCATGGTGTGCGTGGGATCCCCCCGTCCCCCGGTTGGAGAGCATGCGGAGATACCTAGGCAAGCGGCTCCTGGTCTCCCTGGGAACCATTCTCGGGATCGTGGTGGTCGTCTTCTTCATCGTCCGGGTCCTTCCGGGCGACGCCGCCGCGGTGCGAGCCGGCCCCTACGCCAACGAAGAGCGGATCGAGGAAATCAGGCAGCGTTATGGTCTCAGTGACCCGCTTCCCACCCAGTTCGTCAGGTATCTGGGGAACGTTGCCCGCGGTGACCTGGGCACATCGATCCGCACCGAGGGCTCCGTGACCGCCGAGCTGCTCAGACGGTTGCCCGCATCGCTCGAGCTCGCCTTCTACTCAGTGCTAGCCGCATGTCTGGTCGGGATCCCGCTAGGGATCCTGGCTGCGGCCAAGGAGGGCACCGTCATCGACAAGGCCGCCCGAGTGTTCGCCGTCCTGGGGTCGTCGATGGCCCTGTTCTGGCTCGGTCTGCTCTTGATATTCTTCCTCTTCTACAGGTTGGGGTGGTTCCCCGGTCCGATCGACCGGCTGGCAGTGACCACCCCACCCCCGCCCACCATCACCGGTTTCTACACGATCGACGCCGCCATCACCGGACGGTTCGACGTCATGGTGGAAGCGTTCCGCTACCTGGCGCTCCCGGTGATCACCCTTGCCTTCGTCCTGGCCGCTCCGATCCTCAAGATGGTGCGAGCGGCGATGATCGACACCCTCCAATCGGACCACGTGCGCACGGCCAAGGCCATGGGAGTGCCCTGGCGTCAGGTGCTGCTCCGCGACGGGTTCCGCAACGCCCTGATCCCGGTGACCACGGCCATCGGAATCGTCTTCGGCTACATGCTCGGAGGCAACATCATCGTCGAGTTCCTCTTCGCCTGGCCGGGTGTCGGCCGCTACGCCTACAACGCCATCCAGAACAACGACATCGAGGCGCTCCAAGGGTTCGTCATCATGGTCGGTGTCCTCTACGTCGCACTCAACGTGGTCATCGACCTTCTGTACGCTTGGATCGACCCGAGGATCCGTCTCGGAGGGAAGGCCACGGTATGAGTACCCAGGTTCCCGACACCGACCCGCTCGTCGACGCCGCGGCCACCGAGGGGTGGATCCCACCCGAGATAGACGGCATCGTTCATCGGAAGTCGCTGATCCGACGCAAGCCGATGGCGGTGGTCGGCGCGGTGATCCTCCTGGTCTATGTGCTGGTGGCCGTCCTTGGGCCCCTGTTCGTGGGCGATCCACTGACCACCGACCCCTCGAACGCCCTCCAGCCGCCCTCCGGCGACAACCTCTTCGGGACCGACAAGTTCGGCAGGGATGTCTTCGCACGCGCCGTACACGCCGCCAGGCTCGACCTGTCCATCGGGGTGGTCATCGCCATCGCCTCGATGGTGATTGGCTCGCTGATCGGGGTGATCGCCGGATACTGGGGGAGCTGGTTGGACGAGGTGATCATGCGTCTCACCGACGTCATCCTCGCCTTCCCCGGGTTCGTGTTGGCGCTCATCCTGGTGGCCGTTATGGGCAACTCGATCCCCAACGTGGTCATCGCAGTAGCCGCGGCCTACATCCCTTACTTCATCAGGCTGACCAGAGCAGAGGCCCTCGGCCAGCGCGAGATGGAGTACGTCGACGGGGCAAGACTGGCCGGGAACCGACCTTGGCGGGTCGCCTTCCGCCACGTCCTGCCCAACTCCCTCCGCCCTTCCCTCGTCCAGGCCACCCTGGTAGCCGGGTGGGCGATCCTCACTGTCGCCGGTCTGGCCTTCCTCGGGGTCGGCATCCGGCCACCGACCCCCGAATGGGGCGTGATGGTGGCCGAGGGGACACCCGACATCATCACCGGCCAGTGGTGGACCGCGCTGTTCCCGGGCGGGTTGATCGTGCTCGCCGCCGCGGCCTTCCACTTCATCGGTGACGAGTTCGGGGGTGAGCCGCTCTGAGCCTCCTCCAGGTCGAAGGTCTCACCGTCGGAGTCGCCGGGAGCGGGGCGCATCTGCTGCGCGACGTCTCTTTCTCGGTGGGGGAGGGCGAGATCGTTGGGCTGGTCGGCGAATCGGGGTCGGGGAAGACCATAGCCTCACTCGCCATCATGGGACTGCTCCCGGCCGCCATCGAGTTGCGGGATGGCAGTGTCAGGGTCGAGGCTCGGGAACTGGTCGACCCAACGACCGGTCGGGTCGAGCGAAGGGCCCAGGAGATGGCGATGATCTTCCAGCAGCCACGATCGGCCCTCAACCCAACGATGCGCGTGGGCAACCAGATCTCACGCGTGCTGGTCCTCAACCAGGGGCTGGGTCGTGGGGAGGCGATGGAGGAAGCGATGGCCATGCTCGGCCATGTCGGCATCTCCGGGGCACGCCGCGTCGCCCGTGCCTATCCACACCAGCTTTCCGGTGGCATGTGCCAACGTGTGATGATCGCCATGGCGTTGGCCTGCCGCCCCAGGGTCCTGATCGCCGACGAGGCCACCACCGCCCTCGATGTCACTGTCCAGGCCCAGATCTTCGACCTGATCCGCGACCTGGTCGCCGAGACACGGTGTGGGGTGGTGGTGATCACCCACGACCTGGCCGCCGTCTCCGAGATGTGCGACTCGATGGCGGTGCTCTACGGGGGACAGGTGATGGAGGTGGGGACGACCGTAGACGTATTAGAGAACCCGAGTCACCCGTACACACGGTTCCTACTCGACTCGATCGAGCGAGAGGTTGATCCGCGGGTCGAGGAGCGGGGTGTCAACTTCGCCCTCGCCGGGTGCCGCTTCGGCCACCGCTGTCCGCACGCCTACGAGGCCTGTGCGGCGTTTCCCCCGATGATCCCGGTGGGACGGGGGCACACTGCCTCCTGTTTCCTCCTCCAGGACGAGTCTTCGCATGCCGTTGCTCGAACTGACTGACCTCCACAAGACGTTCCGGCACGGGGCGAACGCCGTGCCCGCGGTGCGTGGTGTGACCCTGTCGGTCGAGCGGGGAGAGACGCTCGGCCTGGTCGGAGAGTCGGGCTGTGGCAAGACGACGCTGGGGCGCATGGTGGTCGGGTTGCAGGAGCCGACGTCCGGGTCGATCCGCTTCGACGGGCAGTCGGTGGAAGGCGGCTTCGCTGAGGCGGGTCGGCGTCGGAGGGTCCAGATGGTCTTCCAGCACCCCGCTCAGTCGCTCAACCCCCGTATGCGTGTCGAGCAGATGCTCGCCGAGCCACTCCGCCTCCTCGCCGATCTCGCCCCAGATCGCATCAACGGGAAGATCGATGAGGTGCTCCGACTCGTCGGTCTCGGTCCCGAGTATGCCCGTCGCCGGTCGCGTCAGCTCTCCGGTGGACAGCAGCAAAGGGTGGCGATCGCCCGGGCCCTGATCTGCGATCCGGACCTGGTGGTCCTCGACGAGCCGACATCGAGTCTCGACCAGTCGGTTCGAGGGCGGATAGTGGCGTTGCTGAGGGACATTCAGCGTGAGCGTGACGTCGCATTCGTCTTCATCAGCCACGACCTGTCGACGGTGCAGAGGATCGCCCACAGGGTGGCGGTGATGTACCTGGGCAGGGTGGTCGAGTTGGCCGACACGGAGACCGTGTTCCGCTCCGCCCGTCATCCGTACACCAAGGCTCTTCTCTCGGCGGTGCCGAAAATGGACCCGCGTCTCAAGCGGGAGCGCATCATCCTGCCGGGGGAGACGCCGAACCCCTCGGAGCTCCCCATCGGGTGCTCGTTCCAGGACCGATGCCCGCTGGTACACGACCGGTGTCGTCGGGAGGCACCGCAACTGCTGCCCACGGCGGGAGCCCACCTGGTGGAGTGTTTCGCCGTGGCCACCGAGGTGTCACACGCTTGAACCGACCGGAACGGTCATTGATCTTATAATATCCGCGGAACCGGTGACCCCGCTCAGTCCAATACTGTCGATCGCTGCTCAGTCGCTTCCCGTCTCGGGTATCCGTCGGATGTTCGAGCGAGCCCAGGAGATGGAGGGGGTTATCCACCTCGAGATAGGGGAGCCGGGTCGACCGCCACCGCCCCACGTCCGGGATGCGCTCACCCGGGCCGTCGCCGCCGGTGTCTCCGCCTACACCCAGACTGCCGGGATCCCCTCGTTGCGCGAGGCATTGGCCGTCAAGGTCGCGGAGCGCAACCGAATCGAGGCCGATCCGGGGAACGTGGTGGTCACCCCTGGTGCGATCGCCGGGCTCCATGCCACACTCATCGCGTTGTGCGATCCCGGGGACGAGATCCTCATCCCCGATCCGGGCTGGCCCAACTTCAGGATGATCGCCGCAGTGCAGGGGATCAAGGTGCGCACCTACCCGGCACCTGCTCACGTCGGGCTCCGTCTCGATCTGATCGAGCCGCTTCTCGGGTCGAGGACAAAGGCGATCGTGGTCAACTCGCCGTCCAACCCCACCGGCGCGGTCATAGCCCCCGAGGAGCTGGTCGGGTTGGTCGAGCTCGCTTGTCAGAACGACGTCTGGGTGATCTCCGACGAGGTTTACGACGAGTTGGTGCTCGAGGGTGAGGCCCATAGCACGGCGGCGGTGGGCGGCTCCGAAAACGTTGTCTCCGTGTTCAGCTTCTCCAAGACCTACGCCATGACCGGGTGGAGGCTGGGATATGTGGTGGCGCCGACCGGGGTGGCGGAGGCCATTACCCGGATACAGCAGGCGACCACCACCTGCGCCAGTGCCCCAATTCAACACGCCGGCCTCGCGGCCATCGAGGGTCCCGCCGACCATCTGGAGGAGATGCGCAACGAGTTCCGTCGTCGCCGGGATCGTGCCCTGGCGGTCCTCCTTGACGCCGGCATTTCGGTCCACCCCCCGCGTGGGGCGTTCTACCTTTGGGTGGACATCGCCCGATCGGAGCTCACCGGGGTGGAGTTCGCCGAGCGACTACTCGAGGAGCGTGGTGTCGCCGTCGCCCCCGGTGACTCTTTCGGGGCGTCGGGGGAGGACTTCGTGCGGGTCTCTCTCGGTGACCAAGACGTGGAGGAGGGTGTCAGCCGGATCGCCGAGTTGTTCCACCACCTGGGGGCACATCGAGCGGGCTAACCGGTTATTGCCGAGACGCTTGCGGGGTCGATGTAGGTGTGTATCGCCGCGATCCGGTCACCGTCAAGCTCGATCACCTCGGTGAACGAGAATCGGTAGGGACGGCCATCGGCTCCCGTCCCCACGCTGGTGAGCTCCACCACCACCGTCTGCCCGTCGGTCACCACCACCGCTGCAGTCATCCGCTCGTCGGGCAGGATCTCGAACAGTCGGCGGACATGAGCCAGGGCGTAGTCCTTGCCCTGTCCCTCACCGGAGAGTGTGCTCCACATACGGATGTCGTCGGCGTAGAGCCGGCTCATCGCCTCGAGGTCCTTGCGGTTGTAGCTGTCGACGAGTGTCCCCAGCACACGACGAGCGGGGTCCCTCCCGGTCATCCCGGGCATGTTATAAGATGATCCCCCGCCGTGACGTTTGGGGAGGATCAGCCGGTGTCGAAGGGTCTGGGAATGGTGATCGGGAGCTCGGTCGCCCCGGAGCGCCTGGCCACGGCGGCCCGGATGTCCGAAGCGGCCGGGTTCGATCAACTCTGGCTGGCCGAGGACTTCTTCTTCACCGGCGGCATCTCCGGAGCCAACATCGCCCTAGGCGCCACCACGACCATCCGTGTCGGTCTGGGGATCGTCTCCGCCGTGGTCCGTCATCCTGCACTACTCGCGATGGAGATCGCCACCACGGCACGGGCCCATCCCGGGCGATTCATCCCCGGGATCGGTCTCGGAGTCCCCGGATGGATGCGGCAGATGGACCTCATGCCCGACTCGCCGCTGACCGCTGTACGGGAATGCGTCACTTCGGTGCGCAGACTCCTCGGAGGCGAGGAGATCACCACCAGGGGCAAAGTGTTCTCGTTCGACCGGGTCCATCTGGTCTACCCCCAGACCGAGCCGATCGCGCTCCACCTCGGCGTGATCGGCCCGAAGATGCTCGAATTGTCGGGTGAAGTCGCCGACGGATCGGTCCTCTCGGTCGCGTCGGGTATCGACTACATCGAGTGGGCCCGTGAACGGATCGACATCGGGCGTCGCAGGGGCGGCCGGGCCGACCAGCACCATCTCACTGTCTTCGCGATCTACGCACTCGACGACGACCCGGATAGGGCCAAGGAGGCGGCACGCAGGACACTCGGGTTCTACAAGGCCAGCGGCGGGCGCAACGCCCTCACCGACATCGCCGGGATCTCCGACGAGCTCGAGGCCCTGATGACACGGGGTGGCATCGAGGGTGTTGTAACCGGGATGCCCGACTGGTGGGTCGAGAAGCTTACCGTCTCCGGATCACCCTCCGAAGTGGCCGACAAGATCGGTCGTCTCCGGGCCGCCGGCGCCGACTCGGTGGCCCTGTTCCCCGCCCAGGGCGATAAGGTCGAAGACCTGATCGATCGGACCGCGGCCGAGGTGATCCCTCTGATCTGAATCAGCCGAAGTGACGGCGAACCACGGTGATGTCGTTGTTCTCGTGGACCGAGACCACCTTCCCGTCCCTCACCTCGAACACGTCGACCCCGTGGTTGGCGTAAGGGCGACCGTCGGGGGTGGTCGCCGTTTCGCTCCACACCCCGGCGGCGTGATGACCGTCGACGATCAGCTTGGCGATGCGGAAGTCGAGGTCGAGCAGCCTGGAGGTGTTGGCGTGGAAGAAGCGGCGGGCCTCTTCGATGCCGGTGAAGTCGACCCGACCAAGGAAACGGACGTGGACGTCGTCGGACATCGTGGCAAGCATCCCCTCAGGGTCGCCGGCCAGATAAGCGCGGTAAAGCTCCTCGACCACCCGTCTCGTCTCGACCTCGACTCGGCTCATAACCCTCCGCTCCCACGGATCTTATAACATGCCGCCGACGTGGAACTGTCCAACCGATTGGAGACCGTTGGGGTCACCCCGGTTACGCCGTTCAGCGCCGACCTCACCCGGGTCGATCGTGGCGGGCTGGTGTCGAACTTGCGTTTCCTGGTGGAAGCAGGTGCCACCGTGCTCTATCCCGCCGGGAACACCGGGGAGGTGATGTCATTGGCCCCGGAGGAGTGGACCACGGTGGTGGAGGCCGCACTCGAGGCGGCGGACGGGAGGGCAGCGGTCGTCCCCGGAGTATGTCACGAGCTGCCGGTCGCAGTCGGGCTGGCGCAACGTGCCAGGACGCTGGGTGTCGATGGGCTGCTCCTGATGCCCCGTGTCCAGCCCTACGCCGACTCGTCCGGCATTGTGGAGTACTGGCGAAGGGTGGCCGACGCCGGCGGGCTCCCCGTCGTCGCCTATCGGCGAGGGTTGCCGCGTGACGACGACCTGGTCGACTTCGTCACTGATGAGCTGGTCGTAGGTTGCAAGTACGCCGGACGTGACGTTGCCGAGTTCACCACTACGGTCGCGACCGCCGCCGACCGAAGAGCCGACCTGGTCTGGACCTGTGGTCTCGCCGAGCGCTACGCCCCCGCTTATTGGGCCGCCGGCGCCCGCGGGTTCACCTCAGGGTTAGCCAACTTCGCACCGCGAGTCTCCCTCGAGCTGTACGGGGCCCTGGCGCAAGGGGCGGCATCCCGGGTGGAAGAGCTACGGAGGGCCTGCGTTCCCTTTGAGGAGCTGCGGGCGAGACACGGGGACGCCTTCAACGTGCCCGCGGTGAAGAGGGCGATGGATGCGATGGGGTTGGCCGGTGGCGCGGTACGGCCCCCTTTGCGGGACCTGGACGAGCCGGGACGTGACGATGCGGCCCGGTTGGCGAACCAGCTGGTCGACTGAAGGAGGAGACAGTGGAGACGAGGGTCACGACCGAGGAGGACGCAGCCGCTCTGGTCGTCGGTCTGGGTCTGCTCGCCACGGGCGGCGGCGGTCTGGCATCACGAGGGCTCGGCTGGCTGGGCTCACTTCGCGAGGACGGTGTCGAGGTCGGCTGGGTAGACGTCGAGGACCTGGACGACGAGGTGATGACGTGCTCGGTGTTCGGCATGGGCTCCATCGCACCACACCCGCCGATGAGCTCGGAGGAGATGGCCGCCTTCGGGGTGGACGGTGAGCGGCAGCCTCGACCTTGGTTGCGTGCCCTGGAGCGGTTGGAGCACCATCTCGGAAGGCCGATCGGTGCGGTGATACCCTTCGAGCTCGGGCCCTCGAACACCATCGTAGCCCTCGACGCCGCGGCGCGGAGCGGACGGCTGCTGGTCGACGGCGACTACATCGGACGGGCCCTCCCCAAGATGAGCCAGGCTCTACCCGCGGTGCTGGGCCGGAACGTCCTCCCCGTCACCATCTGCGACCCCTGGGGCAACGCTCTGCTCCTCGAGGACTGCCCGAGCCCCGCGGTCGCCGAGCGGATCGGCAAGATGGTCTCCAAGGTGACCAAGGCGGTCGACATGCTCGCCTCCTGCTCCCACGCCGGTTTCCCCAACCGGGTCGGGGAGCTTGGCCCCGCCCTCGTAAGAGGGACCCTCAGCCGCTCGCTGGGTCTGGGTCGGGCCGTGCTCGAGGCCCGTCGTGGTGGGGACGACCCGGTCGAGGCGGCGGTGGCCACGGGGGGCGGTTGCGTCCTGTTCCGGGGGGAGGTGGTCGAGCGGCGTTGGGACGACTCACCGGAGGGGTACATGGAGGGCACCACCGTGTTGAGCGACGGGAGCGCCGGTGCCGAGATCTGGTTCCAGAACGAGCACCACGTCCTCTGGCGTGACGGTGAAGTCGCCGCGGCGAGCCCGGACATCATCACCGTCGTCGACACCACCTCGTCCGAGCCGGTTTCCAACACGGAGCTGGACGTGGGGCAGATCGTCGCCGTGATCGGGTTCCGAGCGCCGGCCCAGTACCGGTCGGGGGCTGCGTTCGAGGCCACCCACCCGGGGCACTACGGGTTCAGTGACATCGAGTGGGCCCCGATCGAGGAGCTCAACCCGAAAGGCCACTGGGACCTCTAGGAGGGCAGGTCAACCCTCGCCAAGCGTCTGCAGACGGTCGAGCGGACCGTATCGACGCAACGCCTCGACGTGCCCAGCGGCGTCGTAGAAGCGGAGTGTGCCCGCACCGAAACGCTTGGCCACCTCGATGCAGAACGAGACGGCGAGTGCCAGGTCCACCGGATGGTTGGCGCCACTCGCCGTCCCCGGCACCACGGTCTCCGTGGTCACAGCGACCCCGACCACGGGGCTCGAGGTCGCGACCGCCGGCTGCATAATCGAGTTGACGTGATGGAGGTCGTTGCCATAGGGCGTGACGTCATATGCGGAGAGGGGCAGCACGCGGGCCGGCACACCGCAAACGTGCTCGTAGACCTCGACCAGATCGGGAGCGACCGGGAGTATCCAACCGGCGAGCACGGTCGGCGTGATGGCGATCCCCTTCCAATTCAGGATCTTATTGCCCTTGGTGGTGTCCACCGAGAGCACCGCCTCCATCTCCGGTCTGACCTCCCATCGGTTCATGGTTTCCATGGGGACCGGCGGCCCCATGAAGGGAACGGGGTCGTGGGGGATCGTCGGCGCCTCCGGACACACGTGGGTGGCGATTGCCACGTCCCCGGGGAGCATGTCACCCACCGAGACCATCCGTGCCAGTTTCATGGCGGCGGCCACGGCCACCACCGCACCGTCGCCATCGGAGACCATTCCGACGACCTCGGGTCGGGCGCCGATCCCGCCCAGCCGACCCACGATGCCGAGGGTGGGCGCGTCTCCACCACTGCGCCTGCCTCGCGATCCGGGCACGGTGACGATCAGGAAGTCGGTCGAGCGATCTTCACCCTCAACGTGATGCACCTCCACCTCGAGACCACACTCCACCAACTCGGAGGCGACTGCGGGGCCTTGCACCGGCGCGTCGAGGAGGTCGAGTGCAGCCAGAACCTGGGACAGGGTCATAGAGCCTCCTGGGTCAGGGCAGGTGATCTTAGAATCGACGGTCAACGGAGGTGCCCGCTGCGGGTTGTGCTGCATCCAATCCATGGTGACGGGCTAGACACAGCACTGGCCCGGGTCGACGGGATCGAACTGCTCACGCCGAGCGACGACGAGGAGGTGGGCGACGCCCTTGAGTCCGTCGCTCAGGTCCTGGTCACCTTCCGTTGGGACGACCGGTTCATGGTGCCGAATCTCCGCTGGATCCAGTCGATATCCACGGGGGTCGACCAGTTTCCCTTAGACGAATTGGCGAGACATCGGGTGGTGCTGACATCAGCCCTTGGTGCCCACGCCCCGGCGGTGGCCGACCATGCCCTCGCCCTGTTCCTCGCCCTGGTGAGGGGGATTGGCCGGGCCGCCCGCGGGGCCCCGGCGCGTCGATGGGTTCCTAGCCCGGCTGTCGAGGTGGCGGGTCTGACCGTGGTGGTCCTCGGGATGGGTGAGATCGGGCGCCGGATCGCCGAGAGGCTGGGCGCCCTGAGTACGGATGTGATCGGGGTCCGCCTCCATCCCGACCGCTCGACTGATGGTCACGTGGTCGGTCCCGACCGTCTCCTCTGGGCGTGTCGGCAGGCCGATGCGATGATCTGCGCCCTCCCCGCCGGCGCGGACACCGAGAAGCTGATCGGCCCGGCCGAGCTCGCCGCCCTGGGCAAGGGGTGGCTGGTAAACGTGGGACGCGGAAGCGTGGTGGACGAGGAGGCTCTGGTCTCGGCGCTGGTCGAGAAGCGTCTCCTGGGGGCAGCTCTCGACGTGACCACCGTTGAGCCTCTGCCCCTCGAGTCGCCCCTATGGGACCTGGAGAACGTCATCGTCACGCCACACATGGGGTGGGTGTCCGATCGCCTTACCCCTCGTCTCGCCGCCATCGTCGAGCAGAACCTGACCGCCTTTCGAGGGGAGGGGCCCTGGCTGAATCGAGTGGTGTGACCGGCGGGTCAGATCGGCGAGTGCTCCGTCGATCTAACCAGCTCGACGTGGAACGACTCCTCCATCTCCATCGCACGGGGTCGGAGGGTGTGGTCCCATTCGGCACTGTCGTAGAAGGCTTCGATCTGACGGGCGCGCTCCTCTTCGGAGGTGAAGCCACGCAGATAGAAGAAACTATCGGGATCCTCCACCCCGACGAACATCCCGAGGATCCGCATTCCCTCGGCCTCCATCGCCGGCATGACCTCACGCTCGAACCATGCAACGAACTCGTCCCGTCTTCCCGGCTCGATCGTGTAACGGCGGATCTCGACCAGCATTCCTGCTCCTCCTTTTATCGAGGACATGCTCGCGTATGAGCCGGGGCGACGAGTTACGTGGGAGGACGGCCCTGGTCACCGCGGCGTCGCGCAATCTGGGCCCGGCAATCGCCGAGGCGCTTGCCGCCCGGGGAGCCGACGTCGCCCTCAACTACCTGACCTCCGAGGAGGCTGCCTTGGGTCTCGCTGAGACACTACAGCGGCGTCACGATATCCGCTGTCTCCCAGTCGGTGGAGACGTCGGAGCCGAGGGTGAGACGGTGGTCGAAACCGTGTTGGAGTGGGCGAGTCGGCTCGACATCCTGGTCAGCAATGCGGGTCCATTCTCCAAGGCACCGTTCATCGATCTGCCAGAGGAAGAATGGGATCGGGTGTGGGACGTGAACGTCAAGGCGATCTACCGCTGTGTGCGGGCTGCCGCCCCATCCATGCGTCGTCATGGCTGGGGTCGGATCGTGAACGTGTCGGCGGTTTCGGCTTATGTGCGCAACCGGTCGATATACGGGCTGGCCAAGTCGTCGGTCGAGACCCTCACCGAGCAGCTCGCCGTCGAGCTCGGTCCCGAGATCACCGTGAACGCGGTCGCACCGGGCCAGATCGAGGAGAGCTTGATCGAGATGGCCGGCATCGACCCGGTCTGGGCCGAGGAGGTGGTGCGACGAACCCCTCTCCGCCGCCTGGTGACCCGTGGGGAGGTCGCCCAAATGGTGGCGATGTTGTGCTCCTCCACCTTTGACGGGGTAACCGGGGTGACCATCGCGATCGACGGGGGTCTGCGGCTGTCCCCAGCGTGACCGGATGTCGGCCGGCCCGGACTCAACCCGACTCCTCGTATGCCTCGACGATGAGGTTGGCGGTGCGCTCCAAGTCCCGTCGCAACGCCTCGGTCGCCTTCTCGACATGCCCGGCGGCGATGGCATCGAGGACCACACCGTGCAGATCTGCGCCTTCGTCGACGAAGTTGCGGAGCTTGGCAGCGAGTCGTCGGTAGCGCTCGGTGTGGCTCCACACGATCTCGATCACATGGACCAGCCAGGGGGAGCCCGATCGCTCGTACAGGCCGAAGTGGACCTTACGATGGAGGTCGTAGAACCGTGGGTCGTCACGACGCACCCTCTCGACCATCGCCTCCCTCAGCTCCCGGATCTCAGCGACCGCGGCCTCGTCGAGTCTCGGCCATGCCCGCCGCAGCGCCTCAACCTCGAGCAGCACGCGTGTGGCGTAGACGTCCTGCACATCCTTGAGGGAGACCGGTGCCACCCGCGCCCCCTTGTTGGGCACACTGTCGACCAGCCGCTCCACCTCGAGGCGTCTCATCGCCTCGCGGATCGGGATCAGGCTGACCCCGAAGGCGCTCGCGAGCTCGGAATGACGGAGCGGCGCCCCGGGCGGGTACTCGCCGTCGATGATCGCCTGGCGGAGCTGCCGATATGCCGCATCGACCCTGCTCGGAGAAGTGGGATCGGGGCTGGAGACGGCCAAGGCGAAACCTCTGCTTGGTCCGGGGAGGCTATCACAGGGCGTCCCGGCGTCACGGCCGCTGTGCATCGCCCAACGATGATGTTATAAGATCACCGACGAACCAGGTATGAGGACGCTGGAGTTCCGCACGGTAACCAAGGTCGACGAGGCGCTGGAGAGCCTGTCCCAACTCGGCGACGAGGCACAGGTGCTGGCCGGTGGCACCGATGTGATGATTCAGTACCAACGTGGCGAGCTCCATCCGGCGACGTTGCTCCACATCGAGGGGGTGGAGGAGCTCCAACGGCTGGAACAGGACGGGTCGGTCACCCTGGGTGCGCTCGTGACTCATCGCAGGGTCTCCCGGACGCTGGCCGACAGGCTTCCCGCCCTGAGCGAGGCTTGTGCCACGGTCGGTGGCTGGCAGACACAGGAGGTGGGCACGGTGGCGGGCAACGTGTGTAACGCCTCCCCGGCCGCAGACACAATCCCCCCGCTGCTCATCGCTGGAGCCGTAGTCGACCTGGCTTCGGGTGGCGGGACCCGATCGATCCCACTCGAACAGTTCGTGCTCGGCCGGAGGAAGACGGCACGCGCCCCGGACGAGCTGGTCACCGCGATCCGCGTCGAGCCGCTGCCACCAGGCGCGGGGGAGGTCTACCTCAAGGTCGCCCCTCGAAGCGCCATGGAGGTTGCCCTGGTGGGCCTCGCCGTCCGTCTCCAGCTCGACCAGGATCGTGTGGTGACTGACGCTCGGATCGCCACGTGCTCGGTGGCGCCAGTGCCGTTCCGGGTGCGAGGCGCCGAGGAAGTGTTGGTGGGCAGCCGGTTGGAGACCGACGCCGTCGCCGAGGCGGCCGACCTGCTACGAGCCGCCGCCGACCCGATCGACGACGTCAGGGCCACGGCTGCATACCGGCTCAAGGTGCTCGGACCTCTCCTGGAGCGTGCTGCGACCATTGTCGGTGAGAGGGCAGGAGGGGCGACACGGTGGAGCTGACCTTCACGGTGAACGGCAGGACGGTGAATGTCGACGTCCCGGGGGGGACCACGCTGCTCGACGTCCTCCGCGGGAGTCTCCAGCTGACTGGGACCAAAGAAGGATGTGTCGAGGGGGAGTGTGGCGCCTGCACGGTCCTGGTCGACGGTCGCCCGGTGGACTCATGTCTCTACGCCGCCCACGCCGCCGAGGGCAGGGCGATTACCACCATCGAAGGCATCTCTACCGACGGTGAGCTGTCGGCCCTGCAGAGAGCGCTGGTCGACACGGGCGGTGTCCAGTGCGGGTTCTGCACACCGGGGTTTGTGATAACCCTCACCGCCCTGTTGGAGGAGAACCCGACGCCGATCGAGGACGAGGTCCGGGCAGCCATCGTCGGCAACATCTGCCGGTGTACCGGCTACACCCAGATCATCGACGCGGTCATGGAGACGGTGGAGGGTGGGAGATGACCACGGTTGGGACTCGCTCCGCCCGAGGCGACGGCCCGGTCAAGGTCAGCGGATCAGCGATGTACACCGTCGACTTCAGCCTTCCCGGGATGCTGGTCGGACTTGTTCTCCGCTCCCCGGTGGCCCGTGGCCGGATCTCCCGTCTCGACGTCGAACAGGCCCGCCGCATACCCGGGGTGTGGGCGGTGATCACGGCCGCCGACGCGCCCGGTCACCGTAGCGGTCTCGCCATCAAGGACCAGCCCCTATTCGCTGTCGGGGCGGTCACCCACGAGGGGGAGGCGATCGCCGCGGTGGCTGCGGAGTCGGCGGAGGCGGCGCAGGCGGCGATCGACGCCATCGAACTCGAGATCGAACCCGAGGATCCTGTGGTCGACCTCGACTTCGCGGCCAGCGACGATGCGCCCCTGGTACACCCCGATTGGGCCAACTTCGAGGCGGTTGGTGAGGACTTCCCGAGACGGGGCAACGTGTGCGCCGAGATGCTCGCCGACCCAGCTGGGGTCGACGAGGCGTTCGGCCGGGCATCCCGGGTGGTCGAGGGCGAGTACCGGGCGGGACGGCAGTACCAGGCCTATCTGGAGCCGAGGGGTGTGGTCGCCGAGTACCGGGGCGGGCGGTACACCGTCCACGTCTCCCACCAGTTCCCATTCAACGTCAGGGACCGGATGGCCGCCGCACTCGGTGTCCGCCCCTCCGGGATCAGGGTGATCGGCCACCACATCGGAGGCGGTTTCGGGGCCAAGCTCGATCTGGGTATCGAAGTGCACGCCGCCATGCTGGCGCGGGCGGCGGGACGTCCCGTCAAGCTGGTCAATGAGCGAACCGAGGACCTGCTCACCTGTCAGTGCCGGGAGGACGCCATCGTCAGGCTTCGCTCGGCGGTGGACGCGGAAGGACGGGTGCTCGCCCGTGACATGGATGTGCTGCTCGACGCCGGGGCCGCCGCCACCGACGCCCCGTTCCTCGCGTCGATCCCGCTCCTCCTAGCGGCCGGGCCCTACCGTGTCGGGCCGACCAGGGTCCGTGCCCGGGCGGTCTACACCAACACTGCACCCACCGGCGCCTTCCGAGGGGTGAGCGGGACGCATCTGATCTTCGCCCTGGAGCGTCACATCGATGAGATCGCCCGATCGCTCGACATCGATCGTCGTGAACTGCGGCTAAACAACCTGAAGGAGGACGGCGACGCCCTCCTAAACGGTCAGGTGCTCGAGGACGCCTCGATCCTACGCGAGGCATTCGACCGGGTGGAGGAGGTGGCACCGTGGCAGACGCTGGGGAAGGGCGAGCTGCGCGGTGTCGGGATGGCGGCATGTGTGTGGTTGACCAACCCGATGCCGGGCTCGGTCGTGCTCAAGGTCAACGAGGACGGGACGTTGGGGGTAGTCACCGCGGCGACGGAAAACGGCTCGGGTGCCGTGTCCATGGGGATCTCGCAGATCGCCGCCGAGGAGCTCACCTTGCCGGTCGAGGCCGTGGTGGTGTCGATGCCGGACACCGACTCCGCACCGTACGACGCCGGGTCGCAGGGGTCGAGGACCACCCACATCGTGGGTCGGGCCATCGGTTCCGCGGCAGAGGTGTTGCGTGAGCAGATCTACGAAATCGCCTCCGGGCTGTTGGAGGCCGCCCCCGAGGACCTGGAGCTGGTGGATGGGCGTGTCGGTGTGAAGGGCTCACCTGGTGCCGACGTGTCCCTCGCCGAGGTGGCCCGGGCGGCGACCGCAGCCGGGAAGTCGCTGGCCGCAACCGGCTCATACGCCACACCGCCACCCCGGTTCGACCCCACCTGTGCCACAGGACTGCTGTTCCCCGTATTCCCCACCCCGACCTATCACGTCCATCTCGCCGAGGTCAGTGTCGACCCAGTGACCGGAAGGGTGACCGTGTTGCGCTACGTAGTCGCCCAGGAGGTGGGCAAGGTGATCAACCCGGCCGGGGTGGTGGGTCAGGTCCAAGGCGGCGTCGCTCAGGGCATCGGCTATGCCCTCTACGAGAACCTGGAGATCGGCCGAGACGGCCGGTACCGGCAGCGGACACTGGAGACCTACCGGCTTCCCCTCGCGGTCGACGTCCCGAATGTGGAGGTGATGTTGCTCGAGCATCCCGACCCGGCGGGCCCCTTCGGGGCCAAAGGAGTGGCCGAGCCGCCCGTGGTCCCGGTGGCGGCTGCCATCGCCAACGCCATTAGTGACGCGGTGGGCGCTCCGATCAACACCCTCCCAGTACTGCCCGGGAACGTGCTCGACGCCCTCGACCGGGCCAACAAGGTCTGAGAAGAACCGGCCCAATGGCCTCCGTACGCATCGGTGTCGACGTCGGGGGCACCAACACAGACGCGGTCGCCCTGCGTGACAGGGACATGATCGCCTGGTTCAAGACACCTAGCACCGACGATGTCTCATCGGGTGTCACCAGCGGCATACGTCGGGTCCTCGTCGAGGGCCGGATCGACCCCGACGAGGTGAGTGCGGTCATGATTGGCACCACCCAGTTCACCAATGCCCTGGTCGAGGGTCGTCATCTGCTCCTCACGGCGGTGATACGGGTCTGCGGGAGCGCCACCCGAACCCTGCCCCCATTCGTCGACTGGCCGGATGCGCTACGTCGGGTGGTCGAGCACGAGGTGTTCCTCGTCGCCGGGGGACACGAGTTTGACGGGCGGGAGATCGCAGCCGTCGTGGAGGAGGAGCTGGAATCCGTGGCGTCGAGGATCGGGGAGACGGGCTCAAGGAGCGTGGCCGTCTCCTCGGTGTTCTCTCCCGTTGACGACAGTCACGAGCGCGTCGTCGCCGAGGCTCTGGCTCGACGGCTCCCCGACGTCGCCATCAGCCTGTCGTCCGAGATCGGGAAGATCGGTCTGCTCGAGAGGGAGAACGCCACGATCGTCAACGCATGTCTGCGGGGTCTCGCCGACCGGATCGTCGCCGGTTTCGAGACTTCGGTCCGTGAGCTGGGGATCAAGGCACCGCTCTACCTGAGTCAGAACGACGGCACGATGATGAGCGCCGACTACACCAACCGGTACCCGGTGGCCACCTTCGCCTCGGGACCGACCAACTCGATGCGGGGAGCGGCCCATCTCTCGGGTGAGGCCGACTGCGTCGTGGTCGACGTGGGCGGGACGACGTCGGACGTGGGTGTGCTGAGAGGAGGGTTCCCCAGGGAGGCGCCCCTGACGGTCCAGATCGCAGGGGTGCGCACCAACTTCCGGATGCCCGATGTCATCTCGCTCGGGATCGGTGGCGGCTCCATCGTCCACACCGACGAAGACGTACGGGTCGGCCCCACCTCCGTGGGCAGCCGGATCACCGAGAAGGGCTTGGTGTTCGGCGGGTCGACGCTGACCGCCACCGACGTGGCGGTGGCCGCCGGTGTCGCCGAGATCGGCGACCCGAAGAGGGTGCGTCACCTCGATCGGGGGTTGGTGCGTGCAGCCATGGAGTGGATGCGTCTTCGTGTGGGCGATGCGATCGAGCGTATGAAGACCGGCCCCCATCCGATTCCCGTGGTGCTGGTGGGCGGAGGGAGCATTCTCCTCACCGATGACATACCCGGTGCGAGCCGGGTCACGCGTCCCGGGCACTTCTCGGTGGCTAATGCCATCGGTGCCGCCATCGCCAAGGTCGGCGGTCAGGTCGACCATGTCGTTTCGCTCGAGGAGAAGACACGTGAGGTGGCGCTGGCCGATGCCCGGGCCGAGGCAATTGAGCGATGCGTGGCCGCCGGGGCCGCACCGTCGACCGTGGAGGTCGTCGAGATCGACGAGGTCCCCCTGGCATACCTGCCGTCGAGTGCGGTGCGTTTCCGGGTGAGGGCAACAGGAGAGCTTGGAGAGGAGCCGGATGCGGACCCTCGATGAGTCGGCGCTCGACGCACTCGCTCTGGGCGCCGCCGTTTTGGGCACTGGGGGCGGGGGCGACCCCTACATCGGGAAGCTGATGGCTCGTCGTGCCCTGGTCGAGCATGGACCCGTGCAGGTGGTCGACCCGGACGAGATCCCCGACGACGCGGTGTGCGTCATGTCGGCGGTGATGGGGGCCCCCACGGTGCTGGTGGAGAAGCTTCCCGGCGGAGGAGAGCAAATGGCTGCCCTGCGTGCGCTGGAGGCTCGTCTCGGCACCTCGTTCACCCACGTGATCTGTGCTGAGGTCGGTGGTCTCAACTCGACGTTGCCCGTCGTGGCGGCGGCGCAGACCGGTCTGCCCCTGGTCGACTGTGACGCGATGGGCCGGGCGTTCCCGGAAATCCAAATGTCCACTCCGACCCTGATCGGTGTCGGTGCCAGCCCCATGGCCCTGGCCGACGACAAAGGCAACACGGTCGTGGTCGACGCGGTCGACAACCGGTGGACGGAGCGTCTCGCCCGCTCCATCACAATCGACATGGGTGCGGCTGCGTTCATCGCGCTTTACGTCCAGACCGGTGCCCAGGTGAAGGAGGCCATGATCCCCCAGACCCTGGCGCTGGCCGAGTCCGTGGGCGCCGCCGTCCTCGAGGCGCGTCTGGCCAAGACCGATCCGGTGCTCGCCGCGGTCGAGCGGCTCGGTGGGATCGTCATCTTCGAGGGGAAGATCATCGACGTGGATCGACGAACGGTCGCCGGCTTCGCCCGAGGTCGGGTGGTGCTCGAGGGCGCCCAAAGCGACGTGGGCGCCACGCTCCGAATCGAGTTCCAGAACGAGAACCTCGTGGCGGTGATCGACGGGGAGCCGGTGGCCACGGTCCCCGACCTGATAACGGTGATGGAGACCGAGACCGGGGAGCCGGTCACCACGGAAGAGTTGAAATACGGCCTACGGATCCGGGTGGTCGCCGCACCATGTGACTCCAGATGGCGAACCACCGCCGGTCTGCAGCTGGTCGGGCCGAGGTACTTCGGCTATGACCTTGACTATGTCCCGGTGGAGGAGCTGGTCGGACTAAGGAGACCCAAGTGAGCTCGACGTATCTGGAAGGAAAGACCGCATTGGTCACGGGGTCGTCACGAAACCTGGGGGCGGCCATCGCCAGGGAGCTTGGCCGACGCGGTGCCAGGGTCGCGGTCACCTACCGCGAGTCGGAGCAGGCGGCGCGGTCGCTGGTCGATGAGCTCGGTGAGACGACCGGGGTCGACCACTTGGCGGTGCTCGCCGACGTGTCGACCGAGGACGGGGTACGTGTTCTCGTCGAGACGGTTCAGGAAGTGTTCGGGACGGTGGATGTCCTGGTGAACAATGCCGGGCCGTTCTCGATGGAGCCGTTCGTTGAGCTGTCGGTCGAGGATTGGGATCGGATATGGGACACCAACGTGAAGGCTGCATACCTCTGCGTCAAGGCCTTCGCCCCCGGGATGCGGGAGGCGGGGTGGGGACGGATCGTCAACATATCGGCCGGTTCGGCCTACCTCAGGAACCACTCGATCTACACCCTGGCGAAGAGCGCCCTGATCACCTTCACCGAGGCGCTCGCCCTCGAGCTTGGTCCTGAGACAACGGTCAACGCCGTGGCACCGGGTCAGATCGCCGAGTCGGCAGAGGACATGGCCCATTTCGACCCCACGTTCGTGGAGCGGACTACAGAGGCATCTCCCCTCAAGCGGCTCGTCACTCGGGGGGAGGTGGCACGAATCGTGGCAGAGCTTTGCGGGCCGATGTTCGACATGGTCACCGGGGTCACCATTCCGGTCGATGCCGGATCACGACTGCCAAGGTTCTAACCCAAGGATCTGCGATGCGCATTGCCGACGTTCGGATTCGGGTCCTCGAGGCACCCATTACCGATGCCATAAGCCTGTCGTTCGGAGTGTTACAGGTGCGTCGAATGGGTCTGGTCGAAATTGAGTCGGACAGCGGCTCCATCGGATATGGCGAGAGTTGGCTCAATTTCCCGCCATGGGCATGGAGGGAACGAAAGGCGACGGTCGATCAGGGAATCGCCCCGCTGCTACGTGGCGAGCAGCTCGACAGCGTTCACCGTCTCGTCAGCCTGCTCCACTCCAGGCTCGACGGTTACGGACGGCAGTGGGGGGCCAAAGGTCCGATTTACCAGGCGATCAGCGGAATCGAGATCGCCCTCTGGGACCTGCTCGGAAAGGAGCGTCACGCCTCCCTACACGAGCTCCTCGGTGGCTCACTGAGGTCCAGGATTCCCTTATATGCCAGCGGGTTAGAACCCTCGAATGTCGTCGACCTGAGCACCAGATGTGTCGCAGAGGGATTCAGCGGCATCAAGCTACGAGTAGGTTTTGGTGATCAGACCGATCTCGCTTCGGTGGATCAAGCCTCTGCTGTCCTCCGAGATTCGGGCCAGCTCTATCTCGATGCGAACCAGGCGTGGTCTCTTGAACAAGCAATTCACCTCCTCCAAAGACTGGCCATAGGTCAGATTGCCTGGGTCGAGGAACCTGTCTGCGGCAACGCGGTGGATGAGTTAGGGAGGCTCTACGAGAAAACAGGGGTTCCCGTGGCTGTGGGTGAGAACTTCTACGGGCTCGCCGAGTTCATGCCCTATATGAGAAGCGATGCGGTGGCCGTTCTACAGCCCGATGTGTCGAAGGTGGGTGGAATCATCGAGATGTCGCGCATATGCCTCAAGGCTGACGCCTATCACAAGGTGGTAACGCCTCACTGGTATGGAGGCGCGATCGCTCTCGCCGCCACACTTCACACAGCTGCAGTGCATCCCATCGTCGATCAAGTCGAGTTCGACGTGCGGACGAACCCCTTTCGAGACTCTTTGGTGACCCCGGGGCTCGACGCAGTGGAGGGGACTATCCGAGTTCCCGATGGGCCCGGCCTGGGAGTTGAGCCCGATCCAGCCGCCATACATGAGTACGAGGTCGATGATGTCTGAGACGCCGATCACCACCAGCGGAGTCCGGATCGGCGGTGGACCGGCCGAGCCCCGCAGTCCGCTGCTCTTGGAGGTCGTGGAACCGGCGACAGGTTCGACCATGTCGACCGTCGCGGCCGGCGGCGTGGAGGATGCCCTTTGGGCGGCGGAGTCGGCTTCAGATGCTCTGGGCTCATGGAGCGACCAAAGTTTGTCCCACCGGGCGACGGCCCTGCGTACCATCGCCGAGGCGCTCGACGAGGCAGCCGAGGGGCACCTGCCAGAGGTGGTCAGTCGGGAGACCGGGAAGCTCCTCGACGAGGCGCGGGCCGAGGTGCGCTTCTCGGCACGCTACTTCGAGTGGTTCGCAGACGTCATCGGCACTTCGCATTCCCAGACATGGGAGGTGGTGCCGGGAGTGAGGCATTTAGTGCGATGGAGGGCCGTTGGAGTCGTGGCGGTGCTCACCCCATGGAACTTCCCGGTCTCGATCCCGGCCAGGAAAATCGCCCCGGCACTGGCGGCGGGGTGCACAGTGGTTTTCCGACCCTCGCGGTACACCCCGTCCAGCTCGATCGGGCTTGTCGAGATCATCGAGCGGTTGCTGCCTCAAGGCGTGGTGAACACGGTCTGCGGGGAGGCACGGGCGATCACCGATGCGTGGCTCGACGAGGCGTCGGTCAGGGGCCTGAGCTTTACCGGCTCGACGGAGGTAGGACGGGTCCTCGCCACCGAGGCGGGGCGACGTCTCAAGATGGCCACTCTCGAGCTCGGGGGAAGGGCACCGTTCGTCGTGACCGCCAGTGCAGACGTGGATCAGTCTGTCCGGGCCCTGATGGTGGCGAAGTTCCGCAACAACGGTGAGTCCTGCATCGCGGCTAACAACGTCTGGGTGCACCGCAGTCTGTGGGACGCCTTCGTGGAGACGTTCATCGATCAGGTGGAGCAAATCAGGCTCGGTGATCCGCTCACCGACGGTGTAGATCTCGGACCGCTGCGCAAGCCGGGTGACGTCTCACGACTCTCTCGCTGGGTGGAGGAGGCTGAGGAACGTGGCGCCGAGATCGTGGTCGGGGGTGAGACGGCTCCAAGGGAGGGGTTCTTCCTCCGGCCGGTTACCTGCCTCCTCCCAGACCCCGACACTCGACTTTGGAGCGAAGAGGTCTTCGGCCCGGTGACGCCGCTCCGACCGTTCGAGACCTTCTCCGAGGTGGTGGAGGGCACAAACCGCTCCAACTACGGCCTGGCGGGGTATCTGATGGCAGAAGACGTCGACGAGGCGCTGGACATGGCGGCCCGGCTAGAGATCGGGTTGATCGGGGTCAACGTGCCCACACCCAACACTCCCCAGGTCCCGTTTGGAGGATGGAAGGACAGCGGCTTCGGCGGGTACGAGGGGGGTTGGGCAGGTCTCGAGCCGTTCATCGAGTACCAATCACTCGCAGTCGCACCTATGTCTGGTGTGAGCGGGGACGCTTGATGTGGAGGTGCCGAGGTGAGGGTCCCCTCGTCCTACCGGCCATCCCCTCGTCGCTGCCGGGCGGTGGGTGGCGAACTTACGTCACCGCCGAAGTATCTCGTCGGGTGGGATGTCGATCCCGTACCGCCACCAATGCCTACGACGCAGATGGTTGGACGGAGGCTCCGATGTGTTGACTGTCGCTTGATACCGCAGGCGCGACCGCCTGAATCCCCAACTACACGGGCCTCCAGCGACCAACAGATCCCGTTTCCCTAGCGGCTCAGCGCGAACGGTAGGCATGTGAGCGGTGGTCGATTCGGACCACCTCGACCGTTCTCGCCTCCTCATTGATGCGGTAGATGATCCGATAGGCCCCGCGTCTGGCGACGAAGTACCCACCCAACTCTCGGAGTGGTGGTTTGCCTACTCGATGTGGGTTGTCGATCACGGGTCCGACCATGAACTCAACGATGGCCGATGCGAGTTTGGGTGGGATTCGATCAAGCCCACGTTCAGATGATGTCGCAACCACCAGCTTCCACGGGGTCATTTCTTGAGATACTTATCGCGCAGCTCGTCGGCGCTGACGGACTGCCCTGTATCGATCTCATGCTGCGCCTTCTGGATCTCATCGAGTGCTCCCGGTGTCGAAAGCACGTCCAGTGTCTCCTCCAATGACTCGAGATCGTCCGGACTCACAAGCACCGCTGCGGGTCGGCCTCGCTTCGTCACCACAACTCGTTCGTGATGGTGTTCGACGCGATCAACCATCTCCGAGAGACGCTTCTTGACCTCGGCCAGGGGGAGAGTCGCATCAGTCATGACCATAATCATAGTCACGGTGGAGATGGACTGTGAAGAGTGCCCCGCCGAAACTTCGGCGCAGGGTGGACTGGCGTGATCGGATCATTGGGACTCAAAAGGGACTTCGCGGAACGCAAGCAAGTCGAAGATAAAGCCCTTAGGACAATGGTTGGTACAGTCAAGAAGACCGCCGCGGAGCCGCCAGATCCGCAGCATCCTGTGATCGCAGAAGTCGAGGAGCGGTTGACGACAGCATTGGCCCTCCATCCCGTCGACCGGTCCCGTTTCCCTTCCGCGCGGTTGACACGAGGAGGAGTCCAGTGGCACGTGCCCGAAAGTTGCTCGGTAGGCCCGATCGGTGATCTGACGAAACCACCCACCTACCATCCTCCTGCCAGGTCCCGACAGGTGTCTGGTGTCGTGGGTCAGTTGCCGGAGCCACCTATGCCTTTTGTCAGGCTAAGAACCATTAAAGCTGATAAACTCTGGTGTTATGAAAGCTCAGGCTCTCAGGTGGACCGACCAATTCGGAAGAACGTACCAATACTCGCCGTACGAGGCGAGTCTTATAGGAGACGCCCAGGTTGGCTTTTCTTCAGACGCGACACTGGCTATCGCAGAGGCTTCGAGTTCCCTGGGATCAGTGCCGGCCCTTCCCTTTGCCGGGATTGCCTCGGTTCTCTACCGGTCGGAATCGAGTGCATCATCTCTGATCGAGGGCGTAGGGCCGGGCCCTCGTCGGATTCTCGAGGCCGAGATCGCTGGTGAGTCCGAGATAGACGACGAGGAGGCGCGTCGCGTTGTCCGCAACCTCGAGGCGCTCCGCGACGCGATGAAGACTGAGATACCAGCCAGACCCGATGATTTCCTGCGCTGGCACCGGAAGCTGATGGAGGGTCATCCGCGGATGCCAGCCGAATCGATTGGTGCCTTCCGAACCAAACAGAACTGGTTAGGAGGTGACTCTTCGGGGCCCCGCAATGCGGAGTTCGTTCCACCGCGACCAGAGGAAGTTCCAAATCTGATCGACGACCTAGTCGCCTTCTGCACTCGTACCGATCTCGCTCCTGTGGCTCACGCGGCAATTGCTCATGCCCGTTTTGAGGTCATCCATCCGTTCGTGGATGGCAACGGGCGTGTGGGTCGACTACTCATTCAACAACTTCTTCGTCGGCGACTCACCCTGCCGTCTCCGATACCGGTGTCAGTCATTTGGGCTGAAGACACCGATCGGTACGTCCAAGGTCTGCGCGCCTACCAGGAGGGCGATGTCGATAGCTGGCTGCAATTCTTCTCGCTGTGCGTCATCAGAGCCGTTGGCAGGATGACCGATATTTCTGAACGGATCACAGGATTGATTGAAGAATTTCAAGCTCGTGTTGACACGCGTGGGGAGTCTGTGACGGTTCGTGTCATTGAGGACCTACCCGAGTACCCGATCGTGGATAGCCAGGCTGTTGCCAGTCGCTATGGAGTTGCTCCTCAGAGTGCGCATGCTGCGCTGGTACGGCTTGAGGAAGCCGGGGTTCTGAGCGAACGGGCTTTCGCCCGGAGACGGAGGGGCCGACCGCGTCGGATGCTCGCTGCGACCGAGCTGATCGATCTCCTGGCCTGACTCGAGGCCAAGCCTCTTACCAAGACTCCGCGGCCCTGCCATTGACCCCTTCAGCTCTTGGTCTGTTCAGAGCAACCTCGTTGGCCGAGGCTGACCGTTTGTGACCAGTGTTCCCGGCTCCGACACGCTCGATCAATCCACGTCGGTTTGACACGACACGTGCTGGTCGTGAAGTCCAAGCGGCTCCGCTGCATCCGCCGACACGTCCCGTATCCGTATTCGATCACGTGGCCGCGAGCCCAGCGGTTGCGCCTGCCACGTATCCGAGGAACGATTAAGACCCTACGTATTCGACTGGCGTCGGTGCCGACGCGGACCCGGCTGCTCGAGATCGAGAACGATCCGAGCCCGCCTCCGGTTGACCACGACGCCCCAAAACGATTTTAGGGCGGCCGCACGATCCTCACACCGTTGCGACGATGTTGGACACTTGCGGCCCAAAGGCCGGCCGGTCTTCGACCTTCGCGACTGTCGTCGGATACAGGAGCCCCATCCGCTGGCTCCGACACGGGTGCCGGGGCCACTGAGTGGGGCTCCTTGCGGACGCCCGAAGCCACCCTACAACTGGAGCATGCGGGTGACAAGGCCCGGATTGGGGTGGCGAGGGCGTAGCTTGCGGAGCCGATGGCGACAATCGAGGTCTCGAGGCGACTGCAACTTGCAGCAGGCGCCGGTTGGGGGTTCACGATGAGTCCGGCCACCCAGGAAAAGTGGCTTGGCCCGGAGGGGGCGTTGCCTCCCCTCGTGGGCGCCACTGTGGTCATCCCATGGGGGGTGGGAGCCTGGCGCGGTGGGATCGTCGAACTTATCGAGGACGGCCGGGTCGTCTTCTCGCTTCAACCGCCCGGCGCGTGGCAGGCCCGGCATGGCAGATCGACCACGGTCACCGTCAAACTAAGCGCCGATCCGGAGGATGATGCCGCCGTGGTCACCATCGCCGAGGCAGGCTTCGAAGACCTCAGCGGAACCTCGGATCCCGCCGCGGCCGGCGCCGAAGCGTCCCGACGCTGGTTCAAGGCCCTCGATGACCTGGAGGCGGCGGCTAAGACGGCTAGACAGAAGAGCGAGAGTGTGCGTCAAGCCGTGCTTGTGATCCATGGCATCGGTGAACAGACACCAGGGGAGACAGTCCGCAACCTGGTCCAGGCGGCGGCGGAGCCGGAGGAGCGAGACACGGTCCGCTCCAAGCCCGACCGCATCTCTCACACGTTCGAGTTGCGAAGTTGGACCTTGGATCGAAACGAAAGCCGTCCGCCCACGGACTTCTTCGAGGTGTACTGGGCGGACAAGGTCAGGGACACCACCATCTCACAGGTCTGGGCATGGATCCGACGTCTCCTCCTCCGGCCACCAGCGAGTGTCCCGCGCAGCCTGCAATCGGTGTGGTGGACCGTGTGGCTGGCATTGGCCTTCACCGCCTTTCTCGTCCTCTCATTCTTCCCGGCGCTGAACGTGGGGAGCAATGCCCGCTGGATCAGCTTCACCGGAGCTGCCGTCCTCGGAGTGATCAGCGGGTTCATGGTCAACAGCCTCGGCGACGCCGCCCGTTATCTGTGGCCCCATCCGGCGAATGTCGCCGTCCGCGATCGAATCCGCTCCAACGGCGTCGACCTGCTCGACGCCCTGCACACCTCTGTCCGGTATCACAGGATCATCGTCGTCGGGCACAGCCTCGGCAGTGTCATCGCCCACGACATCGTCAGCGAGTACTGGATCGCCACCCGCAGGCAGCACAACGCTCCGGTCTCGGTGAGCAACAAACAGGCGGCCGAGCTGGTGGAGTTGTTGAAGATAGCGAGCCCTCGCCCCACCGACACCACCAAGGGCTCGCCGTGGTCGGTGTGGGGTGAAATGCGGCGCAATACCCAGCCCTGGCTGATCACGGACCTGATCACCGCGGGTAGCCCTCTCGCTCACGCCTCACTGCTTCTAGCCGGGTCCAAGGCCGAGCTAGAGGGGATGTTTGAGCGAAGAGAGCTGGCGTCATGCCCGCCCCGTCCCATCAATGACGTCTGGTACGACCGTGGCTACAAAGACCAGCTGGGCAGAAACCGCACCTTCCGGTATTTCACCCACAATGCCCCTTTCGCTGCCACCCGCTGGACCAACCTCTACTTCCCGGTCAAGTTCGGCTTCTTCGGCGACGTGGTTGGCGGTCCCCTGGTCGACGTGTTTGGGCCGTGGGTCAACGATCAAGCGGTGCAATGGCACCCCGACCGATGGCGAGGACACACCTTTCTCGCCCACACCCTCTACTGGAAGGTCCCCAAGTCGACTCGGCTCGGCGCCTGGGGTCACCTCGATGTGCTTCGAGCGGCGCTCGATCTCAACCGTAGAAAGGACCTGGAGGCGCTAGCACGCGAGATGCCGCGCGAGGCCTGGGTCTAAACGAACAGGAACGGGGTTGTAAAACTAGGAACCGCAGGATCCACGCAACCGTTTCCGGTCACGCGATTCCCGGGCCCGCGACTACAACCCAGCTCGCGCACACTATGAGTCGGGAGGTGGGATGACAAGGCGGTTTCGCTTAATGGCTTCCCGCTTACACGTCCCGTTTCCCTATCGCGCGTTTGACACCAGTCAGCGTGGTCAACCTAGATCTGCCGGGCGCAGGCCTCGAGGATTGCCTCAGCTGTTTTGATGGCTTCATCGACTTCAGCCTTGCCGAAGGTTCTCGACCCGTACTCAGATCGGCTCCTCTCACGACGAAGGCGGTCGAACTGCCGGAGGGCCGGTTCGCTGGTTTGTTTGGCGAGGGCTTTGGTGAATTGAGCTAGCGCTTGAGGCGACCCCGGACGACTGCGGACCCGGTGCCCGGTCATCAACAAGGCAGCAGCCACAGACTTGCGCGCGGCGTCATAGGCCAGGACGTAGGCACCCGACGGGTCGATGGCTTCGATGGTGTGTGCGGCTTCGAGATGGCGTTTCGCGTCGTTGATCCACTTTCAGCCGTCGGCCGGTCGGGTTCAACGGCTTCGATTAGACCACTTGCTACCAGGTCGTCCCACTCCCTCATATGAGCTCGATGCGTGGTCGACTCTTCACTGCCCGTTCAAACGCCCCGTCAGCGCTGGCCCATTCGTCCCCAGATCGAACGACCACGTTGATCGGACGGCCGACGTCGGCTTCAACGCCGGATACCAAGTCGTAGAGCTGCCCGAGATCGGGATCACCGACAATCATGAGATCGATGTCTTGGGGTGCCATTTGATCGGGGTCGGCCCACGACCCGAAGATGAATGCGTCTTGAACGCCATCGATCGACGAGAGTGCGTCACGCAGCCGAGGTTCTGGCCCCATCGACTTGGTCAGAAGGCTGCGAAGCTCCCGGTAGATCGGAGACGACCGATTCGGCTCGACCAGACGGGATCTGCCCGAGGTCTTGGAAACGACCAGACCGGATCTTTCGAGCCGTTCCACCTCCTAATGGACGCCGCCGACCGAAGTGCCGGTGCGTCTAGCCAGTTCACTGAGCGCCAGCGGTTCCAGGGCGAATACGAATAGCTCGGCTAGCAACCGCTCTTGTTGGGGCGATCTAAATAGTGGGAGACGGGAGTTTGCTTTCACAAAACGTGAATACAGGTCCACACACGGTGAAAGTCAATTTCCCTGAGTTTGACACAGCATTGGCAGGTCCGACCGGCACTCCGATGAAGGGCACCACTGCCGTCCCGTTTCCCTGGGTCACGCCTTCTGTTCGTATTCGCGGACCTTGATTGTCACAGGCACCTTGCGCAATTCCTCCAATGCCTCAGCTAGATGGGTTGAGAAGCGGTCGAATATCTCGTTGCCCTTCTCTGCTGAAGCGCGCAATGGGTTGCCGATCACGCCGTCAGCAGAGAACTCGTCGTGGTCCATCGGGAAGTAGAAGTATTCGAATCCCTTGAATGAGGCGTCCCACGCACCGTCTGTCTTGCCGAAACTTGCCGGTAGCCAGTCAGGCGCGTGAGTTCTGCCCTGGACCGCTCTCTCCATGTGCACGTTCGCAGGGTCGTAGGCGAGCATGATCGAGGTCTCCTGTTCGCTCGCATGCCAACCGGGCGTTTCCTCGGGAGGGTTCTCCATGATGTCTTCAATTAGGCCCAGATAGCGCTCCCCCCACGGTTTGAACATGCCCAACAGCGCGCCCGTCTCGTATCTCAGTCGTCGGAAGATGGCATCCGTGACCTTTGTGTTTGATGTGTGCCCATTAACGAAGATGATCCGATTGAAGCCGTGATGGATTAGCGATTTGACGGTGTCGTGGATCACGGCACAAACGGTTTCGGCACGGTAGGTCAACGTGCCCATTCCAGTCTCCGGCTCACGCAGATGCTGTGGGCTGTAACCAGTCCAGATCAGTGGCGTGTAGAGGGTGTCGGCTTTTTCGGCGGCCCTTCTAGCCACCTCAAGGCCGTTGTATGCATCTGTACCTAGTGGTAAGTGAGGTCCGTGCATCTCCACTGATCCCATTGGCACCAGGATGGAATCATCTCGTGCAAGGTGGGCCTGGATATCAGGAGGTGCCAAGTCCGAAAGACATCTTGAATGCAGCTCAGCCATTTTGTGTTTCCTTTCGTTACTCAGGTTTGGCCGTCAATCCGGCTGCCCGAGCCAGACGTTCGAGTGTCTCCAGGTTGCGGAGGGTTTCGTGTCCCGAGATGAGAGGTTCGGCCGTACCCGCCACAGCCGAGCTGAAGTTGGCGACCTCGAGTTCATAAGCGTTGTTACCAGCGCAATCGACCACCCGTCGCTCTTCACCACGTTCGACAATGATCTGCTGGGGTGGCAGATGCGGGTACCACGGCGTCGGGACGGTTAAGCGGCCCTCGCTTCCCACAGCTGTGATTCCGATGTCCAAAGGGGTGAACAGACTGCAGTCGAATGCGGCAAGTAAGTCGCCGTACCGCATGTGCCCAACGAAACCCTCTTCGACTCCGCTCGACCTCATCCGTGCTAGACCGCCAACCTCATCCGGCGTCGAGTCCATGACGAAGTTGCTGAAACTCACGCAATAGGATCCGACATCGAGCAGAGCGCCTCCGGCGAGGTCTGGCCGGTATCTCACGTCAGTTGCAGGATCCTCGGTCTTAAAGTTGAACGACATGCGGATCACCTGCAGATCCCCGATGTCGCCTCCTATGAGGGCGTCTTTGGCACGTGCTGTTTGAGGATGGTGCCGATACATGAATGCTTCCATCAGGAGCATGCTGTTGTCGGCGGCCAGATCGAACAGTCGTTTTGCCTCCTGGGAAGTGGGAGTCAGCGGCTTCTCACAGAGCACATGCTTACCGGACTTCAAGGCCTTCTCAGTCCACTGAGCGTGGGTGGAGTTGGGAGTCGAGATATAGACACAGTCAATGCTGGAGTCATCGAAGAGAGCCTCGTAGCTCCCGTACCATCGAGGTATTTGATGTCTCTTGGCGTACTCCTGTGCCTTTCCAGCGTCTCTGCTAGCCACCGCTTCCAATGAGGCGTTCGGCAGTACGCTGAACGCTGGGAGCACCTGTTCGTTTATTCGTGCCGTTGAGACGATTCCCCATCTCAGAGGTGTCGACGTCACATCGTCCACGATCAGACCGTCGGCTTCACGAGGATCTTGCCGTCGGACCGATTCTTGGTTTCTTCAATGGCATCGACAAGCTCGTCCAGCGGATAGCGACGGGTGATCGCATGCTCCATCTCGATCTGACCGGAGGCCATGAGACCTATCACGTTCGGAAAATCCCATGAACCGGAATGACCGACTGTGCCGTAGGTCGATAGGGCTCGGAGCTGGTGGTCGATGAAATTCAGTTCAGCGGGCCGTCCGTCCATCCCAATCACCGCGACTTTTCCGCCGACTCCGAGAACATTCTCGATGGAGCGCATTACGGCAGGGAAGTTCCCCGAGCACTCCATGGCCATGGCTGCACCCTCACCGAGTGTTTCTTCAGCCACTAGCTCGGCGGGATCGGTTTCCGTTGGATCGACTACGTGCGTTGCCCCCAGCTTCTTTGCTAAGGCACGACGTCCTTGGAGTGTTTCGAAGCAGAAGATCTTCGATGCTCCGCCTGCCCTAGCGAGGGCTACGGATGCCAGGCCGATGGGCCCAGCTCCGAACACTGCTACCGGCCGGCCTGGTAAGAAGCCTCCTGCTCGGGTGAAGATGCCCTCGTAGGCGACACTGACCGGCTCGGTCATCGCACCGACTTCGAGGGCTGCTTCATCGGATCCGTACCGTTCGCGAAGAGCGTTTAGCGACCAGCAGTGCTTCGCATTTACCGTTACGTATTCTGCGAAGCCACCGTCGAGTGTGAAACCGAGATCTTCGATGTTCTGACACTGGTTCCAATAACCCCCCCGGCAAGGTGTACACACTCCGCACCATTGGATCTCTTCGACGGCCACGATGTCGCCCTCTACGAAACCTGAATCAGATCCAGCTGCGACCACGGTTCCCGAGAATTCATGGCCGATGACGACCGGGGTCTTGAGATGGTAGGGGAGGAGCATGTAGCCGTCATCGTCGGTCTCGAACATGTGAACATCGGAACCGCAAATACCGCACGCACCTACCCTCAGTGTCACTTGGTTGGGACCAGGGGCAGGCGGTTCCGCCCGGTCCTGAAGTGAAGCCGAAGGATCCCTGTAGACCTCGTTCGCATTGACCGCCCATTGGCGGGCTTCATCCTTCGGTGAAACCTTCACTCCAAGGCGTGGACTCCACTCGGCGTCCAAGACGATGGCTTTCATGTGCACCTCCTTGTGCTTCTCAAAATGATTTCGGCGTATCGATCCAGATATATCTGGTGATACCGTCGGCTACGTTTTCCATGCGATGCGGTGTGGTGCTTAGGAACCAGATTGAGTCGCCGGGCTCGAGGAAATAGACCTCGTCGCCCACCGACACCTTCAAGCGTCCCTCGAGAACCATGCCCCACTCCTCGCCCTCATGGGTCAGTGGCTCCTCTCCAAGGGAGGCTCCAGGGGCATAGACACCGATGATTGCCTCAATCGATTGCGTCTCCTCGGGGGACGCCAGTTCGAAGCGGACTCCTGTCCCCTTGGCGTCGGGTGGGTGCGCGCCGAGTGACCGACGATCGGAGTCTCGGATCACTCGCCCTTGCGACCGGTCGGGCTCTGTGAAGAAGAACATGAGAGTCGTGCCTAGCGCCGCGGCAAGGCGTTTCAGTACTGAAATCGACGGTTCGACGTTTCCGCGCTCGACGTCGCTTATCAGTGATGCTGAAACATCCGCCAACTCGCCAAGCTTGCGCATGCTGTAACCGTGCTCTTTGCGAAGGCGCTTAAGCCGACCCCCTATCGAGCTATCGGTGCTGACGTAATCATTCACGATCTTTTGACTGACCTTTCTCTCCCCAGTCCCTACTCGTGTTCCATTCATGTGGCGCCTCCCAGATCAACTAGTGAAGATCGAGCGCTACCTCTAGTGAGCATCATTGTCGCTGCAATGATCAGAAGCACCGAGAACACACCTATCACCGTGAATATGGCATTCACCTCGGGTGTGAATCCAAATCGCAGTTGATTCCACACGAACACTGGCAGCGTCACGTTGACGCCCGCGAGGAAGAAGGTCACGATGATCTCGTCGAACGAAACGGTGAATGCCAGTAGGGCGCCTGCCATCAAGGCAACCCGAATACTCGGCAGAGTCACGTGCCAGAATGTCTGCACCCGATTGGCCCCAAGGTCGAACGAGGCTTGCTCCAAAGATGGGTCAAGCGTCCTTACTCGAGTTAATACGACGAACATGATGATTGGGGTCACAAACGTTGCATGACCAACAACGATCGTCCAGAAGCCTGGTGTGATGGAGGCCATGCGAAATACCACAAGCAGCGAGATTCCAAGGACTACGCCCGGCAAAACGACCGGGGTAGCGAGCGCAGCCAGAAGAACACCCCTGCTTCGCTTGACATATCGGGAAACAAGAAGCGCGAAGTAGGTGCCAAAAAGCATGCCTATTGCCACGGTTGTCAGCGAGATTCTGAAACTGAAGAGCGCGGCAGCCTTCAAAGGTCCGTTGCTCATCATTTCTCCGTACCAGCTTCCGGTCAATCCGCTCATCGGCCATGTCTGAACGGAACTCTCATTGAAGGAGAACAACGCAGTGACAAAGAGTGGGGCGTAGAGGAAGAAGTAGAGGCCCAGCAGTAACGTAAACGAGACGAGGTTGGCCCACATGGCGCGAAGCCGGGCCTTCGACTCTCCGTCGGTTTGAACCGTTGTCCGACGTCTGGCTATCGCGCTACTCATATTGAGCCTCCGTCCGCGAGAAAAGCGAGACCATGGCGAGGAAGAGGAACGAGGCCAGCATGATGCTGACGCCGATAGCGGCACCGTAAGGCCAGTTGTTGGCGGTTCCGAACTGCTGGAGGATGATCGTGCCGAGCATCGTTCCCTCAAGACCGCCCACCATTTGCGCGGTCACATAATCACCGAATGCGATCACAAATCCGATCGCGAAACCGATCGCAACTCCTGGCCTACTCAACGGCCAGATGATGTGGACAAAGGTACGAAAGGAGTTGCCGCCACAGTCTGCCGAGGCCTCGTAAAGGCTCTCAGGAATCCTCTCAAGGGAGGAATATGAAGCAAGGAAGACGTACGGGACGACGATGTAGGTCAGGGTGAGAGCGACAGTCTCGACTGAATAGAGGAAGGAGTCTGATGCCTCCCCGAGTATCCCAAGGCTTGTGAGCAGACCGTTGAGAATGCCGCGCTCGCCCAGGATGATGCGCCAAGCGAACACCCGCATTAGATAGCTGACCCATAGGGGTACGAGCACAAGTAGTGCTGCCGCAAGTTTCCATCGTCCAAGTTTGCGAACCACGAGGTAGGCGCCTGGATAGGCGATGAGTGTCGCCATTACTGCAGCGAATGTCGCAATAAGAAAGGTCCGGACGAGAAGCGTCAGGAACACCTCTGAGGTGAATGCCCTAACATAGTTCTCGAAGGTGAACTCCTGTACCACGGTGCCGATCTCGTTGCTCCAGAAGCTGAAGACCAGCAGGTACAGGTTGGGCGCGACTACGAGCGCCAAGATCCACAGCAACGTCGGGCTCAATATTAGAGCACGGATTCCCACACGAAGGGGTGGACCGTGCTTCCCGGAAACAGACAACGTCTCGCGTGTAGTCGTTTGAGTCACTCCGCCCCCTCGACCGTCTGGTCAACCGATTGTTTCACCGGCACGGCAGCATCGAGGTCCCAGCCGATTTCAATGATCTGTTCGCGACGAATCTTCTCTCGTCCCGGGACACGGACGATCAACGTTTGGTCTTCCACGGTCGTCACCAGTTCCTTCTCATGACCAAGGAAAAGGATCTCTTCGACTCGAGCTCGGAAATGGTTCGCTAGTCGTGACGTGTCGGGGCCAACGGAGATCTCCTCAGGTCGAAGACTCAGCTGGACACTGGTCGGGCCATCTGTAGCCTCCCTGGCAGCGATCTTGAGCGAACCAGCCACAAGGCCTCCTTCACTGTCCACGATGCAGTCGAGGAGGTTGGTCTTCCCAATGAAGCGCGCCACGAAATCGGAAGCCGGGCGCCAGTAGAGGTCGTCAGGCGAGGCGATCTGCTCAAGAAGACCGCGGTGGTTCATCACGGCGATTCGGTCGCTCATTCCAAGGGCCTCTCCTTGATCGTGAGTGACATAGACAAATGTGATGCCGATATCGCGTTGTAAGGCACGCAAGACCACCAACATTGTTTCCCTCAGCTTGAGATCGAGGGCTCCCAGGGGCTCATCCAGGAGTAAAACGCTTGGCTGTACGACCAGCGCCCGTGCTAGGGCTATCCGCTGCCTCTGACCTCCGCTGAGCTGGTTTGGCTTGCGGTCCTCGTATCCGGTCATCTCGACCTTGGCGAACATCTCTTCGACGCGCGCGCCAATGAGATGACGGTCAACTCTTCGCATCCGTAGGGGATATGAGACGTTCTCACGCGCCGTCATGTGTGGAAAGAGCGCGTAGTTCTGAAACACCGTGTTGACGTCGCGCTTGTTCGAAGGTGTGAATGTTACGTCAGCGCCTCCGAGATAAACACGCCCGCTCGTCGGCCTTTCGAATCCGCCTATGACGCGGAGTGTTGTCGTCTTCCCGCTGCCACTCGGACCGAGAATCGAGAAGAATTCGCCTTCACCGACTTCAATGTTGATGTGCCTTACCGCAGGTTCGGTGCTTCCCTCGTAGGTCTTGCTTACCTCTTCCAGGCGCAGCACGGGTACCCGATCCCGGCTCAAGCCGGGATCGGGTTTCGTCTTGCTTCTCATGGAGGTGTCGACACTGTCGGCCGTCGCGCCCACACCTGCCTCCTGATTCAAGTCAGCCGCCAATGCCCAACTTGAACTCATTCCAGAGTTCAAGTCGCCGATCGAGATCCTCAACCTGCTTGAAGAAGACCATGCTCTTAAAGAAGTCGTCTCCAAGTTGAGTTTGAGGTATGAGCGTCACCTCAAGTTCCTCGTCGGTCAGACCCAGTTCGATCGCCTGGTCGTAGCTGAGAGTTCCGGTACCGCCGGTCTCCCTGGTGAACCGGGCTTGCCACTCGGGCTCGATGCCAGTGTTGATGAAATCGTAGACGCAGTCCAGCTTGTTGGCGCCACCCTGTGAGGTGATCGTCGCGTTGTCACTCCATGCCGGCACCCCTTGACTGACGGTGTGGCTGGCTTCGAACGGCACTCCTGCGTTATTGACATCCAATATCACCTGACCAATGTTGATGTACCCGATGATCGCCTCCTCCGAGGCCAATGTCGTGACCTGATCGTCGTACCCGGTAGTCAGCTTCTTGACCTGAGGGCGTAGCGCCAGCAACTTGTCAGAGAACGCCTGGAACTCCTCTTCCGACAAGTTGAACGGATCCTCGAATCCCAGAGCAAGAGCGATCATCGGTTGAACCGATGTCGGGTCGTCGAAGATCGTTACGCGCCCCTCGAACTGTGGGTCCCAGAGGATGTTCCAATCATCCACCTTGCCTTCATCGTTGAGGTACTGATCGATGTCGTAGTCGCCGGGAATCTGGTTGAGATTCCAGCCCAAAGGCTGATCACCCCAGGCGTAGAGAACCCCGTAGTTTACCCCGTCAACTGACGTGGCGTCCCGCCAAGGGAAGACGTCAGAGATCTGAGCGATGTTGGGGATTTGGCTCTCATCGACCGCCATCACGAGGTCTTCTGCCACGTAGTTCTCGTACCATCCAGCAGTCACATAGGCGATGTCGAACTGTGATGGATTAGCTTTGACCTTCGCGAACATCTCGGCTGGCGAGCCGATGTTTGTCACATTGACCGCGACTCCCGTCTCCGCAGTCCATTCGTCCACCCATTCCTGGGCGTGATACCCATCCCAGGTCAGGATGCTTATCGCGTCAACTCCGCTGTCCGCACACGCGTTGCCGCTGGCGCCACCGGCGGCCGTGGTGTCGGTGCCGGAGTCACCGGCTGTGGTGTCGGTGCCCTCGTCTCCTCCGCACGACGCTATGACCATTGCAAGTACGACCAGCAGCATGATCAGACGTCCTAATCGTGTTCTATTCATTTGCCTTTCCTTCTGTCTCTTCCCGTATTCATGCTTCGTTCTTTCCCTTTCTCATTCACTTCACAGCCATCGCTGAGAGGTGTCTGCGCATGGCTTCGTCGGGCTCTAGCTCTCCCCTGATGACGGAGGTGATCGCAGCGGTGATACGCGATGGCGATTCATGCTGGAATATGTTGCGACCCACCGAGCATCCGATGACTCCTGCGGTCCGAGCCTCCTTCAGCCTCTCGAGTAGGGCGAGGTCTGATTTCTTGGAGCCGCCGGCGACCACGACCGGGACCGGTACAGCCTCGACTAGCTCCGCTAGGGCGTCACGAGAACCCGGCCAGTTGCTCTTCACAATGTCCGCTCCGAGTTCAGCGCACAGGCGAGCACTTCGCTTCAGGTATGGCAATCCCCACTCCTCTTCGTAGTTGCCTTTTCCGGAGTAGGAGTTAGGGAATTCTGCTTCCGCGATAAGCGGAATCCCTTGCCTGGCGCATTGTTCGCCGAGTTGCGCCATAAGGGAGATCACGTCCGGCTCGTTGCCGGGCGCAAACGGGATCATCGCGACAACACCGTCCACTCCCAGCGAAGCGCTGTAATCGACAGATGAGATGAGCCTCTCTTGGTGAGGGTCAGCGCCACGGCTTGCGGTCGCTGAAACCTTGGCTACTACGGCGAGCTTTGGTGTCGATGCCAAGGTGGTTGCCAGGGCCTCGATTAGCCCGGGTGCCAAAAACACGCAGTCGGCGCCACCCTCCCTTGCTGCTACGACCATCTCTTCGGGATGCTCCAAGCCAGCCATGACGTTTGGGGCACTGGTGCCATGGGAGAATGCGAACATCACCGTCGACTGCGATGGCTGATCGATAATCCTCCGCATCCGAAGTGACTTGCCTGTATTCATTGGATGACCTCGCTTCTCGGTTGATTGGTGTTCCTCGCTAACACACCAGCCTTGGACATGACGTCGTTCAGTTCTTCAAGCACAGCTTCCGCGAAACTGGCGTCGTTGATGTGAGCATCGACCAAGCGAAGCTTGACGGTATTCCTGAGGTTGTTCGTCAGAGCGTCCTGAAGCGCCTGATCGGCTTCTGGGTCCGAGAATGGTCCACCTGGAGCGCCCGGCACTGAAAGGCCACGTGTCGGAACACATACTGTTGTTGGGCCGGTGGCAGAGTTCGCTTTCGAGGCGAAGATTTCGCCGAGTCGGACCATCTGATTAGTTTTCATGCGAACCAGGGTCAGCTCTGGATTGTGAGCAAAGAGGACGTGGTCGGGGAACTCTCCCTTCGCTTCCTCCAGTCTGCCGACGGTTATGAAGTCGAGACAGCCGGGAACCAGTACTTGAGGTATGCCCTTTCGGCCGGCCGCCTCCATGCGATGTGGTCCGGGGTCCATCAAGCCGCCGAACTCGGCTCCGGCCAGCTCAGTTGTTGTCATATCGATTACGGCGACAAACTCTCCAGCGTCGATCATCGCTTCCATTGAGCGACCCCCAACGCCATTCGCGTGGTAAGCCACAACGTTGAACCCGGAGCCCTCGAGGCTGCGTCTGATTAGATTGACCGCAGGAGTCGTGTTCCCGTTCATCGATACAGCGACTAGTCCATCTGCACGGTTGACAGTTGGTCCGCCTGAATTCTGCATCGCTTTCGCCGCGCCCACGATGTACCCGGCCGCTTGCCGGGAGATGGTTTCAGAGATCGGGTTCAGTCCGGCGATGTCGACTACCGAGTGCATCACAGCACCATTGGATGTCCCTACATAGGGCTCAAAGCTCCGGCTGCCGGATGCCAGGGGTGTCACGATGAGCTTCGGTATGGAGAGCGGAAGGGCTTGGAATGCTGGTCCCGCGGCATGAGTTCCTGCGCCACCCATGCACAGAGCTCCATCGATTCGCCCTTCTTCACCTAGTCGTTTGACTATGGCCGTGACGCCGGAACGCATTAGCCCGATGGCCTCACCGCGTGGGGCGGCCCAGACATCAGCGAGATCGACTCCGCCAGCCAGAGCAACGTCGCTTTGATTGATGTTTATGTCGACGGTGCCGGTGATCGGAGTTCTTCCAACGCCGGAATCAAGGACCACCGGGGTCCCGCCCGCCCTCTTGATTTCGCCAGCCAGAACGGAGACTTCGTCGGCTTTCGTGTCCATTGTTCCGACGATGAGGATGCGTACAGGCTCCGAATTTGGTATTGGGTCTTGGCTCAAGCAACCCCTCTAGTGTTCGGAAGACCTTACATATGCAAGAGCGTCGGGTCAATTAGTTCGGAATATCGAACGAAACCTGACGGAAGAGCCGACAGCGCGCAATATCCCTAATGCCCGCGGTTGGGTAGAACCGACACCTTGATCGCCTCTCCGCGGCGGGCGAGATCGATGGCATCCGCCACATTCTCAAGTGGGAGTTTGTGAGTCAGGATTCGCTCGAACCCCTGCGAGTTCTCTTCCAGCATCTGCAACGCAGTTGGAAAGGTCCCCTTTGCTATATAGACACCCGACACCTTGAGTTCTCCGTAGGCGATCGCCGCTGGGGACACCTCGACTCGCGTTAAGTCGTCGAGGCCGAACACGAGAGCTTGGCCCCCTTTGCGGAGCACCGACACTGCGTCCGCGAGGAGGCGTCCGACAGAATCGACTGCTACATCGGCACCACGACCGGCGGTCGCTGTCATGACCGCTTCTGCCAGGTCGTCATCGACTGGGTTCAAGGCCAGATCAGCCCCGAGACTGGCTGCGAACTCCCTTCGTCGGTCGTTGGGCTCGGAGACGATCACAGACGCCCCAGCACTTTGGAAAACCAACATATAGAGGAGCCCGATCGGTCCGGCCCCGAACACAACGACGGTATCTCCCGGTTGGACATCTGCGGTTCGGGTCCCATTGAGGACACAAGCAAGCGGTTCCGCAAGCGAGGCCAATTCGGTGGAGAGGCCAGCGGGAATCTCCAGAACGAGGCGCGCCGGAACTTTGACCATGGCAGCCGCACCACCGTCGATCATTCCGCCAATGTGGACGAAGTTCTCGCAGAGGTTGGTTCGATTGGTTAGGCAGTACCAACACGTTTGGCAGTTGATGTTCGGAATGGCGACGACGCGGTTGCCGACCTCAATCCTCGAAACGGCACTTCCCACACCGACCACTGTTCCCGCGAATTCATGGCCAATGGTGACACCTTTCACATAATCCATCTGTGGAGGCACCATGAGGGCTCGCAGGTCCGACCCACAGAGTCCATTGATTTCAACAGCGATGACCACGTCATCTGGCGCCTCTACGGTCGGCTCCTCGTGTTCCTCAACTGAGATGACGCCTTCGCCTTTGAATATTGCTGCCTGCAACTCCGTCCTCCGTTATCGGTGTGTCCGAAAGACCCTAGCCTCTCCGTTAGATATATCCGACGAAATAGCTAGACTCCTCTCTGGATGTTCGAGATATCGGCCTGAATGGGGGTCCTGGAGATCCTAAACCTGTCCGGATCGTATAGTCCGCATTCCTAGATCCCGGAGACGAATGATGATCAGACACGTTGTCGTATTTGATGTTCCCGAACGGCAAGATGACGAGTTGGATCGGTTGCTAGACCAACTCGCCCTGGTTCCGCAGCAGATCAGCGAAGTCCAAGCCTTCAGCTGCGGTCGATCGCTCGCAGGAAACTCGAGCGCGGCGATCGTCGCTGATTTTATCGACTGGGATTCCCTTGAGAGATACCGCCGTCACCCAGCTCATCAGCCATCGCTGGACCTGCTGCACCAAATCGCCACGGGAATCCGCGTCTCCGACTTCGAAGTCAGATTGCAGGAGTAGATCGCTCGAGCGCAGCAGGCATCTGCGGGATTTGTGCTCGATTTCCCGCTCCGCTCGATTCGGCCGTGTCCCGAGAAACTGAAGTCTTGCGGCAATCCAGCAACACCAATCGACAGCCGAGCAGAATCCCGGGGGGATGAGCGAAACCGGACTCTCGAGATGCCGTACCGATGTCTACCTTGTCTGATTTCCAGGGTCGATCTGATGAATATATGCCAAAAATGTTCTTGAAATCGGACGCAGTGGGCGATTTGGATCATTATCGTCAGATATATCCAACACCATTGGATGGGCCTTCGGCTCGCTGTGGTGACGACGAGACTGTCTAGGAGGACCGGCATGGGATATCCGCTCACACCAATCACTGACGGTAGAGCCCGCTCGACCGTTGGTCAGAAGCCAGCAGTGGTGGCGGTTGGGTTGATCATGGCTCTCGTCATGGCAGCGTGCGCCGACGGAAGTAGTACGGACGACACTACAGATTCTGGGACGACCACCGATGGCGATGTATCACTCGTCGTCTTGACCTGGGAGGGCTACCACGACGCCGCGTGGTTGGACGAATTCAGAGCCGACACTGGGATTGCTGTTGAGGCGATTTCCATTGGATCTCCCGCTGAGATGTTCGCGAAGGTCAAGGCGAATCCAGAGCAATTCGATTTGATCCTGGCCACCTCTGGATGGTTTGACAACTACGTCAATGAAGACCTGATCGTGCCAGTTGACGAGTCTTGCGTGCCGAATGTTTCCAACATCTCTGATGCATTCCCTTGGCGGGACGCCACCACCGTTGACGGAACCAACTACGGAGTCCTCTACGCCTGGGGTGACCAGCCCCTCGGATGGGTCACGAGTGAAATACCTGGCGATCTGGACCTTGGGCAATACATGAATGAAAACGGGGTGTTGGACGATTGGAACGTATTGTGGGATCCACAGTTGGAGGGGAAGGTGACTGTCTTCGACGATCCGACTTCGGTGCTTCCGTTCATCCCTCTGGCACTGGGATTCGATGATCCGTTCAACCTGTCCGAAGAAGAGTTTCAAGCCGTGGAAGCCAAGCTTGATGAGCTCCGACCACAATTGAAGAAACTCACCACGGGCTTCGACGATCAGACAAGCACCCTCGTGTCCGGGGAAGCCATAATCGGCTACATCAACAATCCGTTGAGCGTCGTGGAAGCCGATAAGGCTGGGGTCGAACTCAAAGTCAATCATCGGGTGCGACAGGGTGTACCTGCGTGGAGCGACAACTTCGCTATCACGGCCGCTGGTGCTTCAAAGAAGGATGCGGTGTGTCAGTTCATGAACCGAAACATCGAGCTCGACTGGCAGGCGCGGTATACGGCTTCCAGCGGGAACGCTGGTGTGCTCAGCTATGAACAAGCAACATCACAAGAGGCGATAGACGCCGGACTGACGCCGGAGAAGCTTGCGCTGACCATATACCCGGAAACGGAAGCCGGAGCGGAGTTCTTTGAAGGCATGGTGTTCTTCAAGGCCGTGGAAGACCTTGATCGACGTCTCGAAATGTGGAACGAGTTCAAGCTCGGGATAGGAGGCTGACCGATGCCTGATGGAAGGCACCGCTTCAATGGTTCCAACGTCCTCGTAACAGGGGCGGCCCAAGGAATCGGACGAGCAATCGCGGCGGCTTTCGCTTCGGAGGGAGCCCGTGTGATGCTTGCTGACATAAACAAAGACAAGGTCGATGAGACTGCTCGGGAAATCAGCGCACAATTCGATGGGTCGGCATACTCCGTCCTGTGTGACGTAACAAGCGAAGAATCCGTCCAGTCGGCCTTTCGTCAGACCCTCGACCAGCTGGGAACAATCGACGTATTGGCGAATAACGCCGGCACTATCACCATGCGCAAGACTCAGGACCTCACGGTCGAGGACTGGGATTTGAACATGAATGTGAATGCCAAGGGCACTTTCTTGTGTACCCGAGAGGCGATTCCTATCATGCTTTCGCAGGGTGGCGGCGTGATCGTGAACACCGCGTCCCAGGCCGGTAAGCGTGGTTATCCGCTCTTCAGCCATTACTGCGCCTCCAAGGCAGCCGTGATCAACTTCTCGAAGGCCGTGGCCATCGAGTACGCGCCGGACATTCGAGTCAACTGTGTCTGCCCAGGAATCGTCAATACCGATATGATGGAAAGGGAGTACGCCTGGGAAAACGAGATGACCGGCGAACCGAAAGAGAGCATCAAAGAGCGTTGGATGGCCGGCATCCCCATGGGTCGATTTCAAGAACCCGAGAACGTCGCAGCTCTGGTTCTCTTCCTCGCTTCGGAGGATGCCAGCGAAATGACCGGTCAAGCAGTCAACGTGACCGGCGGCATGGTGATGGACTAGGCGCGATTCTGAACTCGGACTCCACCGACCAATGTCGTCTGTAGTCGTGCCAACAACGCGGTGACCTTGTGACCAAAGCCTTAGTGGCCGACATTGGTGCGAAGGTGGTGCGCGGGATCCCACCGGAGTCCGTGAGCGAACATGCTCATTGGTTAGCATCCACTCTCGACGAACTCTGGATCGTCGAGGACTGTTTCTATGCAGGAGGGATCAGTCAACTCGGCGTGGTTCTAGAGGCGACAGGAGAAACGCCGGTTGGTCATGGAATAGCGCCCGCACCATTCAGAAATGCTGCGGCCCTTGCCATGGAATGGGCGACACTGGCTCGCCTCTATCCCGGCCGGCTCCGTTGTGGCTTGGGCCATGGCGTCCCTGAGTGGATGCATCAGATTGGTGCCGAAACCGAATCGCCAATGGCATTGCTCCGCGAAACCACCGAGTGCGTTACCCGGCTGCTCAGGGGTGAGATGGTGTCCTTCAGGGGCGAGGTCCTCTACCTCGATGAAGTGGGTCTCGAGTATCCCCCAGATAGAGTGCCCCCTGTCTCCCTGGGCGTAAGAGGACCGAACTCTCTTCGGCTGGCTGGCGAGGTCGCAGATGGCGCGGTCCTGGCTGAGTGGTCCTCGCCGAGTTATGTGGAATGGGCGCGGGCCCGCATGGACGAAGGTCGGTTACAAGCCGGACGGTCTGACCCATACCGGCTAACCGTCTTTGTGGGCTTCTGTTTTGCCGACGATTCAGACGCGATGGCGACGACGGCCGGCGCTGCCAAGGACTTCCTCGGTCAGAACGGAATGCTGAACATGATCTGGCCTGAGGGAAGGGACCAACCCCACGAGCTATCCCCGCAGGGTGTAATGGAGGCGGGATTAGCAATCGGATCCAGCGAGGACATCGCAAGCTATTTGAGGGCGCTAGCCGACGCGGGTGCGGACGCTCTAGTCATGGAGCCAATGGCTTCTCCCGTTGCGCAGTTGGAGCGATTCATTAATGAAGTGCTCCCTCTTCTTGGGTGGCCAGCCGAAGCCGAGAGCCCTTGATGTTCACCACGCGGTGGCCGCAGATTGACGGGTGGTTTGGTATCGCCCGATCCGATTTCGCATTTCGCCTCGATCCACTGCCTTCTTTTTGATCCACTGGTTCTAATTCGATGTTGCGCGTTTGACACGAGGAGGGGCTCCGGTGCCTTGCGATGTCGTGAGGTCGCGATGTCATGAAACTATGAGCAAGCAGACCACTGTCCGTCTTCCTGAAGGCCTGGCGAACGGTTGCTCGTGTCCAGGGGACGAGCGTTAACGCCTTGATCATCGGGGCGCTCAGCAACGAGATCCAACGGGTCCGAGAGGATGAGGAGTTCACCAGCCGGGCGAAGCAAGTACTCGAGCGTGATCGAGAGTTGCTCGAACGCCTCGCCTGGTGATCCGATACCTCACCCTGGCCCAGTACCCGTGGTTGGCCGAACAGGTCACGGGAGTGGATGCCGCTGTGCTGGCGAAGTCTTCCAGATCCGATCTCGGCGTTTCGGCGGCCGTACTGGTGTGTCGGCTGACCTGGACCATCCTCTTATCGACGGCAACAAGCCGCGGCGTGGGCTGCGCTGGTCATGTTTGTGGACATCAATCACGGCAGTTGGGATCCAGATCTTCCTGACGTGGGGCGGTCCGCGTCATCGAGGACTTGACCTCCAAAGGAATACTCCTCGAGGCAGTTGACCCAACTGAAGGGCTTTCTCCCAGCTGAGGCGTCGCGGTGTCGGTTTAGTCTCGACTCGGTGTCAGCGGCTCCGACCAGTGTCCTCTCCCGTGAGTTGCTGCCGGCGTCGATCGCGGTGTTTGCCACTGCGGCGCTGGCCTCGTTCCAGGCCTTGGGGATTGCCGCGGCGTTGCCCGACATGGCTGCCGATCTGGGCAACGTGTCCCTGCTTCCCTGGGTGATCACCTCGTTCCTGCTCACCTCGAGTCTGGCCACTGTGGTGGCGGGCCCGTTCATCGATGCCATCGGAGTCTCCCGGATGTTCCGGTTGGCGGTGACGGTGTTCGCCGCCAC
>DASWKK010000191.1:0-17405 GCA_036396655.1 Acidimicrobiia bacterium
ATGCAACCCCGTGGTCGGCTCGTCGAGGATATAGAAGGTCCTGCCGGTGGAGCGTTTCCCCAATTCGGAGGCGAGCTTGATCCGTTGCGCCTCTCCCCCGGACAACGTCGTCGCCGGCTGGCCAAGCCTCACATAGCCCAGTCCGACGTCGTAGAGGGTCTGCAGGATCCGCACGATCTTGGGCTGGTTCTCGAAGAAGCCGAGCGCCTCCTCCACCGACATCTCGAGGATGTCACTGATGTTGTGCCCCTTCCACAGGATCTGGAGAGTCTCTCGGTTGTACCGCTTCCCACCGCAGACCTCACAGGGCACATAAACGTCGGGCAGGAAGTGCATCTCGATCTTGATCGTCCCGTCGCCCTTGCAGGCCTGGCAACGACCACCGGAGACGTTGAACGAGAAACGCCCCGGCTGGTATCCCCTTGCCCTGGCCTCCTGGGTTTGGGAGAACAGCGTCCTGATGTGATCGAACAGCTTGGTGTAGGTGGCCGGGTTGGAGCGGGGAGTCCTGCCGATCGGTGACTGATCGATGTCGATCACCTTGTCGATCAACTCGATCCCTTCGACCTTCTTGTGCCGGCCGGGGACCACGCGGGCCCGGTTGACCTTGTTGGCCAGGGTCTTCCAAAGGATCTCCTCCACCAGGGTCGACTTGCCCGAGCCGGAGACCCCGGTCACCGCCGTGAAGACACCGAGGGGGAACTCGACATCGAGACCCTGCAGGTTGTTCTCCCAGGCGCCGAGGACCCTGATCGACTCGCCGTTCCCCTGACGCCGGATGAGTGGCACCTCGATCTGACGTCGACCGGCCAGATAATCGCCAGTGATCGACTCTCGTGTGCCGGTGATCTCTTCGAGCGAGCCTTCGGCCACGATCAGGCCCCCGTGCTCTCCCGCCCCGGGCCCGATGTCGACCACGTGGTCGGCGATGCGGATCGTCTCCTCGTCGTGCTCGACGACGATCAACGTGTTGCCGAGATCACGGAGCCGAAGCAACGTCTCGATGAGACGTTGGTTGTCACGTTGGTGGAGCCCGATCGAGGGCTCGTCCAGGATGTAGAGAACTCCGACCAGGCCGGACCCAATCTGGGTAGCGAGCCGGATTCGCTGTGCCTCCCCCCCGGCCAGGGTGGCGGCCGACCGGGAGAGGGTCAGATAGTCGAGCCCGACGTCGAGGAGGAACTTGATCCGGGCCCTCACCTCTTTGAGCACACGCTCGGCGATGTGGGCGTCCCGCTCCGAGAGCTCGAGGCCGGCGAAGAACTCGTGTGCGTCACCAAGGCCGAGATCGGACACCTCGGCGATGTTGCGGTCGTCGATGGTCACCGCCAGTGAGATCGGGTTGAGTCGGCCGCCGTTGCAGGCGTCGCAGGGCACTTGCGCCATGTACTCCTGGTAGTACTCGCGTGCCGAGTCCGACTCCGCCGACTCGTGTCGCCGATTGAGGAAAGGGATGGCACCTTCGAATGTGGCGTCCCATTTTCGCTTCCTGCCGAATCGATTGATGTACTCGACGGTGATCCGCTCGTCGCCGGTCCCGTGAAGGATCTTCTCCCTGATGCCGTCGGGGAGATCCCTCCATGGGGTGTCCATCGAGAACCCGAGCACACCACTCAAGCCATTGAGGAGACGGTGGTAATAGCGCATCCGGTTGGACGACCACATTGGGATGGCGCCCTCGTTGAGTGACAGCTCGGGGTCGCCGATCACCAGCTCGGCATCAACCTGGTAGCGGGTGCCGATCCCCGAGCACACCGTGCAGGCACCGTAAGGGCTGTTGAATGAGAAGTTGCGGGGCTGGAGGTCTTCGAAGGAGAGCCCGCACCTGGAGCAGGCGAGATGCTGGGAGAAGGTGAGCGTGGAGCCGTCGGTGATCTCGATGTCGGCCACACCCTCTGCCAGCGACAGCGCGGTCTCCAACGATTGGGTGAGGCGCTGCTCCATCCCCTCCTTGCGGACGAGGCGATCGACAATGACTTCGATGGTGTGCTGGTAGTAGCGGTCGAGACGGATCTCCTCGGTGAGATCCCTCACCTCGCCGTCGACCCTGGCCCGGGAGAATCCTTCCTTGGCCAGATCGGACAGAAGTGTCTCGTATTCCCCTTTGCGCCCCCGGACCACCGGGGCGAGGACCAGGAAACGGGTTCCCTCTTCCAGCTCGAGGATCCGGTCGACGATCTGTTGTGGGGTCTGACGCTCCACGGGCGTCGCGTCGTTGGGGCAGTGTGCGACCCCGATCCGGGCGTAGAGGAGGCGGAGATAGTCATGGACCTCGGTGACAGTCCCGACGGTCGATCGCGGGTTCTTCGAGGCGGTCTTCTGGTCGATGGAGATTGCCGGTGAAAGTCCCTCGATGAAGTCGACGTCGGGTTTGTCCATCTGACCCAGGAACTGGCGGGCGTATGCAGACAACGACTCGACGTAGCGTCGCTGGCCCTCGGCGTAGATGGTGTCAAAGGCCAGAGACGACTTCCCCGACCCGGACAGTCCCGTGAAGACGATCAGCTTGTTTCGGGGCAGCTCGACCGTGAGGTTCTTGAGGTTGTGCTCGCGGGCACCCCTGATGAGTATCGATTCGGACAAGGCCTGCCTGGTGGTCTGAGTTACGTGAGTGTAATACGTGGCGCGCGTCGAACGCATGTTCGGGATACTTGCCTTGCCAGGCGGTCGGTGCATCACCGTGCATACTGGCATCGTGAAGGTCATCTTCGACATCGTGCACCCCGCGCACGTGCACTTCTATAAGAACCTCGCCAAGGAGGTCGAGGCGTGCGGCGGCGAGGTTCTCTTGGTTGGACGAGATAGAGATGTGATTCCGCAACTACTGGAGTCACTGCCCTTCCCTAGCGTCGTAGTCGGGCATCCACGCAAAGGTCGGATGGGTCAAGCCTTCGAGCTTCTCTCGCGCGTGGTTGCTCTCGCGATTCTCGGTCTCAGGTTCAAAGCAGATGTCATCTGCTCCCGCAATCCGGCCGGGATACTCGCTGCGCTCATTCTTCCTCGCACCAAGGGCGTTTTCGACACTGACGACGGACCCGCTGCGGGATCGATCTACAAGCTCGCCGCTCCGTTTGCGACCATGGTCACGGCGCCGGATGCGATCCGGCACCAGATCAAGGTTCCCCGAGTGTCTACCTATCGGGGCTTCAAGGCCTCGGCCTACCTCCACCCGAGCCGATTCACGCCTGACGAATCAGCCCTCAGGCCGTTGGGCGTTGCGAAGGACTCATTCGCCGTCGTGAGATTCGTCTCCATGAGCGCAGTGCACGATCGCGGGGAGTCGGGTATGCCTGAAATGGACCGTTGGCGGGTCGTGGACGCGCTGTCGCAGAACATGCGCGTTCTTGTTTCCTCAGAAGATAAGCGCACCCAGGATGACCACGATCTCGACCTGGACCCAGCTCGATTCCTTGATGTATTGGGACATGCTCGTGTGTACGTAGGTGACTCACAGTCCACCGCTGCTGAGGCGTGCCTCATGGGAACCCCGGCCCTTCACAGCAGCAGCTGGTCGGGCCGGCTCGAGGCTCATCAGCCGCTCGTCTCCGCCGGCCTTCTCACATCGTTACCTCTGGGCAGCGGTGTGGATCTGGCGAGGGAGGCACTGAGATTGAGCGAAGAGTTCACCCCGGAGGGCAGAGAGAGAGCCATTCAGGCTGCGGTGGAAATCTCTGAAGACGTCACCGGCTGGTACTTCGATCTCCTGCGAAGTCTCCTGGACCTATGAGCGACCTTTGGCGGGACCGCTACGCGACATTGCGGAGTCGCTGGTTCGAGGGTAGGGGTTTGACGTCCGACACCCCGCTCAAGCGAATGCTCCTGATTGTTCTCGCAGTCGGGGTGTTGATTCTCGCGGTGGTAGCCGCACTCGGGCTCGATGTCCAGTTCGATCGCTCGGCGATCCTTCCGCTCACACTTGCCTTCCTCATCTCTCTGACAGCGCCTCTTCTATCTGCTATCGAGTACAAACTCAGTCTTCGGCTTACCGGGGCCGACTCGGATTCGCGGTCCGCCCTACAGCTATCCGTCTTCGCCTCTATTGCCAATGTCCTCCCCTTGCCAGGCGGCCTCGCGATCAAGCTCAAGGGAATGACGGAGCATGGCGCGCAGGTGCGGCGTGCGGTCGGGGCGGCTCTTCTGACGGGTTTGATCTGGCTGAGCCTGAGTGCCGCGGCACTCGCCCTTGCTCTTCCGAGTTATAGATCCGAGGCGTCAATAGCAGCCGCTCTGCTGTTGGCCGGATCCGTGACGTCCCTCGCTATGGGGCGATTTCGAATCGTGCCGGCCGCTCAGCTCGTGATTGTTGAGTCTTTGTTCGTTGTCTCCGCCGCAACACGCTTCTACTTGGTCCTCGATGCAATCGGAGTCGTGCTCGATCCGATCGACTCCATGGCTCTTGCTGCGTCGGGATCGCTCGCCTCCACCTTGGGTATCGTCCCAGGTGCGCTTGGGGTTTTCGAGGCGCTGAGCGCCGGCCTCGCCCTCATCATTGGTCTACCTGCGGGTGCTGGACTCCTGGGTGCAGTAGTCCTTCGCGTGCTCCTGTTCGGATCTCTGCTGCTGTGGAGCGTTGTACTCGGAGTCAGGAGGCCCGGCGCCCGGCGTAGATGACCTGGTAACTCATGCTCACGGGGGACCAAGGGATCGGCACCCCTGGAAGCCATAGACCGACGGGTCTGACCTGAATGTCAGTGAATCCGACACTTCGCATCATCTTCACGACCCAACGCGGGTTGAAATAGAACAGGTGATCCGCCGCGTAGAAGCGACCCTTCGATCGCATTAGCTCATAGATCAAGACCGGGAAACCCAGCGGATTCGGAGTCGAGAGCTTGATTACCCCTCCCACCCCCAAGCGCTCACGAGCAGCTTTCAAAAAGTCGTAAGGCTGCTCTAAATGCTCGATCACCTCTCCTGCGACCACATAGTCAAACTCAACGCCTTCGAGTTCGCTGCAGTCTGTGAAGTCACCCACGATCTGCCTTTGGTAGCCCGGTATCGGGTCACTTGGCACGAGATCAACGCCCGTCACATGTGCTGATGGGGCGAAGAATGGGTTGGGTTTCTCTGCAAACCCGATGTCCAATACAGCTCCGGTGGCCCCGCGAGCCAACAACATCAATCGTCGACGCTCGTACCACTCCCAAACGATCACAGATGAACGTCACCCTCGAGGCCCGCGGGAATGACGTCGTGTCGCGGCTTGTTGAGGTGAACCATCAGATCGGTGATCAAACCGACACCGGCTAACGCGAGTGCCAGGCCGAGAATGACGATGGTGTTAGTGCCAACACGGAAATTCTTGTCGAATAGGTCGAATATCAACTTTCCGACCCCGATGACTCCGACACCAAAGGAGATTGGACCAAAGAAGCGAATTGGCTCGTGCATGAGAATCATCCGGACGACCTGTAAGACATAGCGGCGCGTGTCGTGCCACCAATGAAACTTCGATTCGCCCTCTCGAGGGGCGTAGTCGATCGGTAGGTACTTGATCGAGTAGCCATTGGAGAGGAAGGCCAAAGTGATCGTTGTCACACAGGAGAACCCTCTCGGAAGGAGGTACAAGAACTGGTCGGCCACATCGCGACGAAATGCTCTGAATCCCGAATTCAGGTCTGGTATGTGGGTCTTGGACAGGTAGGAGGCCAACCTCCGGATGAACGCCTTTGCCGGCGTTCTGAGGAGCCTGACGGTCCCATGTTCCGACGTCCGTTGGCCAACGACTTGGTCAAAACCACGCATAGATTCGACAAGCTCTGCAATGGCGTCGTTTGGATAGGTCATATCCACGTCGGTCCACACAACGACGGTCCCTCTGGCCACCATCGTGCCGTATTTTCGAGCCGACCCTGAACCGCGATTGGTCGCGAACCGAAGAACCCGAACCCCAAGTGACTCAGCCAGCGCACCGGACCCATCCGTTGAACCATCATCCACGATGACGATCTCGTAGGAGAAGCGAGAAGCGTCCAGCGCATCGCTGATCCGCCTGACTTCCTTCTCGAGGTGGGCGGCTTCGTTGTAGACCGGAAGGACCACAGAGACGTCCAGCCCTGATTCGGGGTTAGGTTCTTCTGCGTTCATTCTCCCCGACTCCTCTCGTGTGGACACGCGTCGACCTCCATGCGCAGCTGCGTGTCATTCTTGTCAGTTGGGTACGGATAACAATTCGGATTGGAGATGAACAGTCGCTGCTGGGGCCCGTCGGCTCGACACTCTCCATAGGGCTCCGGCGGCGCACAGGACAGTCAATCCGTGAACGAGCCAGCCGAATCCACCCAACCCACGCGTCCAAAGCGTTGGCGCCACGTCTCCCGCGGCAATACTCTTTAGCCAGTAACCCAGGCCGGCGTCAAAATCAGAGGGCAGCTGAGGATCACTGAACGTGGCAGCGGTCATCGTCAAGACGCTAATGGCACTCATCGCCGCGGAGACTCTTGGCCATCGTGTCCAGCTAATCGCCAATGGAGCCACCAGGAATGGAAGCGCTGGCACGAGATACCGGGGTCCCGCACCGCCCGCAAATGAATTGCCCCACGATCCTTGAACGAACAACATGGCACAAACTGAAAGACCAACCACGGCCGCGTCGACCCTGAACCCGCGTTTCCACAATGGAACAAGCCCCATTAGTCCGATCACAACGATTGGTGTGGCGACGAACAGGCCACGCTGCGAAAACAAGAGATGGAGAAAACGGTCAATGGACGGTCCATCGAACATGTCAAAAGTTGTCCGGGCCTCGTTCAGCGGATTGGCCCAAGAGACCCACTGATACGAGAGAGTGGTTGGACTCCCAAACGTAGCGTTGTTGTAAATCGCGAGGAGGATTGCCGGGGGGATCCCTCCCAGGAGCACAAGCGTCGCTCGCCAGCGGTGCATCGTAAACGCGGCACCGGTGATGATCACAAGGATCAGAGCCACCGGATATTCCACGAGGACGGCCGATCCTCCAAGCAGACCAGCCACGACCAACATCGGCCCCGATGCTCCCGCTCGACGCACAATCAAGTACATCGCCGCGGCAAGAGTCGCCGCCAGCGCATGACCAAAGAGCAGTGTCGAGTAGACAAAGAGCATGCTTCCGAGAGTCAACATGAGTGCTACCGCCAGGGCACTCCGAGGCTCGACCTCCTTTGCCCACAGATACATGAGCACTGCCAGTGCGGCGGCCGGGATCGTCGCCGACCACAGCGTGACCCACCAGAGCCCAATGTCTGGGTCACTCCGAGCCCCCGCGGCCGGTTCACCACCAACGACTCGGTAGACCCCGTAGAAGAGGGCGCCAAAGAAAGGCTGACCGGGTGCTTTGTCCGAATAGATTGAGCCCTCGCGCAAAGCATGATCTCGACCCAACAGATGTGTATAGCCATCGAGGACCACGGTGTGGTCGTCCCACAAGGCGGCACTGAATAGGTATCGCGACGCCTGCTGAGTACCTCCCCAGTCATGCTTGACCGGTCCCGCAATGGCGAGAACCAGCAATGAAAGAGCAACGAGAACCCTCCAATTCCGTCCTTCAGGGTCACTGATCGATGGAATCGAGTCATCAGTCACATGGACGATCGGCGCCCTCATGAGTTTCGAACTTTGACTGATGGTCTCACTGCCACTGGAATCGTCCTTTGATGTGCCGGACTTGAGGCGCTGGAGTTGGGCTGGCGATGTCTGATGACACGCTAGTTTGCGTAAAGAACATCTCCTGACGGCCGATCTTTGGACTCGATGACTTCTTCTAACCCGATGACCTCAACTCCGACCATAAAGCCAGGGGCGTTCACAATGGCGGTCATCGGGATAGGCAGAGTGGGTTTGCCGCTCGCCCTTTCCTTCGCTGACTGTGGTGTCCGCGTACTCGGTGTCGACCGCAATCCTGAGCATGTCGACAAGGTGAACGGCGGAATACTCCCGTTCCTCGAACACGGTGCAGAGCCTCTTCTCAAGGAGACGCTCGATCTCGGGACCTTCGAGGCGACCACCGACTCTCACTCGGCGGTTGCACGCGCAGACGTCGTGGTACTCACAGTTGGAACACCTCTCAATACGGACCTCCGAGCGGACACTTCTCAGCTTGTGAGCGCGTTGACCGAGATCGGGGGCGCGCTCAAGCCGGGCACGCTTGTCATCACTCGCTCAACGATTTCACCGGGCACCACCGAGCGAGTGGTCGTTCCCAAGCTGGAAGAGCTGTCGGGCCTGACTGCGGGTGAGGATCTCTTCGTCGCCTTCTGCCCCGAGCGTATCGCCGAAGGCAAGGCGGTCGAGGAGCTCAGAGAGCTCCCGGAGATCATCGGGGGAATCGACGACCAGAGCGCGGACCTGGCCGAAGCGGTTTTCCGTCTCCTCGGTGAGAAGAAGATCATTCATCGGACCGACCCCCTCAGCGCCGAGCTGGCGAAGCTCTTCACCAACGTCTACCGCTACGTCAACTTCGCCCTGGCCAACGAGTACGCACTCATCGCCGAGCATTATCGGAGAGACGCCCGCGAGATCATCCGCATAGCCCGAGACGGATACAGCCGGGCCCCGATCCCTCTCCCCGGACCGGCGGGTGGCCCGTGTCTGTCCAAAGATGGCTATTTCCTAATCGAGGAGTTGACCTTCCCCGACTTCGTGCTCACCGCCTGGAAGCTCAATGACTCGGTGCCCGCCCACCTTGTGCAAAGACTCCGATTAGGTATGGAGTCGCAGGGCATGTCGATGGAGTCGACGAAGATCGCCGTCCTCGGCAAGGCCTTCAAGGCCGATATCGACGACGACCGACTCTCCCCTTCGCTGCGCGTCATCGAGATGCTGGAGCGTCTTGGCGCGAATGTCGTCGTGCATGACCCCTACCTGTGCGATGTTCAACTGGATGAGGCTCTCCGCGATGCCCACGGCGTCGTGCTCGCCACCAACCACAGCATGTACTACAAACTGGATCTCTCTCGGCTGGCCGAGTTGGCCCACCCAGAGTGTGTCATTGTCGATGCATGGGGGGTTTTCGATGTGGACGAAGCCACCAGACTTGGGCTCGAGTTGAACACATTTGGTCGTGGCTGAGACCGAGGGCCAGCTACTCAGCCTCGTCGTGCCCGTGTACAACGAGGCCGACAACATTCTCCCGCTCCTCGAGTCCGTCCGCTCCGAGGTCGAATCGCCTCACGAGACCCTTCTGGTCTACGACTTCGAGGAGGACACGACCCTCCCACCGGCACGCCAATTCTCAGAGCAATACCCGCCGCTTCGGCTCGTGCACAACACGATTGGGCGCGGCGTTCTCAACGCCCTCAAGGCAGGGATATCGGAAGCAAGTGGCGACGTGATCGTCGTCACCATGGCCGATCTCTCAGATGACATCACACATATCGATGAGATGGCCAGGCGTGTCAGAGGAGGGGCCGGTCTCGTGGCCGCCTCTCGGTATATGAGAGGTGGAGGACAAGTCGGGGGCCCGCCTATGAAGACTCTCTTGAGTCGCATGGCCGGACTGAGTCTTCGTTGGCTCACTCGAATCGGGACCCACGACGCCACCAACAATTTCAAGGCCTACAGCCACGAGCTTGTGGAGGACATCGAGATCGAGAGTCGATCAGGATTCGAACTTGGGCTCGAGATGGCCACCAAGGCACATCTCGGGGGATATCGCATCGAGGAGATCCCGACAACGTGGCATGACCGGACTGCCGGCGAGAGCCGATTCCAGGTCGTGAAATGGCTGCCCAGCTATCTCCGGTGGTATTTGACCTGCGTGGCCGGCACGTGGTCGGGTAGGGCACGAAGAGCGCGAAAAGAGCGTTACGGGCGCCTCTAGATCGTCCCCGCCTCGATCTGTCGGCGTATCCAGGGGATGACCTCGTCCAGCACCTCATCGATAGAAGTGCTCGCCTTGAAGCCGAGTACACGCTCCGCCTTGTCCGTCGACGGGATCCTCATCTGCACGTCGTGAGGGAAGGGATCGTCGGAGACGTAACGGAACTCCTTCGACTCTCCATGGATATGCCGCCACACCTGCTCGGCCAGCTCGAGCACAGTCGTAGGCACGTCGATGGAGATGTTGAAGTCCTCACAGACGGCCATCTCATGCTCCAAGGCGATGGCGATTCCCCGGGCGATATCTCCCCCGTATGTGTAGTGACGCACCTGATTCCCGCTGCCGAGGATGTGGAGCGGGTCCTGTCCCTTTAGGACTTTCTGCACCAGGTCGGGGAGGACATGGCTCATGGCGAGCCCGATGTTCCCGCTCATGACCTCCTCGGAGCCCCTGGCCCGCCCCTCCCCGATGCCGACGCAATTGAATGGGCGAATGATCACATAGGGGAGCCCGTGCTGATCCCAGGCCGCCCTTGCGAAGTACTCGGTGGCCAGTTTTTGAAAGCCGTACGACGACACGGGCGGTGGGATCTCGAGCTCAGACCCCTCCCGACTCGGGAACTCCTTTGCCGACTCGAACACCATCGATGAGCTCAGCACCATCACTCTTCTCAGCTCGCCCTCCGTGTGAGCATTGATGGCGGCATCGAATGATGATGCGATGATCCGCTCGTTCTCGGCGATCAGGTCGTAGGCATAGGTGTGGAAATAAGTGATCCCTCCGATCATGGCCGCACCGGCGATGAAGTAATCGCAGCCCTTCAGCAGAGTTGCGAGGAGCTCAGCGTCCTTGGCATCACCTTCCACCTGGGTGAACCCGGGATGCGGGTCGTAGGAGCGCTCGACCTTCCCGTATTTGGAGAAGTTGTCCAAGCCCACGACCTCATGGCCGCGAGACAGCAGCTCCTGCACCGCATAGCCACCGATGAAACCAGCGGAGCCGGTGATGAGTGTCTTGGTCACGGCAGGAGACCGTAACCGGGCGAGGATCGAACGTTGCAGATCTCAACACGCTGATTCCTCATCCGTAACCAGGGACGACCCATGCCTTCCAATAGATCTCCAATGACACCGAGACGACGACCGCCACCCAGAACGCAAGCCTCGCAAGTGGCCGAACCTGGACCCATTGGGTGTAGGCGGAGGTAAGGACGACCGCTCCTGCCGTCATGGTCTCGAGGGGGTACCTATAGCCGAGAAACCCCTCTCCGCCCGAAAATCTGTTGACCCTCAATTGAACGAGCAGATAGACGACTCCTCCAACTGTTGCCGCGCGCGCCCAATCCGGTACTTGGCGCCAGCCAGCGCGTATCCCGGGAATGAGCAATAGCAAGAAGGGCGAATAGAGCAGGACTCCGTGGGCAGGGTCAACGAGTGAGCTGGTGAGGTTGACAATATATGAGACAGCGTCATCTGCGGAGGCCAAAGCACGCAGCCTCTCCTCGCCGTAACCGCCGCTGACCGAGAGGTCTCTCCAGAGCCACCAATTGAACCAAACCAAACCGCCGAGACCCAGAAGCGAGCCGGCGCCGATCGAGGCCGCTGGCCGCCAGGTTCGGCGGGAGACGCTCAGGTAGAGACCTACAACGGCCGCGACGACTGCCAGAGGAGGACGTGTCATCACGGCCGCGCCGAAGGCAAGGCCAGACCACAACAGATGCGAGCGAGCGGCCAGGTAGACCGCCAGGCTGACCCAAAGCGACGCGGGCCCGTGCTGCCAGATGGCGTCCGATGATGTAGCCCACATCGTCGTGGCAAGACCACCCACGTATCCCGCGGCAACGCCCGAGAGCCGGGTTCCGCCGGCATGGGGGATGGCCGCTGCCACCAATCCCATTGCCGCGGCAGTTGCGAGAGCCATCGCGATCGCGGATGGAGCAGGAGACGGGAGCGGGAACGGTATTGGCTCAGCATCCGGATTATTGAAGCCTTCAACGAACCATTCGGTCATCGGCTGATCCCATGCCCAGTAGAAGGGTGCCGCCAAAGCCGCTGCACCGGGCGGATACTGGGAAACCGGCCCCCTGGGGCTGTCAATGACCCAAGCTACGTTTCCCCTCTGCTCTTCGACGGCAGCTTCGGCGTGATCAGGCAGGACCACAGATCCCGTCATGCCGAGATGCCACGCCGTCAATGAGTTGGTCAGGGGATCGATATGGGTGTACGAGGAGAGATTCGCCGTGGCCAGATAGATGATCGTGAGGGGTACAAAAACCATCAGGAACGGCGAGCGTGACTCGAGCATCGTGCGCCAGCGAACAAACGCGCCGGGACGCTCCACGTGCTCTTCAACCCTCATCGTGAGATCCTATCGTCGAAAGAAACACCGCCCTGTAAGCGATTCCATGCCAAGGTGGCGACGAAATGTTCCGATAGGAACGAAGTCACATGTCTGCGCCAACCCGCGAGGAGCCAACAACCCGCGCACTCCCACGTCGAGCTTCCTGGCAGGACTCGGTGACCCGATGGTCGCTCGCAGTTCTCCTTGCGACAGGACTCAGTGCATTGCTCTTGGCCATGATTGGCCTGTTGAACCCATGGCTGGCGATCCCGTCCGCCGCCGCAATTGCGTTGGCCGTTGAGCGGCACCTCCCACCCAAATTGGGGACGGCAACATCCAATATCGTGGGAGCCTGGCTTCTGATTCTCGTGCTGGGGCTTGTTGGTGTGGGCTTGGCTGCACCACACGAGCACATTCTCACCACCAGAGACTCCGGCACCTATGTGGCCACCGCAGCCTGGCTCGTTGAAAACGGTGGTCTGCATATGGATGTGGCTGACCCGATCTTCGAAGACACACCGGTCGTGTATGGAAGTGTTGGGTTTCCCACGGGCAGGAGCAACTCGAATCTGCAGGCCCAGTTTCTTCACATGTTCCCAAGTCTGCTGGCTCTGGTGGGCAGTCTTGGCCTCGGCTTGCCCGCGATGTACTGGCTCAATCCTCTGATTGCGGGGATTGGCCTATTCGCCATGTTTGCATTCGCACGCAGTCTCCTCTCAGAGCGATTAGCCCTATTCGCGACCGCTCTAACTGGTCTCACAATGCCCTTCCTCTACTTCTTCCGCGCACCGTTCAGCGAGCCCCTCACGTTTGCGTTCTTGTTCGGTGGGCTTTGGGTGTCGAGCGAGGCGTTGCGCATCCGATCGATGCGCCTCGCCACGGGCGCCGGGCTCCTACTCGGGGGTGTGATGCTGACACGGATCGATGGCGCCGTGGTCCTCTTGGGCTTCGTTGTCTACCGAACATTTCTGCATTTTGAGGTTTCCGATCGAGAGCCAGGCGACGGCATGCCCCCGGATCGAATTCTCGACAGGGTGATCGGCGTCGCCACTGTCTTCTTCGTGGCAGCTCTCGTTGACCTTGGGCTGTTCTCTCTGCAATACCTCGTGGATCACGGAGATCTCATCGCGGGCGTGGTGGCCTCGATACTCGCTGCGACCCTTGTCGGTCGGTTTGGTGTCCGCCGCTCGGCCTTGTTTGCCAGAAGCCGCGAGGCGGTTGCGATCGTCATACCGGGTCTGATCGGAGCGTATCTGACCTACGCCTGGCTCGTACGCCCCTTCGTGGAAGCCCCCACACGCTCCGACATCTACGCTATCGCAGGACTACAAGAGGCGGCGGACGTGGCCATCGAGCCCTTGCGCTCGTACGGAGAGCTGTCGGTGCATTGGCTCAGTTGGTATCTGGGAGCCCCGCTCGTGGCTGCTGGTGTGTTGGCGCTGGTGATCGGTGTTCGACGCACGATTCTCGGACACAAACCCGTCCCTGGCCCTTTCGTGAGTGTCACCGCCGTTCTGATCCTTCTCTACGTCTACAGGCCCTCGATCAATCCAGACCACATCTGGGCAATGCGTCGCTTCTTGCCTCTGGTGATCCCAGCATTGATAATCCTCGCGCTTGCCATCGCACAGGAAGCCGTGCCTCGCCTGGGTAGATGGGAAAAGCTGGCGGCGATCGTCTTGGCGGCCGCATTCGCCATCCCGGTGACGATCACGACTGTGAGGTCAGGTCTTCAGCCGGAGTTCGAAGGTGGGAGTCACGACCTCGTAACGGCGTGCGAACAGCTTGGTCCCGAATCGGCCCTGTTGTTCACGGGCGATGGTTCGCAGGTTCGCAAGGATGCGCTGGCTCCGGTTCTGCGCGGGTTCTGTGGCATAGGAGTCGCATCAGAGGATCCTGATTCGCCTTTGACCGATGCCGACATGGCGATCATGGTCGACCGGGCGGCTACCGCCGGAAGGACACTCTGGATCGTCGAAGGTGGCTCAGAGAGGCCAGAGGACTCATCGGTGATCATGGATCGCTCGTACGAGTTCCTGGAACTAACGCTGTTCGAGGCTCCAAGCCGCTGGTTGACCCTCGACCTTCGACTCATGGCCCGGGACGCGCGATGACGATCAAACAAAGACGCTTGCACATCAAACGCACCGTGATGCTGCGGGTCTCCTTTGTCTTGATCGCCCTTGTAGGGGTGGGCGCCGCGCTGGTGGCTCTATCTCACACAGACGAAGACCCTCTGACGGTCCTCCTCGATCGGTGGCCGGTTGTGTTGGCCGCCGGTCTGCTGTACACGACCGGAATGTGTGTCTACGCCGTCTCCTGGGCTGCGCTCTTTGAGCGAGAGGAAAACCGACCCCTCATCGCCCTCGGATTCCTGATCTCGCAGCCGGTGAAGTACTTGCCCGGTGGCGTGGCCCAGCCCATAGGTCAAATCACCCTCACCGCTCAGGCGGTAGCCTCCAGCCGACGCGCCATAGTCTCGTTTCCCGTCCACGTCCTGATCAACGTGATTGCTGCCCTCACCTTGGCTGCACCGTTCCTTTTCGTCGCCGACACGCCGGATTGGGCCGGGTGGCTGGTGATCCTCGTACCTCTGATCTGGGTGGCCCTCGACCGTCGGTGGATGGCGGGCCTTCTGTCGTTTCTGAGCCGAGCCCATCGGGTGTTCAAGATCGGTCATGAGCTCCCCCAGCAACGCAGAATCAACATGGGCTTTGCGCTGGCGCTGGCCGCCCATGGGACCCTGTTCGCCTCCTTCGGTGTCCTGACGGCCGGAACGGTGCCCGGATGGTCCGTGATGACACTGAGTGTGGCCTTCGCCATTTCTTGGCTCATCGGCTACATCGCCATTCCTGCACCTGCCGGATTGGGGGCGAGGGAGGCAGTTCTTGCCGTGCTTCTGAGTGGTGCCGTGACGACTTTTGACGTTGTAAAAATCTCAGCAGTGCATCGGATAATGACGCTGGTTGTCGAACTCGTCTTGCTCTCCGCTTCGTTGGTCGTGATGAGGATGTTCTTCAAGTCGGGTGTCGAGGCTGGGTCAGGTACTCGACATTCGTCTGACAACGAGGAGGATGCGCTCGGCGGCACCAACGTCGACGCCAGGAGTTGATGAGCGGGTTCGATCTTGCATCGTCCGATTCTCATCGGAGGCGGGAACTGCTCTTGCTGTTTGCGACTGTGCTCTTCGGCTCGTCAGTCCGAGGAGGGTCCACAACGGGCGTCGCGGCGCTGATCGCCAGCATCTCGCTCGCCGGAGCACTATTCACTCGCGAGGAGCCCATGTTCGTCGACACCGCTTGGGGTCGGCGGGGCTGGGAGACACAACTCATGATCTCGGTTGTTGTCTTCGGGCTTCTAGGGGTTACAGGATGGTCCCCGGCGAGCATCGGACCTACGTCCTCTGAGCTGGAACGCCTGCCCGGTGTGCTGTGGGTAGTCGCTTCGATCGTCGTCTTCATAAGCGGCCGCGGTGTTGGGCGACTAATTCAAGGGGGCGTCGTCGTCATCACCCTTGGAGCGACCTTGCTGTTGGGTCTGAACCACCTGAGCGCGGCCGAAGGGGTGGGTTTCGATGTCTACTTCCTTCATGTTGAAGCGGCCGAGGCCATCGCCAACGGCCACAACCCGTACACCGACGTGGTAGAGGTGCCCAACGGGTCGCCTACGGCAGAGCCGGGCGATGTGATAACAGGGTACGTCTACCCACCGGTGACTGCCGCCTCATACTCGTTGGCGTACTGGGTGTTCTCAGACCCTCGGTTCACCAGTCTCATCGCTTGGCTGGCATTTCTCGGATTGATCGGGATCAGGGCCTTCAGACGTCAAAGTCGCGCCGGCCTGCTGGTGATGTTGTTGATGGCGTCGATTCCTGGGTGGCCCCTGGTCCTTCGAGCCGCCTGGACCGAGCCGCTGAGCCTTGCCTTCCTCGCCGGGGCTTTCTTTCTTTGGAAGAGGCCAGTCACATCTGGAGCGTTCTTGGGTATGGCACTCGCCTCCAAGCAGTACTTCGCGGTCACCGCCCCTCTCCTTTTGCTGCACCGAGAAAGCGGCTGGGTCAGGCGCGCCATGGTCGCAGGAGCGGTGATTGCAGCGACCATCGGCGCGGTCATACTCTGGGACGCGGGTGCTTTCTGGAGTGCCGCAGTCGAGTTCCACACGTCGACTCCACCACGACCAGACGGCCTCAATCTGGTCGGCCTCGCATCCCTGCTCGGGCTCTCATGGAATCCGCCGACCTTCCTCGCTTTGGCTGCCGGGCTGCTGGTCGCCATCGCGGCGGGGCGGAGGTCGGCGCACCGCGCAGGTTTCATGTTGGCGCTCGGGCTCACCCTGGCTGCTTCGTTCCTCTTTTCCTCACAGGCGTTCGCCAACTACTGGTTCCTGATCGCCGGATTGTGTGGATTGGCGTTGTGGGATAGCTCAACGGGTCTTGGGGCCGATGTGGACATCAGGCGTCAGGAGTGCTGACAATAGCTGTCGTCAGCCCTTGATCGGTCGCGTCATGCCTGGTTCAGGAGTTTCCGGGCGTTGGTGGTGGAACGGATCTCCTCGAGAGCAGCGAACTCCGTTGCACAGCGATCAGATCCTCCTTCGAATCGACCTGAGCTCTCGGGGGGTCATCAGCATGAGACCTCAGTCGGGTGTAGGTGCCGTCGACCACAAATCAGAGATTGACGACTTCATGTGTGCTGGGCTCGACCCACGGCGAATAGGCCCCCACGAAGAGAACGGAGCGCTATGGCAGATTCTGGGCAATCCACTCAACGGCCTCGGTTCGGTCCTAGAGACTCGAATACGCGATCCAAAGACCGGCACCAGCCACAGCAAGTGAGACAAGAGAAACTGCGGGAATCCGCACCGAGAGACTCGTCCATGGAGCCGAGGCGTCAGTGTCCGAGCCTGAACCAAACCGATGATCACCCCGCCTCGGCAACCTCGCGCAGCTCGCGTTTCAGCTCGTTGACCTCATCTCGCAGCCGGGCTGCGTATTCGAATCGGAGGTCCTTCGCCGCTTCGTGCATCTCATCTTCGAGACTCATCACCAGCCGCGCCAGGTCCTCGCCCTCGAGATCGATCGGGGCACGTCTTTGCACTTCACGTCTTCTTCTGTCGGCCGCAGGAGTCCCGGTCTGAACCAGTTCGAGGATGTCGGAGACGCGCTTGCGGATCGTTTGTGGGTCGATCCCGTGCTCCTCGTTCCATTCCTCCTGAGCGCGGCGACGCCGGTTGGTCTCGTGGATGGCCCGTTTCATCGAGTCGGTGATGT
>DASWKK010000192.1:0-3499 GCA_036396655.1 Acidimicrobiia bacterium
CACGATCGATCACGTACACCTTCATGTTCTTCCCGTCGGCCACGTACAAATACCGCTGGCCAGGATCGCGCGAAAAGGCGATGTCCCAGGTGGAACCGTCGCCGAGGGTGAGTGGGGCGATGATCTTCTCGGTGACGAAACTCCCGTCCTGCCGAAAGACCTGAATTCTGTCGTTGACCCGATCGCAGACGTAAACGAACCCGTCGTATGATGGTTCAGCGCAGTGCACGGGCGTGCGGAACTGCTGTGCCGGTGGACTTGACGGGTCGTAGGCGCCTAGGTCGGCATCGTCGGGCCGGTGCCCATAGGCACCCCAGTAGTGGAGCAACTCTCCGGTTGCGGCGTCGAGCACCGCCACGCGTCGATTGCGGTACCCGTCCGACACGTAGGCACGGTCGCCAGTGGAGTTGAAGGAGATCTTGGCCACCCGGCCGAAGTGCTCAGTGCTGTTGCTGTTGGGTTCCCGGCCCGGGATTCCGATTTGGGCCAGGAACTTCCCGTCCCTGGTGAACTTGAGGATGTGGGAGTCTCCCTCCCCGTTCCCTCCGATCCAGATGTTGTCCCGGGGATCGACCGTGAGACCGTGATTGGAGGCGGGCCAGGTGTAGCCCTCGCCCGGCCCACCCCAGGCGTTGACAAGGTTGCCGTCAGGGTCGAACTCGAGGATCGGCGGCGCAGGAGCGCAGCACTCGCCGGTTGGTGGGGAGGTCGCGGCCCCCATCTCGGTCCGCGCGTTCAGCGTGGCGCCGCCACGGTGAATGATGAAGACGTGGTCTCGTGAATCCACTCCCACGCCGACCGCCGACCCCAGAATCCAGTGGTTCGGCAGCGGTTTCGGCCAGAAGGGATCCACCTCGAACCTCGGCGCTTCATCCTGGCTGCTCGTTTGGCCTAGCGCCCAGGCGCCAGTCCCCAGCAGAATGACGGCGCCGAGAAGCGCCAGGCTGATCTTCACATTTCGCCCATCATGCATCGGGGCGTCTCCGGTCAATGGTTTCGTCAGGTTCTCCATCAAGACTACGCTCACTCCGGGCAACCGTCCACTGCCTGAATCCGGATATCGACACTCCGGCAAAATGGAAGCATCTTCCGTCGATCCTCCCTCATACCCAGGGTGCACGACGTTGAACTTCTGGCGCCAGAGACCATCCTCCCCAACCGGGCGATTTCTTCTCGCTGGGGTCGGGGTGTTACTGACTGTCACCTTGACGTTGCCAGCCCGGGCCCATGAGATCCCTTCCGACGTCACCGTCCGAGCCTTCGTTCACCCCGACGCCAACCGTCTACACCTACTGGTGCGGGTGCCACTCGAAGCGATGCGGGACTATGCCTTTCCCACTCGGGAGCCCGGAGGCCTGCTCGACCTCGAGGCGGCAGGACCCATGCTTCGCCAAGCCGCTGTCCAGTGGATCGGCGACTACGTTCGGCTCTACGAGAACGGCGCCGAACTCCCGAGACCTGAATTGATCGCGTTCCGGGTCTCGCTTCCAGGTGACCTTTCCTTTGCCTCCTTCGATCGCGCCATGACTCATGTGCGCGCGCCGACTCTCACCGCCGAGACCGAACTGCCCTGGCGACAGGCGATGCTGGACCTAGCGTTCGAATTCCCGATCGGCTCCTCGTCGGCTCAATTCGCGATTGCTCCCGGGTGGGCGCACCTGGGGGTTCGGACCCTCACGGTGCTCTGGTTTTCGCCACCGACGGGAGCGGAACGGGCTTACGAGTTCACCGGCGATCCTGGTCTCATTCAACTAGACCCACGCTGGCATCAGGCCGCGCTTCGGTTCTTGAATCTCGGATTCGGTCACATCCTGGATGGACTGGATCATCTGCTCTTTTTGTTCTGCCTGGTGCTCCCGGTGCGGCGCGTCCGGCCACTCATCGCGGTCATCACTGCATTCACGGTGGCCCATTCGATCACGCTCGCTGGCACGGCGCTAGGACTCGCCCCTGCGGCGCTCTGGTTCCCGCCGCTGGTCGAGACTTTGATTGCGCTTTCAATCGTGTTCATGGCGGTGGAGAATGTCCTGGGCGCCCGGCTCGAGCGACGCTGGATTCTCGCTTTTGGGTTCGGGTTGGTCCACGGATTCGGCTTCGCCTTCGCGCTCGGCGAGTCGCTCCAATTCGCCGGTGGCCAGTTGCTTTCGGCGCTGCTGGCCTTCAACCTTGGGGTCGAATTGGGGCAGCTGCTGGTCGTGGGCCTCACGGTCCCACTGCTGGTGCTGACCTTCCGCTATCTGTTTCCAGAACGGGTGGCGGCCATCGTTCTGTCGGTCCTCGTGGGCCACGAGGCCTGGCACTGGATGACGGCCCGGCTGAGCGACTTTCGCCAGTATCGGTTCACCTGGCCGGCCTTTGAGCCGGCGGATATTGCGGCGATCCTGCGGGGGCTCATGCTCCTGGTGATCGCCGGCGGAGTTGCGTGGCTCCTCGCTCAACTCTATGGGAAGTACATGCGAATGACGCCCAAAGGAGACTCTATGCAGCAAAAGGCCGGTGCCTCCCTGATCGCGCTGGTGGCCCTGCTGGTCTCACCCGGCGTGATCGATGCCCAAATGACGGCCCCCAATCCCTACCAGCCCGTTCCCGGTATCTGGGGACAGCTTCCTGAAGGACGGACATGGGGGGCGACGAGTGCCATCTGGCCCTCACCCGACGGGCGACGGATCTGGGTTGGTGAACGCTGTGGCGCAAACAGCTGCGTGGGCTCCACCCTCGATCCGGTTCTGCTCTTCGACCAGGACGGCAGACTGCATACGAGCTTCGGCGCCGGCCTCATCGCATGGCCCCACGGACTCTTCGTGGACCACGACGGCAACGTGTGGGTGACTGATGCGGTTGGCTATGGACCGCAGCCCGAGGGTATGGGTCACGTGGTCTACAAGTTCAGCCCCAGGGGAGAGCTGCTACTGACCCTGGGCCGCAGGGGAGTGTCAGGGCGGGGGAGGGACACCTTCCGGAAGCCGTCGGCGGTATTGGTCACGCCCACCGGAGACATCTTCGTGGCGGATGGGCATGACGACGACGGGAACAACCGAATCGTGAAACTCGACGCCGACGGACGGTACCTGAAGGAATGGGGCAAGACTGGGTCGGCGAACGGCGAATTCCGCGAACCCCACGCGCTGGCGATGGACTCTCGTGGCCGGCTCTTCGTCGCCGACAGGTACAACAACCGCGTACAGATCTTCGATCAGGACGGGACCCACCTGGCCAGCTGGACGCAGTTCAGCAGACCCAGCGGCTTGTTCATCGACGGCAACGATGTTCTCTACGCGACCGACTCGGAGTCCAACGCCAGACGGAACCCCGGGTGGAAGCGTGGGATCTACATCGGGAGCGCCGAAACAGGTTGGGTGACGGCGTTCATCCCGGATCCCGAACCCGACCAGGACAACTCCTCCTCGAGTGGGGCGGAAGGTGTCGCAGTGGATAGAGACGGAAATGTCTATGGGGCCGAAGTGGGTCCCCGCATGCTCAGGAAATACCGGCGGAGAAC
>DASWKK010000193.1:0-42414 GCA_036396655.1 Acidimicrobiia bacterium
CGTCAGGCGATCGGCCGATACACCCGCCTAGACGCAGACGCTCCGTCAAACCAACGCACAGAACCGGCATTAGGCGCTCCCCGTCCCCCAAGGCCGATGCCCCACGGTCACCGGGTTGGCAGGGCGATTGACACTGGGAAGGAGGAATGCGAAAAGTCAAAGGCGGCGCAGGCCACTGGCGCCCAGCCCACATGCTCTACTCGTTATCGTGGCAGACACGACCTTCGTCGCTCTTCAACCCGGGCACGGTGACATGGCGCCCGATCCCCGCCACCCGGGAGGCCTGCCGCCTCGTCGGTCACATGACTGTCATCTTCGGCCGCCGGGCGGGGTCGCGGTTGTAGAGCCTCTTCGCCCAGAGGTAGCAGATCACTGTGATGCCGACGCACCAGGCGACGGCGACGAGGGCGCTGTTGCCGATCGGGGTGCCCACCAGCAACCCCCGCACTGTCTCGATGAAGGGGGTGAAGGGCTGGTACTCGGCGAACCACCTCAGCCCGGTCGGCATCGAGTCAGTGGGCACGAACCCGCTGCCGAGAAAGGGCAGGAGCATCAAGGGCATGGGGAGATTGCTCGCGGTCTCGACACTCTTCGCCAACAGGCCGCATGCGACCGAGAACCAGGTGACAGCGAATGTGATCATGGCGAGGACACCGGCCGTCGCGATCCACTCGACCAGCCCGGCGTTGGGTCGGAACCCCACGAGCAGGGCGACACCGATGACGACCGCCATGCCGAGCATCGTCTGGACCACATTGCCGAGCACGTGGCCGGTCAGCACCGAGACCCGGGCGATTGCCATGGTGCGGAACCGGGCGATGATGCCTTGGCTCATGTCCATGGAGACCGATACGGCGGCCCCCGTAGCGGCGCCGGCCACGGCCATCAAGAGGATGCCGGGGACTACGTACCTGAGGTACTCGGCGCGGTCCCCGGAGACCTCGCCGACACCGCTGCCAAGTCCAGCACCCAGTGTGCCGCCGAAGACGTAAACGAACAGCAGCAGGAAGACGACCGGGATGACCACGACCACGAACATCGTGATCGGATAGCGGAGCATGTGATGAAGTTGCCGCCGCAGCATCGTTGTCGAATCTCGCAAGGCATAGGAGCGTGTGCTCATGATGTGGTCTCCAAGTCTGTTGTGGGGCGGCCGGTGAGGGCGAGGAAGACGTCGTCGAGATCCGGGGTGTGCACGGTCAGGGCCTCGACCTCGATGGACTGATGGTCGAGTCGGTCGAGCACTGCCCGCAGCGACTCGACTCCGCCGTCACCCGGCACCTGCAGCGTGAGCTCGTCGTCGTCACGACCGACCTCACCGAAAACGAGGGCGGCGGAGGCGAGCTCTCCCGGGTCGGTGAAACGCAGACTGATGTGCCCGCCCGGGGCAAGTCGCTTCAGCTCGGCGGCGGTGCCTTCGGCAGCCAGCTTCCCCCGATCCAGCACCGCGATCCGGTCGGCCAGCTTGTCCGCCTCGTCTAGGTACTGCGTCGTCAGGAAGATCGTGACTCCGCTCGCTACGAGGTCGCGGATTATCTGCCACATGGTGTAGCGGCCGCGCGGATCGAGACCGGTCGTCGGCTCGTCGAGAAAGACAATCCGCGGGGCGCCCACCAGGCCCATCGCCAGGTCGAGTCTGCGTCGCATGCCGCCGGAATAGTCAACGGGTGTCCTCTTGGCATCGTCCACCAGATCGAACTGCTCGAGCAACTCGGCGGCACGCCGTTGGCCATCCCGCTTGCTCAGGTGGTTCAGGTCTGCCATCAGCATCAGGTTCTCCTCGGCGGTGAGCATGTTGTCCACCGCCGAGAACTGACCGGTGACGCCGATCGCGGCGCGAACAGCATCGGGATCCTGGGTGAGATGGTGACCGTCGATCCACGCCTCGCCTCCGTCGGCGCTGAGCAATGTGGACAGGATGTTGACCATGGTCGTCTTGCCGGCACCGTTTGGGCCGAGCAAGGCAAAGACGGTTCCCTCGGGCACATGGAGGTCGATCCCGTCTAGCACGACCTTGTCGCCGTAGGACTTGCGTAGTCCCTTTGCGACTATGGCTCCGGGTGTTGGTGCGGTCTGCATGGTTCTCCTTCTTGGTTCCGAAATGGTCACGAACGGTGGATCACGATGTCGCCGAACGAGGTGCGGGCGTGGATCTCGACCGTTTCTTCCGATGTTTCAGGACCGTCGACACTCTCCAAAGAGTTGTGCACCCGGCCGAACCGAGTTCTGGCATCCACAAACGCGGCAGTGCCCGTCCCGATGCCAACATCGAGTCCGCCCGAGCCGGTTTCGAGCACGATCGAGCCCCGGACTACTTCGCCGACCCGAATGCTGCCGTTGGCGGTCTTGACCGCCACCTCGGCCTGAGCCCGGTCAATCGTGATGTCACCGTTCGCCGACTTGACCCTCACGCCGCCGGTGACCTCGCCCACCCAGGTCTTGCCATTCATATTCTTGATCTCTGCCTCGCCACCGATCTCACCGATGCGCATGTCCCCGGCGCCCGTGATCTCGGTGCGGCCCGTCGTACGGTTCACCGTGACACTTCCGGCTCCAGTGGTCAGGTGCGACTGCCCGGTTTCGTCGAGCCGGATATCGCCGGCTCCGCTTTCGATTCGCGTGTCTCCGATCCGCCCATCGACGCGAAAGTCGGCAAACCCTGTTTCCGCCGCAATGGGTGAGCCCTCGGGCAATTCGATGGTGATGTCGACGGAACCGGGTCTGGCGACTCCGATGTAGCCACCCAAGCCGCGCGGCTTCGGTGTCTTGACCAGCAGCCTGCCGCCGGAGAAGTCAACCTGCGTCTTCTCCGCCGCCTCCACGTCGAGATTCCGCGAACGATCGCTCGGATTGACCACGACGACGGTGTCGGCGCGTTCGGCGGCGATGAGATGTACGTCGCCGAGCGGGACTTCGATCGTGACATTGATCGGTTCGGGGGTGTCAAAAGTCGGCATGAAGGCTCCTGTGGGTCGGGGGGCTGTGGGTCGGCGTGGGCCGGGCCAGCCGTGAACGGTCGTTGTGCCTGGGCATGTCAGCGCACCCAGCCGGTGTAGCGCTGACCGCCACGCGGTCCACGTGGCTGCGATTGGCTCGTGTCGCTGTCTGGCAGCAACGCGGCGGCAGCGGCGCGGACCAGCCATGCGTTGAGCGAGAGCCCTTCCAGGCGAGCTGCCTCTTCGATGCGAGTCTTGAGTGAGTCGGAGAGTCGGAGATTGAGCCGAGACATCCCGCCGTCGTCATCCTCGGTCGTGCGGCCCACCGGAGATGTCGGTCCGGGGCCGGGGTCGAAGCCAACCTCGTCGAAGACCTCTTCACCGGGAGGTGGCGTCACCACGAAGTCTGGGTCTCGTCCCCGCAGACGGATCTCGACCGTGCCCGGCGCCAATTCGCGGGTGATCTCGTCTGCGGCCGCCGACAACGCCTCTAGAAGGACGAGCCAGGCGGCTGACTCGAGTGGGGCGGTGAGCCGCTCGGCCAGAGCGCGGGCGTCGTCACCACCGGCTTCGGCGGCAACCGCCAGTTGATGGCGGAGGCTGTCCACATACATCGAGAGATTCATAACGCCAGTTTGGCACAAGATTGGCACCAGTCAAGTGCCACTCTGGCTCTCGTCGCGAGAGAGCGAAAACCTTGGCCAACGACCGGGTCAGCGGGAGTGGCTGGTGACGATCAACTCTTCTTGCCGGGGACGCCGGCCAGCTCCAGCAAGCGTTTGTCGTATTCGGGCCCCAGCTCATGCCAGGAGAACCGGGACATCGACTCGGAAAGCCCGGGGGGAGTCGCCAGCTCCTCGAGAGCAGTTTTTAGGGCGTCAACCAATCCGCCTTCCGGATACAGAACCTCATCGTGATAGCGGCTGGGCATGAGCCACGGGTAGGAGAGTCGATCGGGGAGGACCGGTCGGCACCCGGCGGCAACTGCCTCCACGATGGAGATGCCGAAGAACTCCTGCCGGGAGGTGGAGACCACGATGTCACAGCCCGACACGATCTCGCGGTAGATGGGAAGCGGGGCCTCCCCGTCGTGGATGATGCGCTCACCGGCGAGATGCCGGATGCGAGCCAGTGCGGCCGGAACCTGCGGTGGTCTCGCCCCGAGCAATACCAGGTCGAAGTCGGATCCCGCCCCGATCAGCGCCTCGATGGCATCGGCGAAGCTGTCGGGGTCTTTGTCATGCTCCCAGCGATGATTCCACAGAAGACGAGGTCGATCGCCTGGGCTCGTTCTCGGGTTGACCCATCCCAGGTCGACGCCTACCGCGAGAACCTCACTGCGGGCGGCAACATCTCTGATCATGTGCCGATGAGTGTGATCCGGGAAACCGTCGAGCAAACCCGGCAGGGAGTCGAAGAACACCTCGAGGTGATAGCCGGAATTGAACATTGTCACGTCGGCAGCCACCGCGGACAGCCAATTGGTCAACGCATAGGAAGGGTCGTGACTGGTCTGGGGCGAGGTGGGATAGGTGAGTTGGGATTCGTGGAAGTAGAGAACGGTCGGCACCTCACCGAGCTGTCTCCGGGAAAAGGTGCGGAACTGGGCCAGGTCGATCATGTCAGAGACGACCATGACATCGGGTACCCACCCGTCGAGTGAGTCGAGCTTGGCGGCCAGGGTCACGGCAGATCCCCGCATCCGCCACTTCCACCATCTCCCGGAATGGGTCAACAACCGGACTTCATGCTTGGAGTGGGCGAGGTAGCCCTCGGCCCAAGCTCGGTGAGACCCGGTGAAGTAGGGCTCGACGAGGAGGACTCTCACCGACCGGTCATCTGGTCAGAAGCTGACGGGGATGTCGTCCAGCTCTTCCCACAGTTGATTGAGACGGGCATAGCGTCGTGTGGAGAGACTGGAGAGCACAGCCATGACCTCCGGGCGGGTTTCGCCCTTGGTGGCGGTGGCGAGGATCTCGTCACGATCGGCCCCTCCCCGTGCGAAGGCGGTTTGCACCGCTTCGGCGATCTCCATCCTGGTGACTCCGTCGCTCAATCTGCTGGCTCCGTTCAACTCTTCGTTTACGTTAGAGTAGAGTGTACCAGTGTCCGCGCCTTCCCGACGCGCCGTTCAGCGCACGCCGACACCTCCTTCGATTCAGGAAAAAATGACTGACGAACATCACCAAATAGGAACTGTGGCCGATCGCGTCGATCTGTCACTGAGGACTATCCGCTACTACGAGGAGATCGGCCTGGTCATCCCGTCCGGTCGTACCGAAGGCGGATTCCGGCTCTATACCGAGTCTGACATCGACCGTTTGCTCCTGGTGAAGAGCCTGAAGCCGCTGGGTATGCCATTGGAACTGATCAGCGAGTTGTTGGATTGCGCGGATCAAATCAACGGAACCGACGCAGACGAAGACCCGGGTGAGGTCGAACATCGGCTGGAGTCTGTTCTGGCCGTGGCGCTCAGTCGATGCGATGAGCTCGAGCAGATGCTGGCCGGCGCCCGTGAGTCCCTGCAGAGCCTTAGTCTGCTGACAGCGAGGGGATCGCGGTGAGCCCTACGATCCACAGCGAGGCCCTGCGCCGCCGCACCTTCGCCATCATCTCCCACCCGGATGCGGGCAAGACCACCCTGACCGAGAAACTCCTCCTCTACTCGGGGGCCATAGAAGAGGCCGGAGCGGTGCGGGCTCGAGCAGGCCGCCAGCGCGACGTCACCTCCGACTGGATGGACCTCGAGCGCGAGCGCGGGATCTCGATCACGTCGACAGTCCTCCAGTTTCAGCATGGGGACCGGCTGTTCAATCTCCTCGACACGCCGGGTCACCGTGACTTCTCGGAGGACACCTACCGGGTTCTCTCGGCGGTGGATGCTGCGGTGATCGTTCTCGACGCGGCTCGGGGCATCGAGGCCCAGACGTTGAAACTGTTCCAGGTCGCACAGACCAGGGGCATCCCGCTGATCACTTTCGTCAACAAGTGTGACCGACCCGGGCTGGCGCCACTCGAGTTGATCGACGATATCGAGAGCAAGCTTGGCATCACCGCAACACCGATCACCTGGCCGGTCGGCATCGGGCCTGAGCTGGAAGGAGTGGTCGATCGGCGGGATGAGTCACTCTGGCGGTTCGACCGGACCCCGGGTGGGGTGCACATCGGGGCCGAGCATCGCGACCGATTTGGAACGGTCGATGAGTCGAGCCCGAGACACGCCGCCATCCAGGAGTTGGGTCTGCTCGAGGCCGTCGAGGCGAACCATGACCAGAAGAGATTCCTCGCCGGCGAGACGACCCCGGTCTTCTTCGGCTCGGCGTTGTGGAACTTCGGAGTCCGGTTGCTGCTCGACGCAGTCGACGCCATGGCCCCCTCGCCGGAATCCCGGGTCGACACCGAGGGCCGGCCCAGGCCCCTCGACAGCGAGTTGTCCGGATTCGTGTTCAAGATCCAGGCGAACCTCGACGCCCGACACCGGGACCGCATCGCCTACCTGCGTATCTGTTCGGGCAGATTCGACCGGGGGATGACCCTGACCAACCACCGAACCGGGCGAACCCTCTCGACTAAATACGCTCATCAGCTGTTCGGTCGAGAGCGGGGCACGGTCGAAACCGCATTCCCCGGCGACATCGTGGGGTTGGTCAATGCGACCGACATCAAGATCGGCGACAGTCTCAGTGACGACGGGAAGGTCGAGTTCCCCCCGATCCCGACCTTTGCCCCGGAGCATTTCCAGATTGCTCGCAACCTCGACACCACTCGCTACAAGCAGTTCCGGAAGGGGATCGCCCAACTCGACGACGAAGGCGTGATCCAGGTGCTTCACACCATGGAGAGGGGCGAGCGCGAGCCACTGCTCGCCGCGGTCGGCCAGATGCAGTTCGAGGTGGCCACCTACCGACTCGAGACCGAGTTCGGGGCCCGGGTTCAACTCGAGCCAACCCCGTTCACCGTGGCCCGGCGCACCGACATCAACGGCAGGGACCTCCTGTCCAACCAGCGAGGGATCGAGGTGGCCAAGCGCCGCGACGGCACCACCCTGGCCTTATTCACCAGTGAGCATCGGCTCGAAGCCACCCGGCGCGACCATCCCGAGCTCACCCTTGATCCGATCATCGGCCTCTAGGAGGGCAATGAACTACCGACATCACAACAAACCAAAGAACGACAACCAGAATTCGCCGATCACCGTTGAGTCAATGGTCGAGATACCGGCTAAGACCTCGATAGTTTTTGCCTACCTCGCCAATCTCGAGAACAACCCGCTCTGGAACTGGGCGGTGACCGAGACCCGTCCCCTGGACGGCGCACCCCGAACCGGCTCGCGCTACATGCAATCCCACTCTTCCCCAAAACGAAGTAAAGAGATACTCGAGATCACCTCATACCGCGATGGGGAGCATCTCGAGGTCACCAGCAAGGTAGACGCCGCAGTGGTCCTCTACCGATATGACCTGTCGGCTACGTCTGAGGATGGGACCCGGCTCCGACTGGCTGTCGATCTGCACTCGGTCGATCGCGTGAGCAGACCCGATCTCTTCTCTGAGCGTCTCGTCTCGGTTCTCGACATGAACCTCCAGAACCTGAGATTCGCCATCCTCGAAAGTGAGGAGTCCTCCACCCGGAGCGGCGCTGCGTGAGCGATCCGGCTCCGGGCGATCGCCTCGTTCTCTCTTATTTGCCCCAGGAAGGTCAATAACGGTGGCTATCGACATCGCCTGCCCGGCATGTGGGGAAAGCGAGAATCTGACCGGGGAGCGATCCGACGAGCACGTCCTTATCAACTGCAGCGCTTGTGGGGAATCCTGGGAACGACCGACCTCGCCGACATGTCCCACATGTGGGTCGAATGAGCTTCAGCCGGTCCCGCTCGCAATCGTCGAGCGATCGCACGGTACCCAACTCTCTGTGGTGGGGATTCGCAATGTGAATCTCTGCCCGATCTGCGATGCGGACGCCATAGCCCGTTGGCAGGAGAACCGACCCAACCCCCTGATGCCTGATGAGCTCCCATCTGTCGGCAAGGTCGACAGATAAAGGGGATTGTTGGCCATCACTCCACCGCGGGTGGGGCCAGGGCGTCGATGTCGGTGACGACATCGAGGACCACGGGTCGGTCGGCCGACAGCGCCCGGTCGAAAGCCGGGGCCAGATCGGATGGTTTCTCGACTCTGATCCCGATCGCCCCTATGTCCCCGGCGAGCCGGGCGAAGTCGACCTCGGTGAAAACCCACATCTCCCTGGCCTTCTCGGACTGCTTGCCACCGTAAACCCGGTCAAAGCCACGCTTCGATTGGTTGCCCGAGTGGTTGTTGTTGACCACGGTGATGCTGTTGATCCCCCAGCGGACCGCGGTCTCGATCTCGGCAATGTGATACCAGAAACCGGAGTCGCCGGTGAAGCAGACCACCGGGCGGTCGGGCTGGGCGCACTTGGCTCCAAGTGAGGCGGGGAACGCCCAGCCCAGGTGGCCGGCACTCCTCAGATAGGACTGAGTCGAAGCCCGCAGGTCGTACATCCCGCCCATCCACATCCCGGCATGACCGGTGTCCACCACCACGATCCCATCGTCGGGGATCAGGTCGGTCAGTTCGGCGCAGAGACGCTCCGGTCGCATTGGCACCTGGTCCGACTCGAGCAGCGGGGCATACTCGTGCCGCCAGTCGACGACATGGCCGGCGGCGGTGTCGGCCCACTCTTGGTGACTGGCCAGCTCGGCGGCCAGCTCCAGCATCCGGTCGAGTGCGGTGCGGGCGTCGGCGTTGATCGCGACCTCGGGCGGGTAGTTCCGTCCCAGCGCTTCGGGTTCGATGTCGAGTTGGATAGCCCGTGTGCCCAGCGGCGGCACCTTCCAGAAATGGGTGGTCATCCCTCCGGTCTCGGTGCCCACGAAGAAGACCAGATCGGCCCCCAGCACGACCCGGTTGGCCGAGCCCCGGGAGTAGGTACCCACGACCCCAACCGATAGAGGATGGGTGCCGGGGATGATGTCCTTGCCGTTGAGTGAAGTGGCCACGGGGATCCCGAGCCTCTCGGCCAAAGCGACCACAGCCGGTCCGGCGCTGCTTGACCGGACGCCGCCCCCGGCCACGATCACCGGTCGCTCCGCACCGTCGAGCAACTGGAGGGCACGGATCAGGTCGGCGTCGAGGGCAACGGGTCGGAAGGGTGGCACCGAGGTGAACTGCTCCTCGCAATAGACGTCCATCTCTGCCTCTTCGGCGTCGATCTGACCCTCGTTGCCCTGGAACTGGAGATGGACCGGGCCGGGGGCGCCGGTGGTGGCGACCCGGAACGCCTGGCGGAGCATGTCGGGTATGCGCTCGACCGCGTCGATGGTGGCGTTCATCTTGGTCACCGTCTCGAAGACGGGGACGTCGTCGACCTCCTGGTACACCTTGCGGAACTTGGTGTTGGGGTCACGCCCGCCGGTGAACGCGATGACGGGGGAGTGGGCTAGATAGGCGTCGCGCAGACCGGCGGCCAGATTGTGGGCCCCTACCACCTGGGCGGCACAGATCCCGGGGCGGCCCGAGGCGCGGGCGTACCCGTCGGCCATGTAGGCGGCAGGCTTCTCCCCGTGGGGTCGGAGCCGCTTGATCGAGGTGTGGGCCTCGATCTCGACCATGGTCCGGCGGAGCACGGCCGGCACGTGGAAGAGATGGGTGACCCCGTAGCCGTCGAGCATCTCGGCCAGGACCCTGGCCCCGGTTGTCATTTCTCCCCCCGTAGGGAGGCAGTTGCCCCCTCCGGCCCTTGAACCCCCCTCCCGGCTTCGCCGGACTCCCCCCAACGCTCACTTCGTTCGCTGGGGGGAGAAACGAACGTCATGTTTTCTCCCCCCTGGAGCGGATCGACGTTGAAGGAAACGGGCGGGGTGGGGGCTCGTTTCTCCCCCCGTAGTGGGGAGTACCGCCGGAGGCGGGGAGGGGGTTCATTTCTCCCCTCGCATGAGAGACTTCTCGAATCTGGCCTTGCCTGTGGTGGTCACGGTGCCGTCGGGTTTGCGCGCCCACAGCTCGACCTCGACCCCGTCTTCGTCGGCAGCGGTGACCGAGCCCCCGCACTCCAGAGTGTCGCCCAGATAGGCAGGAGCGAGGTGGCGGTAACTGATGGAACGGAGACGGGCCGCTTCGCCGAGCCACGACTCCGCGGTTTGCACCAGGTACATGCCCTGGAGCGGACCGTGGATGAGCAGACCGGGATGCCCGTCGTGTTCGGTGGTGAACGGGGTGTCGTAGTGGATCCGGTGGAGCAGCCAGGACGAGGCGCTGAACATGAACAGGTCGACGGCGCTCGGGGTCCGGGTCTGGACCGGGGCTTCGGCACCGACCTCGGGCAGGGCGCTCATCGGTAGATCCTGGTGAAGTTCTCCCGGGATACCAGCTCCCCGCGTTGGTTGGTGAAGGTGAACTCCATCTCCACGAACACCAGTGGCCCGCTCCGGCCCTCCTTCTCGTACATCCGCGCCAGCCTCTTCTCCACCGTGATCACGTCCCCGGCCACGACCCGTTGCCCGAACTCGACCGACGTCTCTCCGGCCATGGCCCGGCGGGTAGGCAAAGGGGGGACATCGCCACTGGGTGAGCCGTCGGCCTCGATCTGGTCAGGCGGGACCAACGCCGAGGCATGCATCCGGACCACATATGGGAACAGGGTCGGCGCCACGACATCCGGATACCCAGCGGCGATCGCGGCCTCCCTGTCGAAGTGGATGGGGTCGGTCTCCCCGGTGGCGTGGGCGAACTTGGCGATGTCGGTAGCGGTAACGGTCATCTCGAACCGGGGGTACTCCCGATCCGCCCAACGACGGGCCTCCTCGGTGATCACACCCATTAGTGGCCCGTCGCCCAAATGTCGCCGGCGTCTCTCCGGCCCTCGACGCCCCTGGCTGTGTCGAAATGCTCGCCGCACCTCCCCGGGTGCGACCGCGCGCTTCTCCGTGCCAGATGACGCCGATGGCTCGGAGACACGCGCACCCCATTCGAGCGACAGACCACTACAGCCCCATCGTCTTGGCGATGATGTTGCGCTGAATGTCGGAAGTCCCCGCCCCGATCACGCCGAGCCGCGACTCGCGGAAATGACGCTGCAGGTCGTACTCCATGGTGTACCCGTAGCCGCCGAGGACCTGCAGTCCCAAGTCGGCCACTTGCTTGTAGGCCTCGCAGGCGTAGAGCTTGAGGATGGCCGCGTCCCGGGTCGTGGCCAGGCCACGGTCGAGCCGCGAGGCATAGCGGTACACCAGCATCTGGGAGATCTCCACCATGGTCTGCATGTCGGCGAGACGATGCGACACCGCTTGAAACTCCGAGATCGGCCTCCCGAACTGCTCCCGCTCCTTGGCGTAGGCCACCGAGTCGGCCAGTGCCGCCGCCGCCGCCCCGGTCCGCGCCGCGGACAGGCAAAGACGCTCATAGCGCAGATACACCCCCAGATCGGCCCAGCCTTCGTGGAGAGTGCCCAGCATCCTGGACTTGGGGACGCGCACATCGGTGAAGTAGAGCATCGCCGTTCCCAGCGGCCAGTGGCCCAGAGTCTCGATCGGCTGCCACTCCAACCCGGGGCTGGCGGTGTCGACGATGAAGTTGGTGATCCCGTGGTGCTTCTTCCCGTCAGACGAGGTGCGGGTGGCCACGACGTCGAGATCGCTGGCCTTGAACCCGGAGGTGAACACCTTCTGCCCGTTGAGCACGTAGTCGTCGCCGTCCTCGACCGCAGAGAGGCTGATCGCGGCGGCATCCGACCCGGCGTCGGGCTCGGTCAGCGAGAAACAGACCGTGAGCTCACCGGAGGCGACCCGGGAGAGGAGCTCCGTCTTCTGCTCCGGGGTTCCATCGCGGCTGATGGCGAGACCGCCCCAGGTGACTGCGCGGAACACCCAGAAGGAGAGGTCGAGGAAGGCACGGCCCAGCTCCTCGAGCAGGATCGCCACCTCCACCGCCCCTGCGCCGGCACCGCCGTGCTCCTCGGGGATGTTGATCCCGAGCCAGCCCTGGTCGCCCAACTTGTCGTAGAGGTCGCGGGGAGGCCTGCGCTCCCGATCGCACTCCCTGACGTACTCCCGGGTGATCTCCTTCTCGCAGAACTCCCGGACGGTGGCTCGAAACAGCTCCTGCTCCGGGGTGAATTCGTGGTCCATATGGGGTGAGACAGCTCCTTTGGGTGAAGACCGGTCGGATCATATATCGTGCATCCTGCACAACCGACTCCGAGCAGTGAGGGACTGTGAGCGCCAGCATCGAGACCGTCCGTGAACTGAGCCAGCGACACAGCAATTGGGGTCGATGGGGCCCGGACGACGAAAGGGGCACCCTCAACCTGGTCACCCCGGAGATGGTGATGGCGGCCGCCGGTTTGGTCCACAAGGGCAAGACCATCTCCATGGCCCTTCCCTACGACGAAGACGGCCCCCAGACCGGGAGCCTGGGCCGGTTCAACCCGATCCACCTCATGATCCGGGACGGGGCCGACGCCATCGCCGGCACCTCGGTCCGTGACTTCTACGGTGGCGTGGACAAACACTTCCGGGGCACCGACGACATCATCATCATGCCTCTCCAATCCGGCACCCAATGGGACGCCTTCGGTCATGTCGTCTTCGAGGACAAGATTTACAACGGTTACGGGGCGGAAATGGTCTCCAGCAAAGGCGCCCTCAAGGGTGACGTGGCCAATGCCTCCAAAGGCATGGTGGGACGTGGCGTCCTGCTCGACTTGCCCCGAGCGCTTGGGGTCGATTGGCTCGAGCCCGGTCACGCCATCGGGACCGAAGATCTGGAGCGGGCCGAAGAACATGCCGGGGTGAGTGTTGGCGCCGGCGACTTCGTCTTCGTCCGCACCGGAGCGATGGCATCGGCACGGGCTGCCGGTACCTGGGGCGATTACGCCGGTGGCGAAGCTCCAGGTCTGGGTCTGGACAGTGTGGGATGGGTGGCGAGCCGCGACATCGCCGCTTTGGCTGTCGACACCTGGGGTCTGGAAGTCCGACCCAACGAGACCCCCGACGTGGCCCAGCCACTCCACATCGTGTTCATCGTCCACATGGGTCTCTGGCTCGGCGAGATCTTCGATCTCGACCCGATCGCCGATGACTGTGCGGCCGACGGTGTCTACGAGTTCATGTTCTGCGGGCCGCCGCTTCCCTTCACCCGGGCGGTCGGCTCACCGCTCAACCCGATGGCGATCAAATGATGCAACCGGTCCGCTCCATGCTGTTCACTCCCGGCAACCGTCTCGACATGCTGGCCAAGGCGGTGGGCTCGGGCACCGACGCGGTCATCGTCGACCTCGAGGACTCGGTCTCGCTGGACAACAAGCCGGTTGCCCGGGAGAACCTGCAACAGTTGCCCGAGTCGCCGGTGCCCTATTACGTGCGCACCAATGCGGTGGAGACCGGGCTGCTCTGGGACGATGTCGTCGCGGCGGGTCAATCCCCGGCGGTGGGAGTGATCATCCCCAAGGCGGAGGACCCCAGCGTGATCAGCCAGGTCGATGGCGCACTGATCGCCCTGGAGATGACCGCCGGCAAGGGGGTCGGCTCGATCACGGTCATCCCTCTCATCGAGTCGGCGTTGGGGGTGCGGCTCACCTACGAGATGGCCACCGCCTCGGAACGGGTGGAGTGTGTCATGTTCGGTGGCGGGGAGCAGGGCGACCTGGTGGCCGACCTCGGAGTCGAGTGGACCCCAGAAGGCACCGGTCTGATGCAGGCCCGCTCCCAAGTCCTGCTCAGCTCACGCGCCGCCGGGGTGCCCTATCCGATGGAGGCGGTGTTCATGGATTTCCGCAACCCCGAGGGGTTGCGGGTCGAGTGCGAGCTGGCCCGGACCCTGGGCTATGTCGGGAAGGTGGCCATCCACCCGGCTCAGGTCGAGGTGATCAACGACGTCTTTACGCCCTCCCCCGAGGTGGTCGAGTACCAGAAGAAGGTGCTGGCTGCCTTCGAGGAGGCGGAGTCGGCGGGAGAGGCTTCGATCGCGGTGGACGGGAAGATGGTGGACTACGCAGTGGCCCGGGTGGCGAGGACCATCATCGCCCGCGCTGAGGCCGCAGCCCGGGCGGGCAGGGAGGCCAAGTGAGCAGGAGTCGATTCATCGCCGACGGAGTCGGTGTTGCGGTGGTGGGCAGCGGGTCGATTGGCAGTCTCCGCGCCGAGATCGCACATCGGCATCCCTCGGTGGACTTCCTTGCCGTTTGCGACACCGTCGAGGACCGGGCAAGCCGTCTCGCCGCTTCCTGTGAGGCCGACACTTGGTCCACCGAGGCCACTGAGATCGTGACCAGGGACGACGTTGACGCGGTGATCATTGCCTCCACCGAGGACTCCCACTTCGAGCCGGCCATGGCCGCGGTGCAAGCGGGCAAGACGGTGCTGGTGGAGAAGCCATTCACCATCCTCGCCGACGAAGGGCACAAGCTGCTCGCCGCAGCCGAGGAGTACGGGGTCTCCATCTACACCGGGTTCACCCAGCGTTTTCGACGGCGTTATCTCGCCATCAAGGAGCATGTCCTGAAGGGATACGTGGGAGACGTGACCTCGGCCAAGGCCACCATCTATCTCACTCAGGCCGTGGCCCGCTCGGTGATCTCCCGGGCCGGGACCACCACCCCATCGGTCAACACCATGACCTATCTCTTCGACCTGCTCGCCTGGTACTTGGGCGGCACGTTGCCCGCCACCGCCTACGCCGCCGGGTCGAACAAGGGTCGGATCCACGAGGAGTTCGGGGCGCTCGACTCCACCTGGTGTGTGCTCACCTACGACGACGGGATGGTGGCCAATCTGGGGGTGAGTTGGGAGTTGCCCGAGTTCTGGCCGGCCTATGTGGCGAGCATGGACTTCGAGCTGTTCGGGCGGGACGGGGTGATCTCGGTCAAGGACGACCATCGTGATGTGCTGATGGCCTCACACAAGCCGGTCCCTTCGCCGTACACCCCCGATACCTCGATGAACGTGGCCATGCTCGGTTCCTACATGCCCGGTGACTGGGCCCTGGGCGAGCACTTCGGCGCAATGCAGGAGGAGACCCATGCCTTCATCAACAGTGTCGGGACCGGGCGACCCGACCCCATCCTGGCCACCGGGAGCGAGGGGATGGACGTCCTCCTCGTGTCACGGGCTGTTGACGAGTCGGCCCGGACCGGGCAGGTGGTCCCGATGACATGGGCCGGGTGAGAGGTACTTGACCGGCGGAATGCTCACCGGAATCACCGTCCTCGAGCTCGGTCAGGTGATCGCCGGAAACTTCGGCGGGGTCATCCTCGCCGATCTCGGCGCCGAGGTGATCAAGATCGAGCCCAAGACGGGTGACACCGCCCGCAACGCCACCATCGCCCCGCTGCACGACGAGAGCGCAATCCATCTGTTCATGAACCGGGGGAAAAAGAGCATCGTCCTCGATCTCAAGGACCCCAGGGGCCTCGACATGTTCTACCGGCTGGTGGAGCAGGCCGATGTGGTGATCGACAACTTCCGCCCCGGGGTCATGGCCCGCCTCGGCATCGACCACGACTCGTTGAAGAAGCGAAACCCGGACATCGTCACCTCGTCGGTGACGGGGTTCGGGGAGTACGGACCGGCCAAGGACAAAGCCGCCTTCGATCTGGTGGTCCAGGCCTACAGCGGCCACGTCGACATCACCGGCCCCGCCGACGGTGACCCGGCCCGGGTTGGGATCCCCATCGCAGATATCGCCGGGGGCATTTACTCTTGCATCTCGGTCCTGGCCGCCCTGGTGGGGCGTGAGTTGCACGGCAACGGTCAGCACGCCGATGTGGCGATGCTCGACACCCTGGTCTCTTTGCTCTCCTATGACGCTCTCGATCATCTCAACTCGGGGCGGAAGCTGACCCGTCTCGGCACTGCCCACGCCCACATGGTCCCCTGGCAGGCATTCCGGACCAGTGACGGATACGTGGTGGTCGCCGCCCGGGACGAGAAGTTCTGGCAGAACCTCTGTGATGCCATCGATCGGCCCGATCTCAAAGACGACCCACGATCGGCAAACAACTCCCAACGGGTGGCCAACCGCGAATATGTGGTCGGGGTCCTGTCCGAGGTGTTCCGCACCAGGACCAATAACGAGTGGCTGTCCGTGCTCGACCGATACGACATCCCCAACGCCCCGGTCAACGACATGGAGCAGGTGTTCACCGATCCCCAGGTGGTGGCGCGGGGCATGATCGGCGTCTACCAACACGCCACCTTGGGTGACATCCGCTACCCCCCCAGCCCGATCAAGTTCAGCGAGTGGCAGAGCCCCAACCTCCCGGCGCCGATGCTGGGGCAGCACACGATGGAGGTGCTCAACGGCAGATTGGGAATCGAGGAGACCGAGGTGGAGTCACTGGCCGAAGAAGGTGTCGTCAAGTTCTGGCCAGGGTCGAGCTGACAGGGAGAGCAATGCGTTTCGGGACATTTGCGCCGCAGGGATGGAAAGGCGACCAGGACGGGGTCCCGGTCGAAGACCAGTGGGATCGAGTCGTGGATGTGGCCGCGCTCATCGAGGACGCCGGGTACGACTCGATCTGGGTGTACGACCACTTCCACACCCATCCGGTGGTGAAACAGGAGACCACCTTCGAAGCATGGACCCTGATGGCGGCACTGGCCGCGGTGACCACCAAGGTTCGCCTCGGCCAGATGTGCACCTGTGCCCTGTATCGGCCGCCGGCAATGCTGGCCAAGATCGCCTCGTCAATCGACGTGATCTCAGGTGGCCGGCTCGATGTGGGGATCGGCGCCGGTTGGTCGAAACGAGAGTTCGAGGCATACGGCTACCGATACCCCTCAGACGGGGAGCGTCTCGACATGCTGGAGGAGTCGGTCCAGGTGTTGCTGGCGATGTGGACTCAGGACGAGGCGAGTTTCCAGGGCGTGCACTACACCGTGGACGGTGCCATCAATCGGCCCCGGGCGATCCAGAAACCCCACCCCCCGCTGTGGATCGCCGGCGGCGGAGAGAAGCGCACGCTTCGCATCGTGGCCAGGTACGGGGACTTCGCAAACTTCGGGGATGGGATCGAGGTGTTTCGTCACAAGTCGGAGGTGTTGGCTGCTCACTGTGAGGCAGTGGGCCGGCCCTTCGAGGAGATCGGTCGTACCGAGCACATGATGTCGATCATCGGGCGCGACGAGGACGACTTGCGTCACAAGCTCGAGATAGCGGCTCATCGGCGTAACTGCTCACCCGAGGAGTTCCAGGAGGAGCATTTCGCGGTGACAGTTCCCCAGGCGGTGGACATGATGGGTCAGTTCATCTCCGAGGGCTGCACCGACATGCTCCTCTATTTCTATGACATGGGAGAGGCCGACAGCCTGGAGCTGTTCGCGTCCGATGTGATCCCTCAGCTGGGATGAGCGATCTGGGTCGTCTCCTCGATCCGGCCAGCATCGCCATCGTCGGTCTGTCCGCCGACCCGGCCAAACATGGGGGCCGAGTGCTCGGCCATCTGAGACGACTCGGGTATGTCGGCGAGGTCTTTGGCGTCAACCCTCGTCTTCCATCGGTCGACGGGGTGGTGATGTTCGAGACCGTGTCTGATCTGCCCCAGCCACCTGACCTGGTGGTATGTGCCATCCCGGCCGGGTCGGTTGGCGAGGTGGCGGAGCAGTCGGCCGGGGCTGGATGCCTGGTCGTCTTCGCCGGCGGGTTCTCCGAGTCAGGCTCTAGTGGCCGCGATCTGGAAGGAGAGCTCGCCCGGCGTGCCGGTTCGGCGGGGGTGAGAGTGCTCGGCCCCAACAGTGGGGGCGTGATCCGACCCGCCCGGGGTGTGGCGGCCAGCTTTCTCACGTGTCTCGACCGTCCGGCGGGTCAGATTCGGTCTGGTCCGGTGGGTGTCGTCACCCAAAGCGGTGGCACCGGGAGCTATCTGCACAATCTGGCCGCGGCTCGGGGGAGTGGTCTGGCGGTGTCGGTCTCCACCGGCAACGAGGTGGACATCAAGCTGGGCGAGGCCATCGACGCAGTGTCCGCGCTGGACGAGGTGAGAATCGTCCTGGCCTTGATCGAGACAGTGCGAGACGGCCCGGTGTTCATCGATGCGGTTCGGGGCTCCCTGGCTCGGGGCAAACCGGTCGTGGCGTGTCGGATCGGCACCGGCAGCCGTGGCAAGACCCTCATGACCACTCACACCGGCGCCATGGCAGTGCCTGAGGCGATCCTCGAGGGTGTGCTCGTCTCGCTCGGCGTGGTGATCGCCGAGACGCCCGGCGAGGCCTACGACGTCGCGGAGCTCATGTCCCGCACCCCCACCCCGGGAGGCAATCGCGCTGCCATCGTCACCCACTCCGGTGGGATCGCCATCCACCTCGCCGACTTGGCTGAACGCCACCGGGTGAATCTGCCCGCACCGGGGCCCGAGCTACGAGCTCGACTCGATCCCCTCCTCGACCATGGTGTGGCCAACAACCCGTTGGACATGGGCGGGATCATCGGTGGGCCGGGACGGTTTGCCGAGGTGGTGGAGACATTCGCCAGATCCGGTGAATACGACATCGTTCTGGCGGTATCCACCGCCCACCCTCCGGCTCACACCGAGGAGAGGGTGCAAAGTCTTGTCCCCCTGCGAGGCGAGTCCGCGGAGGGGGGCAGCGAGGTTTTCCCCCTGCCCGGCGAGCCCGTCGAGGGGGGCCGCGAGGTTGTCCCCCTGCGAAGCGGGGGGACCGACGCCAGTGAGCGAAGCGAGCGCGTCGAGGGGGGTGTGCCCGTCCTCCATCTTTGGATGGCCGGCGACCAAGCCGCTCAGGGTCTCGCCCGGTTGCGAGAAGCCGACATTTCGGTCACCGAGGAGCCCAGGGCGGCGATCCGTGGTGTGGCCGGTCTGGCCAGGCTGAGCCAGTTCCCTACGGGGGCACCGCTCGAGCCTCTCGGCGGGGGCTTCGAGGATTGGGGCATTCCCCTGGTCGAGGGTGAGGTGGTAACCAATTCGGAGGAGGCGGTGACCGCGGCAGAGAAACTCGGCTATCCGGTGGTGGTCAAGGTGGTCGCTCCTGGTCTGGCCCACAAGACCGAGCTGCGTGGGGTGAAGTTGAACCTGCACGATCCGCAGGCGGTGATCGAGGCCTTCGACCGCGTGATTGCGTCAGCCACAGCGGCGGGTCTTCGGGTCGAGGGCGCGCTTGTGGAGAGATTCCGGCCCGGTCTGGAGATGATCGTGGGTGGTTTGAGCGATCCGGTGTTCGGGCCCGTGGTGTCGGTGGGGATGGGGGGCGTTCTCACCGAAGTTCTGAGTGACGTGGCCTTCGCCCTGGCCCCGGTCGACGAGCCTCAGGCCCGAGACCTGATCAATTGTCTTCGGGGACGTCCTCTCCTGGACGGTTTCAGGGGCGGCCCTCCCGCCGACGTCGACGGGCTCGCCCGAATCGTCAGTGTGGTGAGTCGTGGCCTGGTCGGGTCAGGGATTCAGGAGGTGGAGATCAACCCCCTGGTTTGGGCTGGGACCGAGTGGGTGGCCGTCGACTGGTTGGTCGTGCCTCGTCATGTCTGAGGACTACCACTGACGAGAAAGCGTCTACCAGATGGGAGGGCACGCACGGACGTTCGAGACGACCAACTCGGGGACGACCAGTTTGAGCCGGTGGATCCCGAGAACTTGACACGTGGCCTTAGACTCAATAGTTTACAAAAAGGTTAACTATGAGGACGAGTGAGGATACAGAACTCGATGGGGTTTTCGATGCTCTCGCCAACGTCCACCGGCGATCCATCATGCAGGCCCTAAGTCTGCAGCCGCATTCGATCTCGCAGTTGGCCGCGATGGAGGAGATGTCTCTCCCCGCGATCCACAAACACATCCGGGCACTCGAGGACGCCGATCTAGTGATCCGAAGAAAGGTCGGCCGCACCAGCTACCTCGCTCTTCACAGGAGGCCCCTCCGGGACCTGCAGAAGTGGGTTGGGGAGTTCAACCCCCACTGGGGGAACGAGCGAGAGACACTCGAAAACTATGCCCAATATCTGGGCGGAACCCACCCCGACGGGAAGGACAACCAATGAGCAAGTTCGTGTTCCTCTACAAAGGTCTTTGGCCAGAGCCGACACCCCAGGTCACCGAAGCATGGTCCAGCTGGTTCGCCGAGATCGGAGAGAGCATCGTCGACAGTGGCAACCCATTCGGGTCGGGCCGGGAGGTGAGCCACAGCCAATCCTCCGAAGTGCCATCAGGGTCACAATCCATCACCGGTTACACGATTGTGAATGCAGACAACATGGACGAAGCCGAGAAGCTGTTGGCCAACTGCCCGATTGTCACCAGCGTTCTGATCTACGAGGCAATGTCCATGTGACCGCCGCTACCCGCCGTCGAGAGGTGCAAGCCACATGTCGATGTCCGGCGTCGGCGGTGGTCCCGTCCTCACATTCGGATATCCGAACGTGGCGGTGATCACACCGCTCTCCGTCACGAGGAGTTTGCCGATCGCATGATCATCGCCGACGATGCGGCCCATTTCCTGGACACTCCACTCCAAGCCATTCTGAGTGAACAGCAGGATCTGACGCTCGCTCGTCCCGGCACTTCCATACGCGGCCATCTCTGCCTGTTCGACCTCCTCGAACGTGAAAGTCACGAGAGTCTGGTTGGTCTCGGGGTCGAGGAAAGTGATGGCCTGCGTCTCGAAGTCGACGGCCACCCCCTCCTGCACCTGCTGCGAGTACAGGGAGAGCCGCAACACGACGGAATCATCTCGCTCCAGCACGAGAGTGCTCCTGGTGTCGTCTGACGTCAGCGTATAACCCTCTTTCTCGAGGACCACAGCCTCCCCGAAACTCACGTCGGATGTGTCATAGCCATGGGCCACGACGGCTGCACCGGTCCCCCCGGCGGAGAGGGGGTCGAAGGACCAGGAGAGGTCATTCGACAGCAGTTGATCGACACCGAATGACTCCCACTCCTCCCCGTCTTTCGAGTGAACGAGATCGGGGTTGCTACCCGAATAGAGGGTCCCGATAAAGCCACCGTTCCAGGGAACCATGATGTCGGGCATCCCGATCGAGACACGACGTTCCCAATCGATGCCATTGCTCGAAGTCCAGGTCGCCGGCCCGCCGCCCGTCCCGTAGCCGACCATCATCCAGCCCCCGCTTGGGTCCGGTGTCACAACGTTCACGTAACTGGCTTCCAACTCGGACCTTGCCCAGGTCTCGCCGTCTACTGAGCTCCACATCGTTGCCGGGGTCTCGACCCCCGGTCCTTCCAGAAGCTCGATCTGCTCTTCGGTCAAGCCGAGATCTTCTGCCGTGGCGAAGAAGGCCGGTATCCCAAGAGGTCCCCGGATGGTGACCCGGAAGGGATTTCCGCCCCAATCCATCCCATATCGATAGGTGTCGATGGCGGGCTGAAGAGTCTCCGGGAGCGCATCGACAATGACCTGCTGCAAATCGACAGTTGTGCTGCCAACCACCACCAGCAGCTCATCTCCGGCCCACGTCGTGTGAAAGTAGGTCCGAAAGCCGGCGGGTGCGTCCGACACGTCGGTCGGAAGTTCCAACTCGGACCAGACACGGGCATCCGACGACATCCACACCCGGGGCGAGCCATCTCCACCGTTCGTCCCGATCGCCATCAGGCCGCGAGATGTCGAGATCACGGACTGCACCAGGTGTGGAGACGCGATGACCCTGCCTCTGGGCTCCCAGGTGCTGCCATCCTCGGACACCCAAGCATCGAGCCCGTTCCCCACCCTCGACCCGTAGTCAATGCCCTCAGTCGTGAATAGATAGAGCATTCCCTCATGCTCTACGATCGAGAGGGGCCACGCGTCCTCGATACGGCCGGCCGGCTGCCAGCGGAGCGGCTCGCCGACCCGGAGAATCGGGTCACTGTCCACCGCAGAGGTCGATGTGGACAGCGTCGTCGTGGTAGTTGGCGCCGCCTCCGCCTCGGCGTCGGAGGGCTCGATGCCACCCGTCGACCAAACCACGGCAAGTATCGCAATCAGACCGAGGCCCACAACCGGTAGACGGATCCCACGAGATGAGGGCCGTGAGTCTTCATCACTATCGGTGATGACTCGCCGCTGATCCCGACTCATAAGGTCAGCGTATTCTCCCGGACGGCGTTAACGCCCGACGTGCCTTTCGGTCGACCGCATTCAGAACGGGCGAGTCAGGTGCTGTGTTTCAGCGCTCGGTTCACCATCCGTGAGACTTGTTCGTTGGTGCGGATGGGAATCAGTTCAACTTCAGGGTGAAGGGAAGGGAACACTCTGAATACCTGATCAGCGAAGGCCTGACCGATCGAAGTGACCCCTTCGAAATCGAGGACGACGGTCTGGAACCGATCGAAACGGTTCATCAACCGTTTGGCCTGAGAGCGCGATACGAGGGCGTCGTCGCCATACTCCAAGAGTTTCACCGGCACGACGGTCTTGTCGAATCGATAGTCCTCGGTGTCTGTTGCGTACCGGTCGAAAACATCACCGAGGTTCGTGGCGGAGTTGTTGTCCATGAGCATCTTGACTGTTGTGCCGATGATCTCTTCGGCCGGTTGTTCTTTCCCGATGTTCCAGTCCTCATCGTGATTGTATTGGTGGCTGAAGAACACGCCGCCAGACAAGACCTGGAATTGGTCGAAAGCCCGAGACGAGAAGAAGATCCCTTCGCCGGTGTGCTTCTCGGGATCGGTCGTGACTTTTCCCTTGGACAGTTCGAGAACCGCGTGGCGGTCGTCTTGGAGGCCAAGTGACGTCGAGATCTTCCTGAATATCCCGACACCGGAGTCGTGTACACGTATCTCGGTGTGGTGGGGCCACCGGAGGACGTGAATCTGGACATCATCGGATCCGGAGTGATCTACAACATTGTTGATGATCTCTGTGCATCCGTATCGCCACACGCCAAGAACGTTCTGGGGAAGATCACCTAGCACCGATAAGACATCTTCGGTCCACACGACATCCTCTTCCATGCCGGCGACGTCATGGAGGTATACGTACTCCCTCACTACAAGTTCGTACCTGCCGAGGCCCGTTCGCCTAATCATGCCTTCATCGAGCAGTGCATTGAGATAGCTGTGCGCTGTGGAACGAGAGACATCGAACGCATCCTGAATCAGCCTCGCTACGTTGTGGCTGTCACTTTCCAACGCACCAATAACGAAGGCGCCTACTACGTCAGGCTCTACGGCTGCACTTCGAGGCACTTCTTCTCTTTCATTTCTGAACACTAGTGTACGGAAACCAGCCTCTTAGTGTGCAGAAATGTTCCTCATCGGTCGAATTCCCCTCGATCCAGGGGCTCCTGACGATGAGTTTGCAGGAACATGGCTGCTTCGGGGTCTCGATTGTTGTACCGGCCACGAACTCGTTCAGGTAGCCCTGCAGCGCCCGACGGGAAGTGACTTCCGGACCTGGTGCCAACCACTCTGTCGACGGAGAATTTGCTGATGGTTGCCCTCTTTCGGGCTGTTCTCGTCCTCTTGTTGGTGGCTGGGTTTGCCCTCCCGGCAGGAGCGGCCGATTCCGACCTGGATCTCGTGCTGTTCTGGGGTCAGGGCTGCCCCCATTGCGAGGCCGAGTGGGAGTTTCTCGCCGAGCTCGGAGCGGAGTTTCCTGACCTGGAGATCACCGGCTACGAGGTGCGCTACAACCCCGACAACTGGGACTTGTTCGTCGCGGTCATGGCCGAACACGGTCTCGAGCCGATGGCGGTGCCGACCACGATCCTCGGTGATCGGGTGTGGCAGGGTTTCGACGCAGCGGTAGGCGACGAGATCCGTCTTGCGGTGGCCGCAGCGCTGTCGGCGACGGCCGACCCCGCCGTGGAAGCAAACGACGTGATCGACGTGCCGATCGTGGGTCGGGTGGAGGTCGGGAACACATCGCTGCTCGTTTCCACTGTTCTGATCGCCCTGGTCGACGGCTTCAACCCGTGCTCGCTATGGGTCCTCTCCATCCTCCTGGCGTTGGTCCTGCGGACCGGATCCAGACGACGGTTGCTGGCTATCGGAGGGACGTTTCTATTCGTCACCACCCTGCTGTACGGCCTCTACATGGCCGGCATCTACGGTTTCCTCTCCTTCGCCGCCAACCTGGAGTGGGTTCGGCTGGCGATGGCGGCGATCGCACTCGGGTTCGGCTTCATCAATCTCAAGGACTACTTCTGGTTTCGTCGAGGACCGTCGCTGACCATCTCCGACGAGCAGAAGCCATGGCTCTACCAGCGGATGCGCTCCGTGGCGGCCAGCGACAAGGCGTTGCCGGCCGCCCTGGCCGGGACTGCTCTCCTCGCGGTCGGTGTCTCGATCCTGGAGACACCGTGCACCGCCGGATACCCGCTGTTATGGGCCAACCTGGTCACTGAGCAGAACGTCGGCCTGGCCGGAGCGATCCCTTTGTTCGCTCTCTACATGCTCGTGTTTCTCCTCGACGAGCTGGTCGTGTTCGGCCTGGCTGTGTTCGCCATGAGGGCGATGAAGTTGGAAGAGCGCGCCGGAAGGCTCCTCAAGCTGGTGGGGGGAGTGGTGATGATCGCTTTGGCCGCCACATTGGTCTTCGCTCCCGAGGCGATGAGCTCGGTCAATGGTGCGCTGGCGGTGTTCGGGATCGCCATCGGCGCCGTCTTGTGCATCCTGGGAGTGGAATGGGCGATGCGCCGTCGCCGTCACACCAAGAACCGGCGTCGCTCGCTAGATCGGGTCAGAGGTTGACCGAGGACATGGAGGTGGAGGTCATGACCACGATCCCCCGGTCGCATCTCGATCTGGTCGAATGTCCCCCGGTGGCTGCCCTGAGCACTGTGATGCCCGACGGGCAGCCCCAGACGTCGGTGGTGTGGTGCGACTTCGACGGGACCTGCGTCCGGGTCAACACCATGCGTGGCTTCCGCAAGGAACGCAACATGCGTCGCAACCCCCGAGTCACCCTGCTCTGCTTCGACCCTGCCCAGCCGCTTCGCTATCTCGAGATCCGGGGGACGGTGATCGACATCAGCGAGCAGAATGCCCTGCAGCACCTGGACGATCTCTCGTCGAAGTACGCGGGGCGGCCGGTTCGCTATTTCGGCGACATGGTCCCGGCCCAATTCGCCGAGACCGAGGTTCCCGTGCTCTGTCACATCCTGCCCGCCGGGGTGGTGGCACGGGATTGGTCGGAGACAGGAGGCGCCGCAGGACCTCGATGACGATTCCTCCGACCCACCACGACCTTCTCACCCGACCTATCTGTGGGGTTTTGACGACGATGGATGAGGACGGATGGCCCCGGTCGAGCCTGGTTTGGGTGGATCACGACGGGGAGTGCGCCACGGTCAACACCACCTTGGAGCGGAGCAAGGGTCGGAACCTGCTCCGGGACCCGAAGCTCAGCCTCCTCGTCGTCGACCCCGACAACACCGTGCGCTTCATCGAGATCCGCGGTGAAGCGGAGTTGGTCACCGAGGGAGCCCTGGCGCATCTCGATGCGCTGACCCGTCGCTACACCCGGCACCCTCGCTTCTACGGATACGTCTATCCGTGTGAACAGCAAGGGCAGGAGACGAGGGTCATCTGCCGGATTCACCCCAACCGGATCGTCCTCGACGCCATCCACGGCGGGCCAACGTGATCGAGATGACGGTCGTGGCCGGTATTGGTCACCCCGGGTCGTCTAGTGCTGGAGCAGAGAGCTCAATACGGCCAGATCCGCCTCATTTGGCTCCCACTCCGCCGCAGCGGCGTTGGCGACCACCTGCTCCGGGCTGGTGGCACCGGCGGTCAGGGCCGGGACCGCCTTCTGAGCGAGTAGCCAGCCCAGAGTGACCTGGACCATGGTGACTCCACGATCGGCTGCGAACCGCTCCAGCCCCTCGACCAGATCGAAGTTCTCCTCGGTGAGGAACTCCTGATAGCGATCCATCTTCAAGCGACCCTGAGGCTCGGCGCCACGTCGGGTCTTGCCGGTCAACAACCCGCTGGCCAGGGGGTAGTAGGGGAGCAGCGCCACCCCGGTCTCGACGCACAAGTCGGCCAGCCCGTTGGTCTCCGGTTCCCGGTGCACCATGCTGTAGTGCACCTGATCGCACACGAAGGCCGGCCATCCGTTTGCCTTCGACACTTCGAGTGCCTCGGTGAGTTGGGCCGGGTCGAAGTTGGAACAACCGATCTCGCGGGCCTTGCCTTCCTCGACCAGTTCGGCAAGCACCTCCAAGGTGTCCTCGATAGGGGTTTTCGGGTCGGGGAAATGGATCATGTAGACGTCGACATGGTCAGTGCCCAATGCGGTGAGGCTCCGCTCCAGAACCTGACGGATATATTCGGGGCTGGCCCCTCCGCTGCCCTCCCACCCAGGGATGCCAACTCCAACCTTGGTAGCGATCACCACTTCGTCACGCCGGTCGCCCAACGCCGCGCCCAGGAACGACTCCGATTGGCCTTCCCCGTAGTTGCTGGCCGTGTCGAAGTGGTTGATCCCGGCTTCCAGAGCGGCTTGGACCACCGCAGCCGACTGACCGGCGTCGAGGGCGCGGCCGAAGTTGTTGCAGCCCAACCCGATCACAGAGATTTCGAGGCTCCCGATGTGCGTCGTCCTCATCGGTCGTCCTGATCCAAGGGGCGTAGGAACCGGTTGGCGTTTTCGTCCAGCACCATAGAGCGCTCGTCGTCTCCCAGTCCGACTGCTTCCACACCCGCCACCGGATCGGTCGAAGCCATGTCAAAGGGGTAGTCGCTCCCCAGGACCACATGATCCCAGCCCACCCGGCGGCCCAACATCTCCAAGGAGAGCGCATCGTGGGTGAGACTGTCGAAGAACATGGTCCCGAAGAAATGTCGGGGACCTTGCTCCGTGATGTGCACTTTGGACTCCGGCCGGACCGTCCAACCGTGCTCCCAACGCCCGATCTGATAGGGGGAGAACCCGCCACCGTGGGTGAACCCGAATCTGAGGTCCGGGTGCCGATCCAGGACTCCACCAAAGATGAGCTTGGCTGCGGCAATGGTCGATTCGAGCGGGATCCCGATCAGGTTCTGCAGGTAGTAGGTCTTGAGGCGGTCGGCACCCGCGATCGAACGTTGATCGGCGTGGAACCACACCGGCAGGTTCCTTCGCTCCATCTCGGCCCACACTGGCTCCAATGACGGATCGTCGACGTCGGTGCCATCGATGTTGGACCCGATCTGCACTCCACGCACCCGGTGGAACGGGGCCACACGGGCGATCTCATCCATCGAAGCCCCAATGTCCTGGAGGGGGAGAGTGGCAAAGACATGGAACCGGTCGGGCATGGTGTCACTGAGGGCGATCAGGGCGTCGTTCTGGATTCGGGCGAAGTCGGCGCCGACCTCGGGGGGGACGTGATAGTGGAAGTTGGGCGGGGGGATGGCGATCACCTGGAGGTCGACCCGTTGGCGGTCCATGTCGGCCAACCGGATCTCCGGCTCGAAGATGGCCTCGGGCAGCGGGCCGAGTCGCTCCCGACCCGGATAGAGGAGATAGCGACGCCCGTCGTCCTCGACCATGGTGGGGCCATGGTCGGGATGGGTGGAAGCCATCGTCGACAGGGCGTCGGGGACGATGGCGTGGGCGTGGATGTCGATCGTCAACTCGTTCCTTTCTCATATGTTCCAAAAGACCCGTATCCGGGGTGGTCGAACCGGTTGGGGATTTCGATGAGGGTCGGACCGTCGGCGTCGAGCACCGATGCCAACGTCTCCCCGACTCGGCTCAGATCCTCGACCCGGATCCCTCTCCCCCCGAAGGCGTGGGCCAGGGCGACGAAATCGGGCGGGCGCACGTCGACGCCGCTTCGCCTCCCATAGAGATGGTCTTGATGTCTCCGCTCCACTCCATAGCCCTTGTCGTTGAAGACCAGGACGATGGCGGGCACGTTCTCCTGCACAGCCGTCATCAGGTCCTGGACGGTGAACATGATCCCAGCGTCACCGATGATGGCCACACTCGGAGTCTCGGGCCGAGCCAGCCGTGCCCCGATCGAGGCAGGCAGAGCGAAACCAAGCGTCCCAAACCCGGAGGGCACGAACCAGGTACGAGGGCGGTCGGTCTTCCACAGTGAGCGAGCCCAGAAGGCGATGGTGGTCGGGTCGTTGAAGACCAGGGCATCCGGTGGGAGGGCCGCCCTGATCTGTTCCAGCACGCCTGCCTCGACAGGGGTGCCCACGGAGGCGGTGATCCGGCTCAGCAGGTCAGCTACCTCGTCGTCCCGCCAGGGCAACGGCGTGTGGCCGATGCGATCGAGCTCCGATTCGAGACTTTCGAGGACCCGGCCGGCATCGCCGACCACACCCGCCTCCACCCGGTAGTTGCGGCCGATCTCTGCTGGGTCGAGGTCGATCTGCACGATGCGCTCCGGGAGCCGGAGTGTCCAGCCACCAGTTGGGAAATAGGAGAACCTCGTACCTACCGCCAGCAACACGTCACAGTCGGCGATGAGATCCCTGGTGGGCTGCTCGTTGGCCCAGTTCCCGATGTGGAGAGGGTGCTCGCCGCTCATCGCCCCCTTGCCCTTCTGGGTGGTGATCACCGGCGCACCGAGCCGCTCCGCGACCCGGGTGAGCAAAGCTGAGGACTCGGGTGTGGCGATACCCCCTCCGGCCCAGACCAAGGGTCGCTCTGCCTCAGCCACGATCTGGGCGGCTCGGGCCAGTGTGTCCGGGTCGATCGGGGGCGAGAGTCGTTCCGCCGGAGGGAGCGCCGATACCGAGGATGTGGTCGTGAAGGCCTCGTTGGCGAACTCGACGAGAGCGGGTCGGGGTCGTCGGTTGCGGAGGGCGAAGAAGGCTGTGTTCACTGCGGCCGGGATCTCGTCGGCCAGGGCAACCTGGGCCGCATACCCTGAGACCGGTCGGAAGATCCCGAACTGATCGGAGATGTCGTGGAAGTGGCCCTTCCCCTTGCGACGCACCTCGGGCGGGTTCTCGCTGACCAGATGGAGGATGGGGACGCTGTCGTTGTGGGCGGTGGCCATCGCGGTCACTGTGTTGAGGGCGCCGGGGCCGTTGGAGGTGAAGGCCACCCCGACCCGGCCCGAGGCCCGGGCATAGCCGTCGGCCATGAACACCGCCGACTGCTCATGCCGGACCTCGATGTGGCGCAACTCGGGATGGTCGATGAAGGCGTCGTACACGGCCAACGTCCCCACCCCGGGGATCCCGAAGAGGAGATCGACATCTTCGGCGAGGAGCGACTCGACGAGGAGGTGGGCCCCGCTCCGTGCTGTCATCAACAGGAGCCGCTTCCGCCAGTGACGGCGCCGCGCCATACCTCGGGGTAGGTGGTGCGATCGACGATGAGGATGTGCTCGGTGGTGACCGCGCTATCGCTCCCCGATACCGGCGAAGGCAGCGGTAGCCAGCAGAGCCCGTCCAATGAGGTCCACCCAACGGTGCCCGAGACCTGGCTGTCCCGGCCCAGGATCACCCAGCCGGCAGGACCAGCGTCCACCGTGTAGAGGTCGGCGTCTGCGACGGAGGCAAAGGTGCCGATCGGCTCCCAGTCGATCCCGTCGGCCGAGGTCCACACCGCCGGGGTGCCGATCTCGAACCCGCCGACTGCGGTGTAGCGGCCCTGCCGCCAGGCGAGGTTGTACACATAGGCGCCATCTCCGAGGATGGCACCCGAGCCGGTCCATGTGCTCCCGTCTTCTGAGAACCAGACTTCGGGCTCGCAGACCGGCCAGATCCCGAAGGGCTCGGCCGGGTTGCTCGACACCAGCGCCACCAGACCCGACTCGGTCTCGACCATTGGGGGCACATCGGGAGAGATACGGGTGGGCGGGCGGCAAACGGAGTCGAAGGCAAGGTCAACTTCGCTGCCCGAGCCCCAGGCGGGGTCCGCGACCACCAGGTCGTACGTTGCCCCATCCTGTGACCACCACACATCGCCGTACAACGAAAGGGTGACCAGCCCATGTCGTGTGTCGACCAGGCTCGGTCTGCCCGAGCCCTGTCGTGACCTGACCTCGTCGGGGAAGACCAAGTTGTCCTCCGCCTCCAACCACTGGTCGCCGACGGATTCGAGCGTCCGCCCGATGCGGACGCTGTATGCCAGCAGTCCGTTGTCCAACGGCGCCAGCTGGGACGGTGCCCCCTGGAGAGTTTGTGAGCTCCAGGATGAGCCGTCACTTGACCACCAGAGAACCACTCCCCCCGCGGTCATACCCGACAGCAAGGCAAACCCATCATCGGTGCCGACCAGACTGTCGATGTTGACCGAGCCTGACGGTCCGAGCTGGCGTGTCCATTCCAACGGCGGGATCCGGGGCTCGGTGATCGAGACGATGACGAAGAGCCCGGCGAGGGAGGCGATGAGCATCATCACCAAGGCCCACACGTGAGTGTTCACAGGGGAAACCTCCGGTGGCGGGATCTCCACAAGGGTTTCCGATGAAGGTGTCATCTCTTCCCGGTTCGGCGGATCGGTTTGCGGTTCGAGCGATCGTGCATCCTATATGATCCGCCAGGAGTGATGGACACAGCAGGGACACCACCGGACCCGGCCCGGATTCAGGCCGACATCGCCCGAAGGTTCGTGGCAGACCTGTTCGGTGCCATGGAGGTACCGGCAGCCGACGCCGAGCTGGTGGCTGAAGTGCTGGTCAGTGCCGACCTGAGGGGGATAAGGAGTCATGGCCTGGCCCGCATCCCCTACTTCCTGATTCGTCTCGAGCGTGGCGTGATCCTGCCCCGCCCGGTTCTCGAGTTCACTGCCAAGACTGCCACCACCGGTCGTCTCGATGCGGGCAACGGCATCGGGATCGTTGCCGCCGAGCGTGCGATGGGAGAAGCGATTCGGATGGCATCCGAGCACGGCACTGGTTTCGTCGTCGTCAAGGACAGCAGCCACTTCGGGTATGCCGGATTCTGGGCGGACCGGGCGAAGCGGTCGGGCCTGATCGGAATCAGCATGTCTAACAGCGGTGGTCGGGTGGCGCCGACCTTCGGCGCCGAGCCGCTTCTCGGCACCAACCCGTTGGCAGTATCGATTCCCGGTGGTCGCGACGGCACCGACTTCGCTCTCGACATGGCAACCTCGGCCGTCGCAGTGGGCAAAGTGGAATCAGCTCTCAGGGAGGGCCGCGAGCCGTCACCGGGATGGGTCGCTTCGACGCAGACGCCATCCCTCGACGGCAACGGGGTGCTCTCGTTCGACGCGCCGCTGCTCCCGCTCGGTGGGGAGGGACCTGAGAGCGGCGGCCACAAGGGATACGGGCTGGGCCTACTGGTCGAGCTGCTGTGCGGTGCGCTCAGTGGCACCGATTTCGAGGCCCGGATCGCCGGTGCTTCCGGTGAGTCACCACCGGCCATGGGCCACCTGATGGGAGCACTTCGGATCGACGGGTTCCGTCCCGTCGACGAGGTCCAGACCGACATGGAGGCAACATTCGACCGAATCCGCGCTTCAGAGAAGGCGCCCGGCCACGATCGCATCCATATCCACGGCGAGCCGGAGGCCATGGCCGAGGAGCGCCATCTCGAGGAGGGAATCCCGGTTTCACACGCGGTTGTGCAGCAGCTTGAGCTCTGGGGCGAACGGCTCGGTGTTGCCCCGGTGTGGCGATGAGTGCCAGCGCAACCCGAACGGTGTCGGTCCTCAAGGGTCTCGGTTTCACGGACGCGGTATCGATCCCGGACGGGGAGAGCCGGTACCTGTATCAGGCTTTGGTCGACGATTCGGACATCGAGGTCTATCTGCCGACCCGGGAAGGAGAGGGGATCGCCATCGCCGCCGGGCTCTGGGTGGGCGGGCGCAGGCCGGTCGTGGTCCTTCAAAACACGGGTCTGATGGAGGCAGGCGACGCGCTACGTGGCTGCGGAATCGGACCCAGCATCCCGTTGCTTCTGCTCGTGGGGTGGCGAGGGTATCCGGGAGCGATGTCCGGAGCCCTCCCCGTCGACTCTGCTTTCACCTACACAGAGCCACTTCTCCAAGCCTGGGCACTGCCTCACCGAATGCTGATGAACAACGACGATCTCGGTGTGATCGACGAGATGACGGCCATGGCAGGTGCGACGTCCCGGCCGGCCGTCGTTGTCTACGGCCACCCTTTCAGCCCGTGAGCATGGAGCGACTCGACCTGTTTCGTGGTCTCGCTGCTCGGCGCAGCGACGAGATCGTGGTGACGACCATGACCGCCACCCTCCAGTGGCCGTTGGTTTCGACCCATCCCCTCGACTTCGATTTCCTGGCGTTCGGTATGGGTCACGCCTCTGATTTCGGACTCGGTCTGGCCCTTGCCCGGCCGGAGCGGAAGGTCATCGTCCTCAAAGGAGACGGCGGTCTTCTGATGAGTCTGGGCTCTCTGGTCACCATTGGACGGCACGGGCCACCCAATCTCCTCGTCCTCCTCCTGGAGAACCGTGGCTACGAGATGACCGGGGGTCAGCCATTCTCCAGCAAGGTGGACTTCGTCCTCCTCGCCCGGGGCGCCGGTATAGAGAAGGTGGAGCGGATCGAGCAGCTGTCGAGCTTTGAACTCGAGTTGCCCCGGCTTCTGTCCGAGCCGGGCCCCCACTTCGTGGTGCTCCCCGTCACCAATTCGGAGCCGTTACCACCGGTCGCGCACACCGACCACACATCACGGGTGAGGAACCTTCGGCGCGCGCTCGGCGTCGACGGCGCCTAGACCTAACCCCCCTCGCCCCCACTGCGTTCGGGCGGTCCCCCCTTCGGAGAAGGGGGGACAACTGCGCTCCGGGGTGGGTAAGACCCCATTCTGGCGCGGGGATCACCTCGAACCGAGGCTTTTCGAAGCCGGCTTCGACGTAGTTGGCGTTGTCCGGATCGAGCTCGGTCTGGAAGTCCCAGATCGCCTGCTCTGCCTCCACCCAATCCTCGGTGAAATAGACCGAGTCGACGAACCAGTCATTGGGCCCGGCCATGTACTCCGTGATGAAGTCGATGTCCTCCTGGGACTCCACCGCGAAGTGCTGGGGGTACGTCGAGATGATGGCGGCCTGGTTCTCCTCCCAGAGCTCGATGCCGCGCTGCCACAGCGCGAGGAAAGCCGCCACCGCTTCTTGGTTGGCGTCGTAGAACTCCTCGGTGGCGGTGAACAGGTTGGACATGATGTGCGCTTCGTCGCTCTCGATCCCCGGGAATGTGTTGTACAGCTGGAACGGCGACTGCCCGTCGTACATCACCACCATGTCACCCGTTCGCATGTAGCTGGTCGCCGCCTCCGGGATGAAGATCCCCGCTACACAGTCTTCGTTGTCCACCAGATTCTGCGGATTGACGAAGTGATCGTTGACGATCAGCTCGAAGTCGCCTCCACCCACCCGGAAGTCGAGATCGTGCAACTGGTTGGCGGCCACTGCCCAAAAACCTGTGGCTGATACCGGGCTGGCCACACACAAGGTGGAGCCGGGTGGGATGTCCGCGATCGTCTCGAAGCCGGTGTCGGGCCGGGTCATCATCGAGTCGCGAAGGGCGTTGTACTTGCCGAAGGTCACGGTTTCGATGTCGGTCTCCTGTTCCAGGACAGGTATCTCTAGGGTGCCCATGGACACGATGTCACCGTGACCACCCGCGAAGAAGGTGAACTCGTCCCAGGTCGTGCTGGTGACGATCCGGATGTTGTTTTCCTCCTCCCACTCCACGAGATGACCGTTGTCATTGAGGAAGTCCCAGACCGGGTCCGGAGCGAAGGCGAACCTGATCACCGTCCTCGTGTCTCCATCCGTCGTGCCTTCGCCGTCACCGTCTCCGCATGCGGCGACCACCAGGGCCACCACGGCGAGCAGGCCTATCAACCGTCCAGATCGAGATGTCATACTCTCCTCCCAATTCGTCTTTATGAACCGGCCGTTGGTTTGTTTCTAGCTTGCGACCAGGTCGAGCTCCTCGAACTTGCGGAGGACCTGTGCCTTGGCCACGGCGACGTCCTCGTCGGCCGGGTCCCGGGGGAAGGGGAGGTCGATCTGGAGGTCGTCTTCGAGTTTGCCGCCCTTGGCGAAGACGAGGATGCGGTTGGACAGCTCCACTGCCTCACCCACGTCGTGTGTCACGAAGAGCACGGTCTTTCGGGTCTGACGCCACATCTCGTGTAGCTCACGACGGAGCGAGCGTGCGGTGATGGCGTCGAGATGGCTGAAAGGCTCATCCATGAACAGGACATCGGGCTCGATGGAAAAAGCTCTGGCGATCCCGACCCGCTGCTGCATACCGCCCGAGAGCTCGCCCGGGTACTTGTCACCTTTGTCTCCGAGCTGGACCATCTCCAGGTACTTCTGACAACGATCTTTGGTGGCGTCACTGCGGTCCTTCTGCACAAAGAGCAGATTGTCCATCACAGTCCGCCAGGGGAGGAGGCGCGCCGCCTGGAACACGTAACCCGGCTCGGCATCACGATTGTCCTGGGTGATGGTCACCGTTCCCGAGCTTGGGGTCTCGATCCCGCTCAGGATGTTGAGCAGCGTCGACTTGCCACAGCCGGAGGGGCCGACGATCGACACGAACACGTGGCCCCGCACCTCCATGTTGACCTTTTCCAGGGCGACGACGCGATCTTCGCCCACCCCGAACTCCTTGTGCAGGTCCTCGACCTTGATCTCAGCCATTTACAGATTCCCACCTTTCGACACGGTTGCATCGATGCCGGCCTGGTCCTCAACGACGAGGAAGCCCTCAGCCGCCACAGCTCCGAAGTCGCCTTCGGCCAACTCGACCGCCGACATCTTCGGTCGCCACTTGAACGCTCGATCTGCCAGACGATCGAAGACCAGCTTCTCCAATGCCAGAGCGAAGATGATGAAGAAGAGGGCGTATCCGATCACGCCCTTGGCCCGGTGGGCGTCGTACCAGAACTTGATGGTCCATCCCATGCCTCGGTCGGAGCCAAACACCTCAGCGATGACCAGGCCCTTCCACCCGATCGCATAGGCGTAGCGGATGGCAGCGAAGAAGAACGGCATCAGCGAGGGGAGGAGGACGTGACGGGTGATCTTGTTCTGGGGGACGTCGAATGCCCGCGCCATGTCGAACAGTTCTTTGGGGGTATTGCGAACGCCTTCCCTCACATTGATGATGACGAAGGGGATACCGGCCAGGATCACCGTCAGCACCGGAGCCTCGTGCCCGAACCCAAAGGCAAGCCCGAGGAACAATGCCCAGACCAAGGCGGGCATCGCCAGGATCGCCATCACCCAATCGTGGAAGAAGGCATCCACCGACTTGGAGAGACCCATGGCCAGACCGACAACGGTGCCCACGCCCAAGGCGATGAAAAACCCAACGGTGAGCCGCGCGATCGAGATGAGGAACATCCCGTAGAGGTTGGAGACCACACTTCCGTATCTGACTCCGCTGGTCAGTGTGACCTCTTCCCACATGAACACCACCACCTCTTGTGGTGTGGGGAAGATCCGTGAGTCGATGGTGTAGTAGATCAAGTACCAGACACCGATCACCACGAAGGGAAAGAGGACCCGGGCAGTCAGCGGGGAGCCGACGACATGTCGGAGACCCCCTCGGCTGGAGGGCGCGGTGGTCACGACTGTGCTCACGACACCACTTCCTCTCTCCAGCGGAAGAACTTGTTCTCGTAACGCTGCAGGACGACCTTCTCCAGGAAGAGGGCGAAGACGAAGAAGGAGAGCACCCAGGTGAAGAACTCGTCCATCCGGAACAGCTGGGATGCGACCCGCATCTCGAAGCCGATCCCCTTGTTGGAGGAGAACACCTCGGTGAGCACGGTGACCTTCCACCCGATGGAGAAGCCGAAGCGGAGGGCGGTGAAGATGAACGGGGCGAGGAACGGGATGACGATCTCGCGCTGACGGCGCGCGGTGGACACACCGAACGCCCGGGACATGTCCATCAGGTCCTTGGGCAGGGCCCTGATCCCTTCGGCGATGTTAACGGTGACCAGGGCGAAGGTGGTCATGAAGATGGCGAATATCCAGCCCTGGGGCTCGAAGCCCCAGATCACCAGTCCGACCAGGGCCCAGATCAGACCCGGGGAGACCAAGCTGATGGTGGTGGCGTCTTTGAAGAACCCGTCTATCCACCGGCTCTGGGTGAGGATCCCCAGGATGACTCCGAATAGGAAGGCGAGGCCGAAACCGACTCCGATCCGGGTGAGGGTGGCGCCGAAGCTGCTGAAGAAGCGTCCGCTCTCGATCAGTTGGGGGAATGTCTCCACGATCCGGGTCGGACCGGGGAGGAGGTTCTCATTGAGCATGCGACCGGAGAGGAACTCCCAGACACCGAGCACCACGACGTAGCCGGCGATGCGCCAGAACCATTTGCGTCTGGTGTCGCGTCTGCGCAGGGCGATGAGACGTTCTTCTTCTGCAGACCGAACGCCCGGTGCCTTCTCCTCCAGTGTCGTCGCCAAGTAGGTCCTCCGCTCCCCGAGGGTCAGGGGAGGTGAGTGAGCTTACGCCCACTCACCTCCCGGGTTCTCAGCTCGATGGCGCCTCGACGATCTCGAATCGAGGCTGCTCGAAGCCGGGCTCGAGATAGTTCTGGTTCTCAGGGTTGAGCTCGGTCATGAAGTCCCAGATTGCCCGCTCGGACTCCACCCACTCCTCGGTCAGGTAGACCGAGTCGACGAACCAGTCGCCGTCACCGGACATGAACTCCTGGATGAAGGCCACGTCCTCCGGCTCCTCGACCGAGAAGTGCTGGGGATAGGTCTCGATGATTTCGGCCTGGATGGCCGGATCAGACCAGGCGTCGATGCCACGCTGCCACAGCACCAGGAACGCCGCCGCCGCCTCAGGGTTGGCGTCGTAGAACTCCTCCGTGGCGGTGAACAGGTTGGACATCACGTGATTCTCGCCGTCGTCAACGGTGGAGAATTGGGTGTATTGCTGGAACGGCATGAGCCCGTCGTACATAAGAACCAGTTCACCGGTCCTCAGGTAAGGCGCCGCCGCCTCCGGGATGATCACCGCTGCTTCACAGTCACCATTGAGCAGGTTCTGGGGGTTGACGAAGTGATCGTTGACGATCAGCTCGTAGTCACCGCCGCCGACCCTGTAGTCGATCCCGTGTAGCTCGTTCATGGCCACCGACCAGTACTGGGTGTTGGACACCGGGCTGCTCACGCAGATAGGTGAGCCCGGGGGCACGTCCTCCAGGGTGGTGTAGCCAGTGTCGGCCCGGGTCATCATCGGAGATCGCTGGAAGTTGTATTTCCCGAAGGTGACCGTCTCGATCTCCGTCTCCTGCTCCAGCACCGGGATCTCCTGGGTGCCCATGGAGACGATGTCACCATGGCCACCGGCGAAGAAGGTGAACTCGTCCCAGGTCGAGCTGGTGACGACTCTGGTGTTGAACTCCTCCTCCCACGCCACGATCAACCCGTTGTCGTTCATGTAGTCCCAAACCGGATCCGGGGCGAATGCGAAACGGATGACGGTTCGTGCATCGCCATCCCCCTCTGCTTCCCCTCCGTCGCTACCACATGCCGCCGCCACCAATGCCAGCATGGTGATGAGTGTCACCCAACGCCATCTCGATCTTGGTCGCACCTTTACCTCCCGATTCGTCGCGGTTTGATGGGTACGCCCACCCCTTTGGGGGACGTCCTCGCCGGATCATATATCAGACAATCGATACTTTGCATCGTAAAGCGGGTGTGCTGGTGACAGGTCACGGGAGGAGACGATGCGTCTGAGGTTGAGGAGAGTGGGTTTTGCGTACAGCGCAGGAGGCTCATTGGTCCTCTCGGATCTCGATCTCGACGTGGCGTCCGGGAGTGTCCACGCCCTGGTCGGCCCCAATGGTTGTGGCAAGAGCACATTGCTGCGCGTGATAGCTGGACTGGAGAAACCAACGGTTGGCGATGTCGACTTCATCGGGCTGAAGCGGCACGAGAACAGGACGGCGCTGGTGTTCCAGGATCCACGTCTTCTTCCGTGGTGGACCGTCGAGCGCAACATCGCGATCAGCGCCGAGTTCAGCGAGAAGCCGGACCAGATGTACCAGAAGATCCGCGACTACCACACCAGTCGCATGGGTCTGAGGAGGGTGAAAGCCCAGACGCCCGACACGCTCTCCTTGGGCCAGCAGACCATGGCCGGCTTGGGCCGGGGCATCGCGCACGATGCCGAGGTCCTCTTGTTGGACGAGCCGTTCGCCCATCTCGACGCTCTCAATCGGAGAAAGCTCCACGAGGAGTTCGAGACCCATTGGCAGATGGATCCCCGCACCATCCTTCTGGTGACACACGACGTGGACGAGGCGGTGATGCTGGCCGATCGAGTGTCGGTGATGAGAGGCGGCCCCGGCCCGCTGATCGAGACGATCGAGGTCGACGCCGAGCGGCCCCGGGTAGGGATCTCACCGGCGCACCCCGGGGTGCGCTCGGCCATCGGCCGGGTCTGGGACGCGTTGGAGATGAGCCAGGATTGATCGGAGGATCACCATGACGACCATCGGGTTCTTTGGCTTGGGGAGGATGGGGAGGCCGATTGCCGGTCATCTCGTGGCGGCGGGGCACCAAGTGATCGGATTCGACCCCTCGCCGTCCGCTCAGGAAGAGGCGCGGGCCATAGGCGTGGAAGTCATCGATGATCCGTCGAGCCTCGAGTGCCCGGTGGTGATCACGTCACTACCTGACACCCCTCAGGTCGAGGAGGTCTACCTGGGAGGTCTCTTTGATCGGTTGGAACCAGGCTCTCTGTGTCTCGACCTGTCCACGATCGACGTCGACGTCTCGCGGGCCATCGGCGAGAAAGCGCGTCAGCGCGGCCACGACTTTCTCGACTGCCCTCTCAGCGGTACCTCGGTCCACGCCGTTGCCGGCACTCTGGCGGTGATGGTCGGGGGCGCGGCCGACGCAGTGCAGCGGGCCCGTTCTCTCCTCGAGGTCTTCAGCTCATCGGTCCATCATCTCGGGCCAAACGGGGCTGGCCTGGAGATGAAGCTGATCACCAACCGTCTGTTGACCGCCCATCTCGTGTCGCTGGCGGAAGCGATCCTGGAGATGGAGCAGGCCAAGCTCGACACCGGGACCTGCCTCGAGATCCTCCGTCGGGGAGCGGTGCCCAAACTGCTCGATTACAAGGCGGGTCCGATGGCGCTCAGAGACCACACTCCCTTGTTCACGGTGGACCTCATGGCCAAGGATCTGGGTCTGGCCGAGTTGCGACGGTCTGCCGGTGCGGTCGGGGCAACCGCCGCGGCAGTCCTCCGGCGGGCCAAGGAGCAAGGTTGGGGACCGAGCGACATCAGTGCCGTGATCGAGGTGTTGGAGACTGGTGGATGAACCATCCGGAGCCAATGCAGGATGCATCATGCACGATGTACCATGAGCGTCGATGCGGTTAGCCAGGTTTGAGAAGGAGGAGAAGCGCGGTCTTGGCGTGGTCGAGGACGACACTGTCGTTGATTTGTCGTCGTCGGGTTTGCCCGAGGACAGTATCGATCTCATCGCCCAGTGGGATCGCGCCGAGGTTGACGCCGCCGTTTCTCGAGGTTCGCGGCTCCCTCTGGCGGAAGTCCATCTCCTGGCGCCTATCGTCCCGCGCAAGAACATCATGGCGGTGGGTCGCAACTATCGCGACCACGCCCAGGAGTTCTCTGACTCCGGCTTCGACGCATCTGAGAAGCAGATGATCCCCGATCACCCGGTCATCTTCACCAAGTCACCCACCTCGGTCATCGGGCCAGGCGATGCCATCGTCCTCGCCAACGATCCCACCGGCACCACGGACTACGAAGGCGAAATGGCCGTGGTCATCGGACGCCCCGCCCGCAACGTGGCGGCATCGTCCGCCCTCGATCATGTCTTCGGGTGGACCATCCTCAACGACGTCACCGCTCGCGACCTGCAGAAGAGACATGTGCAGTGGTTTGTCGGGAAGAGCCCCGACACCTTTTGCCCCATGGGGCCCTGGGTCATCACCATCGACGAGCTCCCGGATATTGGCTCGTCCTGGATGAGAACGGTGGTCAATGGAGAGGTGCGGCAGGAGGCCCCGATCAGCGCCCTCATCTTCGGTGTCGAGACCCTGATCGCAACTTTGAGCGAGGTAATGACCCTCGAGCCGGGCGATGTGATCGCCACCGGCACCGGCAAAGGGGTCGGAATCGGTTTCGACCCACCGCGTTATCTAGCCTCCGGCGATGTGGTGGAGATTTCAATCGATGGGATTGGCACCTTGCGCAATCCAGTGATCTGAGAGGATGAGTGTGGAGAACAGGGACACTGTTGATTTTGGATCGGCCGGCTCGGTGTTGCGTCGCTCGGGGCGCCCGCGGACGGCCACCGACTATGTGTCTGCTGCGCTGCGCAGATCGATCCTCAACGGAGAGCTCGCCGGTGGCACCAGGCTCAGCCTGGCCGACTTGGCCGCCACCTTCGATGTGAGCACCACTCCGGTCCGCGAGGCACTGCGCGAGCTCTCTTTCGAGGGCCTGGTGCATATCGACAGCTACCGGGGCGGCACCGTGAACGCGGTCACCAGGTCGGAGGTCGAGGAGATAATCCGGATCCGTCAGGTCCTCGAGCCGATGGCAGTTGGTGAAGCGGTGGCCGGCATGACGCCCGAGATACTCGCCGGAGCTGAGGCGGTTCTGGCCCGGATGGAGGCGGCCGACACTTGGGATGGGTGGGTCCAGGGAAACCGGGCGTTCCACCAGAAGCTCTACGAGGCTGCTTCGTCCCGGCGGCTCATCGCGCTGATCAAGGGGCTTCAGGACACGACGGTGGTATTCATGAGCAGCACCCTGATGAGGAGCCCTGACCTGAGGGGCACTGCCACCAGAGACCATCTGGCAATGGTGGAGGCCGCTCGGACCGGGGACGCCGACCGTCTCATCGAGATCACCCTGCGCCATCTGGCGATACCAATCAGCACCTGAGCAGATGACGGAGATCCCAACCTGTCGCCCTCCGATTCGTGACACACGCAGGGCGCGGCTCGCCGTCCCCCCCGGGTCGGTGGACTGTCATACCCACGTCTTCGTGGACGGCTACCCGCTGATACCCGACCGCGGTTACAACCCGCCGGAATCGAACCTGGGCGACATGCTGGCGATGCACGAGAAACTCGGGATCGATCGGGTCGTCTTCACCCAACCTTCGGTATACGGGACCGACAACTCCGCCATCCTGGATGCTGCCGCCCAGATCCACGAGCAGGCCCGAGTGGTGGTGGCGGTGGACGGCGACGTCACCGACGACGACCTCGAGGAGCTGCACGCCAGGGGCGCCCGAGGTATCAGGCTCAACCTCGACAACACCGGGGGCATGCCGATGGAGCTCGATCAGGTCCCACCACTGGCCAAGCGAGTGGCCACCCTGGGATGGCACGTCGAGTTCCTCTTCGCCGGCCACGAGCTGCCCGGTCTGCTCCCGTTGCTTCGCTCACTCGACGCTCCGATATCGATCGGTCACTTTGGCTACATGCCGGCACAGGACGGGGTGGGTTCCCCCCCGTTCCAGGCATTGCTCGACCTGGTGGGGGAGGGCGACACCTGGGTCAAGCTCTCGGCGCCCAACCGGCTCGGCGTCGGTGACCTTCCACCCTGGCCGGATGTGGTGCCGCTGGCGAGAGCTCTGATCGAGGCCAACCCGGATCGTATGTTGTGGGCCACCGACTGGCCGCACCCGAACAAATTCGGTGATCAACCCAACGACGCCGACCTGTTGGAGCAGCTCGAGCTGTGGGCACCCGACGAAGAGATGAGACGTCGGATACTGGTCGACAACCCAACGGTGTTGTACAGCTTCTGATGAAAGACGGACCCGTGGCGGCTATCGGCTTGGGTCTGATGGGCTCCCGCATGTCCGCCCGCCTGATCGGCTCCGGGTTTGAAGTACGTGGTTACGACCCGGACCTGGAGCGAATGGCCGAGTTCGAAGGACGCGGCGGCATTCCCACCGGATCGGCCGCCGAGGCGGTGCAGGGCTGTTCGATGGCACTGCTCTCACTTCCTACCTCCGACATCGCCCGTGAAGTGTGCTTTGGAGACGGCGGGTTGGTGAGCTCGGGTGTCTCCCAGCTTTACGTCTTCGACACCACCACCGGTCTGCCCGAGGACGCGGTCGTGATCGCGAGCGCGTTGTCGGCTCATGGCATCACCTACTGCGACTCCACGGTGAGCGGGAACAGCGAAGTTGCCGAACACGGCGGTTTGGTGGTGATGGTGGGCGGTCCGCAGGAGGCATATCTGAGGGGTCTGCCGATATTCGAGGCAATCGGCCGATCCCATCATCACGTCGGCGCGGTTGGGTCGGGTTCGAGGATCAAGCTGATCGTCAATCATGCCTTGACAGTTCATCGCATGGTCTTGGCCGAGGCTTTGGTGGTCGCCGAGCTGGCCGGGATGGACCTGGGAACGACCCTCGAAGTGTTGAAGGACTCGCTCGCCTATTCCAAGGCGATGGACGTATGGGGCGAGCGGATGGTTGCCGGTGATCACGAGCATCCGCACGCGCGGCTGCGACAGAGCCTCAAGGACGCCCGATTGATCGTCGAGCACGGCCGGGAGTTGGGGGCAACGATGGATCTGGCCGAGGTAGTGCGAGCGGCTCTGGCCGAAGGGGAGGAGACCGGTCTGGCCGACCTCGACAACTCG
>DASWKK010000194.1:0-6198 GCA_036396655.1 Acidimicrobiia bacterium
TGGATCCCGGCCATTCGGAACGACATCTCGTCCGAGTCCACGGCGTGGAACTTGCCGTCGTAGACCTCTGCGGAGATGTCGATCACCGGGTACCCGGCGAGGATTCCCCTCTGAAGCGCCTCCTGGATCCCCTTGTCGACGGCTGGAATGAACTGTCGGGGGATCGAGCCACCCTTGATCGAGTCGATGTACTCATATCCCGAACCCCTCGGCTTGGGGGCGAACTTGACGAGAGCGACCCCAAATTGACCGCGCCCGCCAGACTGCTTCTTGTGTTTGCCTTCCGCTCCGGCGCTGGTGGTGATGGTTTCACGGTACGGGATGATCGGCAGTGAGGTGTCGACTTCCACCCCGAACTTACGGGCGATGCGGGCAACGGTGACGTCGAGATGGCTGTCTCCCAAACCGGCAAGGATGGTCTCTCCGGTGTCGGCCCGTCTCTCGATTCGGACGGTCGGGTCTTCCTCCTCGATACGGTGCAATGCGGTCGAGAGCTTCTCCTCATCGTGATGGGAGCGAGGGGTGATCGCGAGCTCGGCGACGGGGCGGGGATAAGCGACAGGCTGGATGACGACGTTGGTGCCGGAGCTCCTCATGGTGTCACCCACCCGGACGTTCTCCACCTTGGCCACGGCTCCCACCCCACCCATCGGCAGGTCGGGGACATCGTGATGGTCTTTGCCTTGCAGCTTGAACAGATTGTGGAGCCGCACCTTTCCACCTCGCGCCAGTTCCAGCTCCTGATCGGCCCTGACCGTCCCGGAGAAGATGCGAAACAGAGAGACTCGCCCCACGAACGGGTCGGAAACCGACTTGAACACATAGGCGACCACCGGGCCATCGGTGGTCGGTTCGAAGATCTCGCCTTCGCTCAGCGGCGGAAGGGGGCGCTCGAGCGGGTTGGGTCCGTATTCGACGATGAACTCGGCGAGGAGATCGATCCCGATCATCTTCTCTGCTGACGTGACCAGGACCGGATGGATCTCACCGGAGATTATCCCCTGATGAACGGTCTCGATGATCTGCTCGCGGGAGGGCTCGGTGCCCTCGAAGTATGCCTCCATCATGGCGTCGTCGCTCTCGACGACCGTTTCGACCAGGGAGGTGTGGGCGCTGTGGACCCGATCCTCCACCTCGGGAGGAAGGTCGGACATCTTGCCCTGTTTCTCTCCGCCCGAATACTCGTAGGCGCGCTCGGTGGCGACCCGAACCAGACCGTGCAGGCTGTCCTCGGCACCGATCGGGACCTGAATCGGGGCTATCGCCTTCCCGAATGCGTCACGGAGTTGATCGAGGGTCCGTTCGAAAGAGGCACGATCCCGGTCGAGCTTTGTCACCACCACCGCTCTCGGGATCCCCTCCTCCTCCGCCGCCCTCCACAACTGCTCGGTCTGCACCTCCACGCCGTCCACGCCCGAGACGACGAAAAGGGCCAGGTCGGCGGCGCGGAGCCCTGCTCGGGCATCCCCTGAGAAGTCGGTCGATCCAGGGGTGTCGATCAGGTTGATCCTGTGGTCCTGGTACTCCAAGGTGGCGACGGAAAGACTGAGAGAGATCCCGCGGTCGATCTCTTCAGGCTCGTGGTCGAGGACCGTTGTGCCCTGCTCGACGCTGCCAACACGGGTTGTTGCCCCTCCGACGAAGAGAAGCGCCTCGGCCAGTGTGGTCTTGCCGCTCCCGCCGTGACCGACGAGGGCGACGTTACGGACTCTCTCGGGTAGCAACGGACCTCCTCTTGAGCGACCACCGATCCTAACGCTGTCGTGAAGCAGCAAGGTCAGACGGCCTGCTACTTTGGAGTGTCGTGATCGACACACGGGTTCGACCCCGAGTAACCCGTTTCCTCGAGCCCATCGGCAAGGCTCTCGCTGCCGTCGGCGTGACACCGACCGTGATGACGGCCATCGGCCTGGGAGCCGTGATCGTGGGATCCATCGTCATCGCCTCACACGCGCTCAGAACAGGGGCCGTGATCGTCCTCGTAGGTTCGCTCCTCGACGGGTTGGACGGGTCGATCGCCCGTGCTTCGGACTCGGTCACGGCGCGTGGGGCTTTCCTCGACGCGGTCTTCGACCGTATGGGGGAGATCGCAGCGTTCGCCGGCCTGGGCGTGGCCTTCGCCCAGAACGAGAGGGTCCTGCTCCTGGTTGTCCTGGCCATGGGTGGCGCCATGCTGGTGCCTTACCTGCGGGCGCGTGCCGAGGCCGAAGGATTCAGTGGCAAGGGCGGGCTAATGGGCCGGGCCGAGCGCATCCTTCTCTTCACGTTGGGTCTCATCTTCGGGCTCGTCGAGCCCATGCTTTGGGTCTATGTGGTCCTGGTGTGGATCACAGCCCTGATGCGCTTCGTCGATACCTATCGTTCCTTCGAGTGAAGGACCTGTTGGGCTATTACCTCCTGCGAGCAGGTGCCGGGCTGGTCGGTCTCCTCCCGGCGAGGGTCGCTCGTGGTCTCGGGCGGGCTGGTGGTCGTGTGTGGCACAGGTTCGCCAGAGGTCGTAGGAGCATGGCGGAGCGTCACATGCGAAGGGCGCTCGGCAACGGCGCCGATCCTGCGGCTGCCGCGTTGTCTGTCATGAGCTCCTACGGTCGCTACTACGCCGAGGCGTTGTGGGTGAGGGGCCGCCGGGTTCCCGATCTACAACGTCACACCAGGGTCGAGGGACTGGACCTGATCATCGAGGCTCGCGATCAGGGAAAGGGAATGATCTTCGGTCTGCCCCATGTCGGGAACTGGGAGGCAGCTGCGCCTGTCGCCGTCGCCGTCGAGGTTCCGGTGGTGGCCGTGGCCGAGAAGCTCCCCAACCCGCGCATCACCGATTGGTTCACCGACATGAGGGCCGAATTCGGCATCGAGATCGTCCTGGCCACCGGGGGAACCGAGGTAATGCGGAAACTGGAAGCGGCGCTGGCCCAGAACAAGGCGGTGGCGCTTCTCTCCGACCGCGACCTCAAGGGGAGGGGAGTCGAGGTCGACTTCTTTGGTGAGCGAACGACTCTGCCCCCCGGTCCGGCGACTTTGGCGCTGCGCACCGGCGCCCCGCTGTTCCCGGTTGCCACCTACTTCGATGGTGACAACGGTTATCGGGTGGTGGTTACCCCAGCCATCCCGATTCCCGAAGAGGGCACGCGTTCGGAGAAGGTGATGGCGGTGACCCAGGCCTTGGCCTGGAAGCTGGAATCGCTGATTCGGGAATCACCGGAGCAATGGCATCTGGTGCAGCCCAACTGGCCGTCGGATCGAGAATGAGCCGGATCAGGGTCGGCGTCGTCAGCCCGTACGACCTTTCGATCCCGGGTGGAGTTCAAGCCCAGGTCTTGGGGCTGGCCGGCTACCTGAGTCGACATGGCGACGAAGCGGTCGTCATCGGGCCCGGTTTGCCCTCTGGCATCGACGGATTGGATCTCGGTTCCAGCGTCAAGATCCCGGGCAATGGCTCGATCGTGCCCATCTCCCTCAACCCCAGGGTTCGTGGCAAGCTCGAGGGAGCGATTGCCGATCTCGACCTCCTCCATGTCCACGAGCCGCTGATGCCCCTCGTCTCCCTGCTCGCCAACCACGCCGGGCCGCCGGTAGTCGCCACATTCCACGCAGCCCCGGGGCCGGTGGGTCGTGCCGTGTATCGGCTGCCCTGGCCGCTCTTGGACTGGGCGATGGGCAACTGGGTCGCGGTCACCGCGGTGAGCGCGATGGCGGCCTCGGTCCTCCCCTCCCGAATGGAGGTCCTGATCATTCCCAACGGCCTCGATGTCGCGTCGATGCAAGTCGACACTCCGCGATCAGAGAACCGGGTCGCCTTTCTCGGGCGCGATGAGCCCAGGAAAGGCCTCGATCTACTGCTGGAGGCGTGGCCCGAGGTCGTCACGGCCCGGCCCGATGCGGAGCTGATCGTGATGGGCGCCGATCGCGCCACCGAAGACATCACCTGGTTGGGGAGAGTCGACGATCAGACCAAGGCCCGGGTCCTCAGCTCGGCCGCAGTTTACGTGGCCCCCCAAACTGGTGGGGAGTCGTTTGGGATCGTCCTTGTCGAGGCGATGTCTGCCGGCGCGGCGGTGGTGGCCTCGGACCTCGAGGCGTTCGTCTCGGTGGCGGCAGGATCGGCGCTTCACTTTCCGTCGGGTGACAGTGAGGCACTCGCCAACGCATTGCTTCAGCTTCTGGCCAGACCCGAGGAGAGGGCCCAACTGACGGCGGCAGGTGCCAAGCGTGCCGCCGAGTTCGATTGGAGCGTGGTCGGCGCCGCCTATCGGGATCTGTATGTTTCGAGTATCCCGTAAAGGTCACAACGGTGGACCCTGTATCATGGGGTTACCCGATGGAGCAAGAAGTGGAAACCGGTACAGATCGTGTGAAGAGGGGCCTTGCCGAGATGCTCAAGGGCGGCGTCATCATGGATGTCGTCACAGCCGACGAAGCCCGAATCGCGGAAGAAGCAGGCGCCGTAGCGGTGATGGCGCTCGAGCGCGTCCCTTCCGACATTCGCAAACAAGGCGGGGTTGCCCGCATGGCCGACCCGACCAAGATCGAGGAGATCCAGGCCGAGGTGAGCATCCCGGTCATGGCCAAGTGCCGGATCGGGCACTTTGCCGAGGCCGCGGTGCTCCAGGCTCTCGGGGTCGACTACATCGACGAGTCCGAAGTGCTCACTCCTGCCGATGAGGAGCACCACGTCGACAAATGGGCTTTCACCACACCGTTTGTTTGTGGCGCCCGCAATCTCGGCGAGGCTCTGCGACGACTCGGCGAGGGTGCTGCCATGATCCGTACCAAGGGTGAGGCGGGCACCGGCAACGTTGTCGAGGCGGTGCGGCACATGCGCACCGTCACCAACCAGATCCGCGTTCTCTCGACGATGGACTCCGCTCAGCTCATGTCTGCGGCGCGTGATCACGCCGCCCCCTACGAGTTGGTGCGTGAGGTGGCCGAGACCGGGAAGCTGCCGGTGGTCAACTTCGCCGCCGGGGGCATTGCCACCCCATCCGACGCCGTGTTGATGATGTCTCTGGGGGTGGACGGGGTGTTTGTTGGCTCCGGCATCTTCAAGAGCTCCCATCCCGAGGCTTACGCCCGGGCGATCGTGGAGGCCACCACCTTCTGGAGAGAGCCGGAGGTTGTTGCCAAGGTCTCCCGTGGCCTCGGCGAAGCCATGCCCGGAATCGAGATCGACACCCTGAGGGAGACCGAACGGCTCGCCAGTCGGGGCTGGTGAGATGAGCAATGTCGGGGTCCTGGCCCTCCAGGGCGACGTCCGGGAGCATTTGCACATCCTGGAGTCGCTCGGGGCAGATGCGGTGCCGGTCAACAAGGCGGAGCAGCTCGAGACGATCGACGCCCTTGTGATCCCAGGGGGTGAGTCCACCACGATCGGGAAGATGGCGGTGCGGTTTGGGTTGTTCGAACCGCTGAAGACGGTCGTCGAAGCCGGTCTTCCGACCTATGGCACCTGTGCCGGCCTGATCTTCCTCTCCGGCGCGGTCACCGACGGCGATCAACCTCTGCTCGGAGTGCTCGACGTAGTCGTCCGACGCAACGCGTTCGGCCCTCAGAACGAGTCGTTCGAGTCGGACCTCGAAATCACCGAGCTCGATGAGACGTTCCATGGAGTCTTCATCCGCGCTCCCTGGGTGGAGAAAGTCGGGTCCGAGGTGGACGTCCTCGCCGTGATCGACGACCACCCGGTCATGGTGCGTCAATCCAGGATCCTGGCAACGTCATTTCATCCCGAGCTCACCGGGGACGGGCGCATCCATCAGATGCTGTTGGACCTGATCTGAGGTAGGGGTACATGTCCGGTCATTCGAAATGGGCCAACATCAAGCATCGGAAGGGCCGCCAGGACGCGGCCCGGGGAAAGCTGTTCGGTAAACTGGCCAAGGCGATCGAGATCGCGGCCCGAGAGGGAGGGGCGAACCCCGACTTCAACCCGGTCCTCGCCACGGCAATATTCAAGGCCAAGTCCGCCTCGATGCCCAACGACAACATCGAACGTGCCATCAAGAGGGGCAGCGGTGAGGTGGAAGGAGCCCATTACGAAGAGGTCTGGTACGAGGGATACGGTCCGGGCGGTGTTGCCCTCTACGTTCAGATCCTGACCGACAACCGCAACCGGGCCGCCTCCGATGTTCGATCCACCTTCACCCGGAGTGGGGGCAACCTGGGCGAGCCGGGATCGGTGGGGTACCTGTTCAGCCAAAA
>DASWKK010000195.1:0-28641 GCA_036396655.1 Acidimicrobiia bacterium
CGTCGACAAGGGGATCCAGGAGGCGCTTCAGAGGGGAATCCTCGCCGGGTACCCGGTGATCGACATCTCCGCAGAGGTCTACGACGGCAAGTTCCACGCCGTGGACTCGGACGAGATGTCGTTCCGAATGGCCGGGATCCAGGCGCTGAGGGCTGCCACCCCGGACCTGAGGCCGATCCTGCTCGAGCCGGTGATGAGGATCACAGTCACGGTGCCCGAAGAGCATCTCGGCGACGTGATGGGTGACATCAACTCAAAGCGGGGCCGGGTGTTGGGGATGGAGGGTGAGGGGACCCTGAGATCCGTGGTGGCTGAAGTCCCCATGGCCGAGATTCAGCAGTACGCCGCAGAGCTGCGATCATTGACTTCAGGAAGGGGTAGTTTCGAAGTGGCTTTCGACCACTACGCCGAAGTGCCTCACGCCGAGGCACAGCAGGTGATCGCTGCAGCCCATTCCGCTGAAACCTGATAGGAGGACGGAATGGCTGAAGCAGTTATCCGGATCGGTGACAGAGAGCTGCAGCTTGACATCATCGAGGGCATCGAAGGAGACGTTGCCGTCGATATCAGCCATCTCCGCAGCGAGCTGGGCGCCACGACCATGGATCGTGGTTTTGGCAATACCGCCGAGAGCGAGTCGGCAGTGTCCTATGTCGGTGGCGAAGAAGGGGTGCTTCACTACCGGGGGTACCCGATTGAGCAACTCGCGGAGAAAGCGACCTTTCTCGAGGTGGCCTATCTCCTCCAATACAAGGAGCTACCGACCAAGAGCGAACTGGAGGAGTACGAGCAGTCGATCTCGTTGCATACGTTGCTCAGGGAGGACATGAAGCATCTGTTCGAGGCGTTTCCCCATCGAGCCCACCCGATGCAAATCCTCGCCTCAGCCACCTCGGCGCTCGCCACCTACTACCCGGACGCTCTCGACCCCAAAGACGAAGAAGCCGTTGACATCAGCGCTCGCCGCCTCATCGCCAAGACTCCGACCATGGTGGCATGGTCCTATAAGTACACGGTCCATCAGCCCTACATGTACCCGAGCAACGACCTGGATTACCTCTCCAACTTCCTGCACCTGATGTTCTCGGTACCCAGTGAGCCCTACACCCCCGACCCCCTGGTGCAGAAGGCCTTGAATCTGCTCCTCATCCTTCATGCCGACCATGGGCAGAATTGCTCCGCCTCCGCCGTTCGCCTGGTGGGTTCGGGACAAGCCAACATCTTCAGCTCGATAGCGGCCGGGATCCACGCCCTTTCCGGCCCCCTCCACGGCGGGGCCAACCAGGAGGTACTCGAGATGCTCGAGGAGATCGTCGCCGCCGGTGGGGATGTCGAACCTTTCGTGAACCGGGCCAAGGACAAAAACGACCCGTTCCGCCTGATGGGGTTTGGCCACCGTGTCTACAAGAACTTCGACCCGCGGGCCCGGATCATCAAGAAGTCTGCCGACGATGTGCTCGCCGCGCTTGGCATCGACGACCCGCTGCTCGACGTGGCCCAGCAGCTCGAGGAAGTAGCCCTCTCCGACGACTACTTCGTCGAGCGCAAGCTGTACCCAAACGTCGACTTCTACTCGGGCATCATCTATCGGGCAATCGGCTTCCCCACCGACATGTTCACGGTCCTCTTCGCCTTGGGGCGTCTGCCGGGATGGATCGCACAGTGGAGGGAGCTCTCCTCCGACCCACAGGCCCGCATTTTTCGGCCGCGTCAGGTGTATTCCGGGCCGGCCCGGCGCGACTACGTGCCGATCGCCGAGAGGTAGCAATCTCCCCCGGGATCGGGAGAGGCGCCAGGCCACCAGTGTCCCGTCCGGTGGATTCGCTTGCTATTTCGGCGAGCAATTGTCGTTCCTGGCAAGGACGCAGGACAAAAGGCGCACTGGGCCGTTCGTCAAGGACGAGGACGCTGCCAGGGAGGACAAGGGCCGTTGAAATACGAGCACCAGCTGCCGGACAGGGCACTAGGGCTCGGGCACATCCTCCACGTAGGGCACTCCCGCGATCTCGCCAGAGACGGCGTCGACCACTACCAGGCTCCTCAGCAATGGTGGCTCCTCCGCCGAGTACAGCACCACGCTCCAGCGGGGGCGGGAGCGAAGCCCGCCGAAAGTGACTGCGGCCGAGGCGTGCCCGACCGGGAAGCCGACCGCGGCGCCGGCGATGGCGAGAGCCTGGGTCTCGTCGACGGCCAGCGGCCACGCCGAGGCGAAGTTCCACAGAGCTAGCACGACGAGCCCGATGGCCGGCAGCCAACCACCGTCGACGACCAGTGCTGTGACCACGGCGGCCACGACCAACACCCAGCCGGCCGTTCGACGACGTGTCGGCGCCGGGAACCGATAGGGACCGACCAGATTCGAGTCGAGCTCGTCTTCGATGGCAACAGCATCGGCGAGCTCTCGTTCGATGAAGATCCCTGAGCGATCGACCCGGGGCTCTTGGTCGTCGGTCACGAGCCGGGGACCTTGGCCATTTGAACCAGCCGGTTGGTCGCTTCGATGAGGGGGACTCCCCTGGTGTCTTTCTCCTCCCCGTACAGCCTCAAGCCAACCGTGGAGGCTGCCATGTCGTCGTCTCCAACCACGATGACCGCCGGGTGCTTCTGAGTGAGAGCTGTGCGGATCTTGTCGCCAACGGTTTCGTCAGAATCATCGACCTCCACCCGGAGGTGTGCGTCGCGCAGCCTCTCCGCCACAGATGTGGCGTATTCCTCATGTCGGTCGGCCACCGGGATGATCGAGACCTGGACCGGTGACATCCACATCGGAAGTGCACCTGCATAGTGCTCGATGAGGACGCCGATGAACCTCTCCAGGGAGCCGGCCTTCGCACAATGAATCATGTACGGGCGCTCCGTCACGTTGCCCGAGGCGGCGTATTCGAGCTCGAAGAGCTCCGGCAAGTTGAAGTCGAGTTGGATGGTGGAGAGCTGCCAGTTGCGGCCGATCGCGTCCTTGACATGCACGTCGATCTTCGGCCCGTAAAAGGCACCCTCGCCTTCGGCGATCCGGAACGGGACCCCCGAGTCCTCGAGGGTTGCGGCCAATGCTCTCTCGCTGAACTCCCACCGATCCTGGTCTCCCACCGACTTCTCGGGTTGGGTGCTGAGCTCGGCCTCGAATTCGGTGAACCCGGCGTCCTTGAGCCAGGTGAGGACGAAGGCGAGGTGCAACGCCAGCTCAGACCCCAACTGTTGCTCGGTGCAGAACACGTGAGAGTCGTCCTGGGTGAAGCCACGGGCCCGCAGCAGACCATGAATGACTCCGGACATCTCGTTTCGATAGACCGATCCCAGTTCGGAGAGACGAATCGGCAAGTCGCGGTAGGAGCGGGGCCGGCTCTTGTAGATGAGAACGTGGAACGGGCAGTTCATCGGCTTCACCCGATATTCCTGCTCGTTGTCGAGCTCCATCCCCGGGTACATGCTCTCGGCGTAGTAGTCGAGGTGGCCCGAGGTCCACCACAGGTCCGACTTGGCAAGGTGCGGGCTGAACACGAAGTCGAAGCCGTACCGTTGATGCAGGTCGCGGCTGTGGTCCTCGATGACCTTGCGCAGCATCCCGCCCTTCGCATGCCAAACCACCAGGCCCGATCCGAGCTCCTGAGGGAAGCTGAAAAGGTCGAGATCGGGGCCGAGACGCCGGTGATCCCGCTTCTCTGCCTCCTCGACCCGGGTCAGGTAGTCCTCGAGCTCTTTGACCGAGGGCCAGGACGTCCCATAGATGCGCTGCAGTTGGTCCTTGCTTACGTCGCCGCGCCAGTAGGCACCCGAGCTACGCAGCAGTCTCACTGCCGGGATCCGACCGGTCGATGGCAGGTGGGGTCCCCGGCACAGGTCGACGAAACCCTGATTCCGATAGACCGTGACCTCCTCGCCAGGGGTCACCTCGCTCGGCTCAACACCCTCGATGATCTCGAGCTTGAATGGGTGACCGGCGAACAAAGCGAGGGCCTCGTCGCGGGACAGGGCTTCTCGTTGGAATGGCTGATCCTCAGCGATGATCTCCTGCATCCGGCTCTCGATTCGGCCCAGATCGTCAGGGGTGAAAGGATCCCCGACTTTGAAGTCGTAGTAGAAACCGTCCTCGATGGCCGGGCCGATGGCGAACGTGGAGCCCGGGAACAGGTCGAGCACGGCTTGGGCCAGGACGTGGGCCGACGAGTGGCGTAGAACGTGCAATCCCTCCTCGCTGCCAAGTGTTATCACCTCGAATTCGCCACCCCTCTCGATTGGGCGGTCGATGTCGCGCATCTCCCCGTCGACCCTGACCGCGACCGCAGCACGGGCGAGACGAGGGCCAATCGACTCCGCCACGTCGAGCCCGGTGACGCCGGCGGGGTGCTCGACGACTTTTCCGTCTGGGTAACGAAGCTCTAGTGACACGTGGTTATCTCGCTAGCCTGGGGACGGCCAAGAGGCTAACTGCCCGCTGGACACAATCGTGCCGGCCAATGCTGCACAAGGGGAAACAGGGAATGGATGCCAGACAGCTCGTCGCGAATCTCCACCCGAACGAATTGGTGCGGGAGCTCTCCTCCGGTGCCAACAAGGTGTTCCGGATCATCGATGGCGACAAAAGCACGATCATCAAGGTCTACCCGGTTTCGTCCCGAGAGCGACGCGAGCGGCATGCTCTCGAAGCGCTGGCCAATGCGCCCGCCGTACCCCGCATCATCGATCACGGCACCGAAGGCGAGATGGCATGGCTGAGGATGAACGACGCCGGTCATTGGAGCCTGGCCAGCCTGCCCAAGAATCTCGAAGCTGTCGAGGCTTCCGGGGCCGCATTGCGAGGCATTCACACGTCGAAGGCCCACATCACCAATCTCGCCGCGGGGATCGACTCGGACTACGTGCTCAGTCATTACCGATCCACGATCGAGCGTCTCGGCAGGTATCGCCGGCGGTTTGGCATGGAGCAGGTAGTTCTGGACAAGGCAATTCAACTCGAGCCCCCATTGGCCACCGCTCCCGCCCCGTCGCACACCAAACCGGTTCTCTCCAAATTCGTCGTCGACGAAGACGGCTCGGTCACCATCGTTGACTGGGAGTGGGCAACCCTGGCCCCACCGGAATGGGACCTGACCCTTGCCGTCTGGCGTCTCGCTGCCCGCATCGGAGAGGACGCCTCGGCTGCCTTCCGCAGCGGCTACGGAGCAGAGCTGCCAGAGAGCCGCTATCGACCATGGGTCGCGTACCACGCCGCGATGATGATGCTGGAGGCCGCCGAGGTCCGCGAGGGGCGGCTCGGCGACCTCAGTTATCTGGTGGACGATCTCACCGAAGCCGTGATCGGCACCTGATCAGCTGGTCGAAATCCACGGATTTCGACCATTTCCCTCTTAGCCTCAGCATCGCTGAAGCAAGGAGGACGGACATTGTTGGAAGCCCTGGTCGCAGCAACCGCAACAACGGGTCTGTTCGCCCTGGCCAAGGGGATCCGGGGCAATCATCAGTACCGGGTGGATCCGAGTCTCGTGATGGCCCCTCGGGACGAGCGAGGCGATGACCTACCGTGTCCCTGGTGCTATGCGCCGACGACGGAGGAAGACACCCGCTGTCGGGGATGCGGCAGCTCCTTCGGCTGATCAAGACTCGAGGCGATAGACCACAAATCGAGTGACGACCCCGGAAGGCTATCGAAAGTACCGGGAAACGATTTAGGGTGTAAGGGTGAGCAGGGTAGGACTGGTGCTCGGAGGAGGGGGGATAACCGGCGCGTCCTACGAGATGGCGGCGCTAATGGCGATCCGTCTCGCCACCGGGTGGGATCCAAACCAGGCCGAAGTCGTCGTAGGCACGTCGGGTGGCGCCTTTGTCACCGCTCTGGTGCGCAACGATGCCCTCACCCTCGACTCTCTTGTCATGCCAACCGACGACCGGGATGCCGTCGCCGAGCGGATCCGAAGCCATATCTACACCAAGAAGGCGGGCGTCCAGGTCGGGAATTGGGTAAGGCACGGCATCGTCCCGGGGTTGCGCGATCCCGGTCTCACCCTATTCCTCGGTTCACCGGCGCCCTATCACGCCGCGGGGATCTCCGACTGGGTGAAGAGTCACATCGGTGAGGGGCCGGGCGAGAGCTGGCCCGCGAAACCGACCGCGATTGTCGCTTATGACGTTGCCGGCCATGGACGAGTCGCATTCGGCACCGAGTCGGCGCCCGAGGCGGGGATCGCCCACGCCGTCGCCGCCTCGTCGGCGATTCCCCTCCTGTTTCGGCCTTATGCAATCGGTGGCAGGCTCTACGTGGACGGTGGAATCGCTTCCGGCACCCACGCCGATGTGGTGCTCGGGTCCAATCAGCCGCTCGACCTCGTCTTGATCCTCGCCCCACTCGCCGCTGACGTGCAACGAAAACGAGCTCGATTCCACGAGAAGATGTTCGACCGGGTCGGCCAGCGTTCACTTGGAGAGGAGCTACACCTCATCAAGAATGCGTGGCCCCAATGTGAGGTGGTGACACTGAGCCCTTCGCCCTCGGTCCAGAACGCCATGCGTCCCAACCCGATGGACGCCGGGCGAGCGGTGGCCACCTTCATGCGGACCCTCATCTCGATGAAACGAACCCTGGCCCGCCCCGACGTCTGGGACAGACTCGACGATCATCTCCAGCCCGACTCGCCTTCGAAGCGGGTCGCGCTGGGTTGACATTCACAGATCTAGCCTGTCGCCCACGAGAGGAGAATCGCTTGGCTGTCCGCCCAACGCACTTCGAGTTCTATTCGGCCGATCCGTTGGCAACGGTCAAGTTCCTCTCGACCGTGTTTGGGTGGCGTGCCGAGCAGTGGGAAGACGAGGAGTACTGGCTGCTCGAGACCGGCGATGGGCCCGGGATCAATGGAGCCGTGGCCCGGGCCGGCGACGATGGCCCCAAGACCCTGGCCACGTGTGATGTCGAGGATCTCGACGCTGCCATCGAGGCGGTGAACATAGGGGGTGGCCGGCTCCTCACCGAAATAATCGAACTTCCCGGCGTTGGCCGCTGGATCCAGGTCGAAGGACCGGGCGGGGAAGAGTTCGGATTGATGGAACCGGCTCAGCCCTGAGTCATTAGGGGCCCGGTGTTGGCCCCCGAAACGACTGCCACCACCCGCTCACCCGGTTCTGGAGCGTGGACCCCCGTCAACAGCGCGGCGATCGAGGTGCACGCTCCCGGCTCGGCCAGGACCCGGCACGTCTCCCAAAGCCAGACCTGCGCCTCCAAGATCGCCGCATCGGAGACGAGACGCGATTCCGCGATCCATCGATTTGCCAGCCACGTCTGTTCACCGATCATGGAGGCACCCAGGGAAGAGGCGGCAACTCCCCCCACCTCGACCTCGACCGGTCCGCCGGCCAGACGAGCCGCGTGCAGTGTCGGGCAAAGGTCCGGTTCCACTCCAACCACTGACACCTCTCCCCTGCTCCATCCGGCGACCCCTGCGATCAGCCCGCCTCCACCGACTGCCACCATGACAGACGAGACGTCGGGCACCTGATCCATTATCTCGAGACCGAGAGTTCCCTGACCTGCCACCACCTCGGGTTGATCGAAGGCGTGCGCCTCGACCGCGCCTGTCTCCGCCGCCCACTCGTGTGAGGATTGAAGGGCCTCGTCGTAGTACCCGGCTACCACCCGCACCTCGGCGCCGTAGTGGGCGATCCGCCCGACTTTCTCCTCGGGGGACGTCGAGGGAACAAACACCGTCGCCTTGTGGCCCAGCTCGCGAGCGGCGAGGGCGATCGCCAGGCCGAAGTTCCCCCCGGAGGCAGCAACTACGCCGGCGGGAGGAATGACCCGGGCTTTGAGCAAGGAGAATGCTCCACGCACTTTGAAGGATCCGGTTGGCTGCATCGAATCCAGCTTCAACGTCAGCCGGTATCCCGAGTGGAGGGCATCACCCAGGTCGACTACCGGTGTCCGCCGCACGTGCCCTTCGATCCGGTCGGCGGCGGCGCGGATTTCTGCCCTGCTGACACCTGTCACGATCGTCGCAGGCTAGACACCACCCGGTAGGCCCGTTTCTCCCCCCGGTAGGGGGGAGTACCCCGAAGGGGGGAGGGGGGCTCATTTCTCCCCCCGTAGGGGGGAGTACCCCGAAGGGGGGAGGGGGGCTTCTGGAAACGCGACCACCGTTTCTCCAATGTGGGTGGAGGGGGGCTCACTCTCTCCCCCTGGTCACCTGGAGGCGCCTTATGGGTGACCTTGACATAGAGTCACCGGCCTCTATGACATCGGCTCAACTCGGACCGTTCACCCGGGTCGGCGGCTATCAGGAAGCCCTGGCGCTCGATCGGGAGGACCATCTGGCCGAGTTCCGCCAGCGTTTCGTGATCGACGACCCGGAGCTGATCTACCTCGATGGCAATTCCCTCGGGCGGTTGCCACGCCGGGCCGGCGCCATCATCGAAGATGTTGTGGGCCGCGAGTGGGGAGATCGCCTGATCCGCTCCTGGAATGAGGGGTGGTGGGACCTCCACCTCGACCTCGGGGATCGGCTGGCGCCGATCGTGGGAGCCTCGCCGGGCGAGGTCATGATCTCCGACTCGACATCGGTGAACCTCTACAAACTGGCCATGGCGGCGACGAGGGCCAGACCGGGTCGTTCGAGAATCGTCACCGACGACAGGAACTTCCCCAGCGATGTCTATGTGCTTCGCGGCGTGGCCGAGGCCAACGACGGAGAGCTCGTGATCGTGGAGACGGAAGGGTCTCCGGAGACGCTTGAATCGGTGGAGGCAGCCATCGACGAGCGCACCGCTCTTGTGTCCTTGTCGCACACGTCTTTCAAGTCGGGATATACCTACGACATGACGGCGTTCACCGACCACGCCCACCGGGCCGGGGCGTTGACGCTCTGGGATCTCAGTCACTCCGTGGGTGCGTTCCCCATCGACCTGAACCGAGCCAACGTGGACCTGGCAGTCGGTTGCACTTACAAGTACCTCAATGGCGGGCCCGGCTCACCGGCCTTTCTCTATGTCCGGCGTGATCTCCAAGACGAGCTGGTCAACCCGATCCCGGCATGGTGGGGACATACCGAGCCCTTCGCCTTTGATCTCGACTTCCGACCCGTCGAAGGGATACGCAGGTTCCACACCGGGACCATGCCGATCATCTCGTTGGCCGCCATTGCCGCCGGGATCACCGACGTGAGCGAGGCCGGGATCACGCGCATTCGGGCCAAGTCGGTCGGGCTTGGCGAGTACCTGATACGACAGGTGGATGACCATCTGGCTCCCTTCGGGTTCGTGGTGGCCTCCCCAAGGGATCCGGGTCTGAGGGGCTCACATGTCTCCCTCACGCACCCCGATGCCTGGCCCCTGGCGCGGGCACTTGTCGAGATCGGCAAGGTGATCCCCGACTTTCGCGCCCCCGACTCGTTGAGGCTCGGGCTTTCACCGCTCTACACCAGATACATAGACGTCCACACCGCGATCCAGCGCGCCAAGCGTATCTTCGAAGACGGAGGACACATCGGGTTCGAAGGGCCACGGCCGACGGTCACTTGAGGCGTGGTCGCGGACGGTCGGTGCGTTGAGAATCGTCCCCATCGTCCGCCGTCCGGGTCAGGACTCGACCATCACCATCACCTCATCGAGACTCTTTCGTCTCAGATCCGGCACGACACAATCGTCCGCCGGGTAGCCGATCGGGAAGAGACAGAACGGGCGCTCGTTCTCGGGACGCCCCAACAGCTTGGTCAAGAACCTCATCGGGCTGGGAGTATGGGTCAGGGTGGCCAAGCCCGATTGGTGCAGAGCCGCGATGAAGAGACCAGCGCTGATGCCGACTGACTCCTTGACGTAATAGTGATGGGCCTGGGAGCCGTCGTCACGCACGACATACCGCTGCTCGAAGAGCACCACCACCCAAGGCACCGTCTCCAGGAAGGGTTTGTGCCAGTCGGTTCCAAGTGGCTCCAGGTCTTCACGCCAATGAGCGGGCAGTCTGCCCCCCTCATAGTTAACGCGTTCCTCGTCTTCCACGGCCGACCGTATTCTCCCCTTGATGCCGGCGTCACCGGTCATCACGTAGGTCCAGGGCTGCTTGTGAGCACCGCTCGGAGCGCTCGAGGCGGTCTTGATGGCATACTCCACCAGCTCCCTGGGCACTGGATCGTCCGAGAACATGCGAACGCTGCGCCTCTGGTCCATCTCCTCATAAAAGGCCCGAGCTCGATCCTTTTGCTGATCGACATCCAGGCGTCTCGGCCGGTATGGGATCTGCGCTGTCATCGGATCAAGCTAATGCTCCGATTCAGCGAAAGGCCTTTCGATGGTGGGCGATACTGGACTTGAACCAGTGACCTCTCGCGTGTGAGGCGAGCGCTCTAGCCGGGCTGAGCTAATCGCCCATCAGGGCACATGAAGGATACCGAGCCCCGTTTGGCTAAGCCATACCAGAAAACCCCGGCATTCGGGTGCATGGCCAAAGCCAACCTCCTTAGAGTTGTGTTGCCCGGCAACGACACTCTCGAGGAGGAGCGAATATGACCAACGAGCCGCCAGGGACCCCGGACCCAACTCCGGCGTCGGAGCCGACGGCGACACCTCCCATGGCGCCCCCGGCCGCCGGTTCGGCCATGGGGAGCATGTCTGGTGAGACGATGGTGATGGCAGGCGCAGCCCTCGCCTTGGCTTCCTACGTCATCTTCTCGCTCATTCTGCGCGACTACGGCCAGTCGGCGACGACCATCACCGCAGCGATCCTTGTTCTCATCCTCTTCCAGATGAAGCCTGCATGGGTGAGTGCGATTGCGCCGCTCCCGGTGCTGCTCAAGGCCCTGGGCTACATCATTGCGACCGTGGGTGTTCTCGAATTTCTCGGTGACGTCCGGTCTGAGCTCCTCGACAATGCGTCGACAATCATCGGTGCCATCGTGGCCTACGCCGGCTACGTTCTCGCCTTCCTCGGAGCCCGCTCAATCAAGCCCTGACCAAAGTTCGTGGTTCAATCCCCGGGTTGAACCGAGCCGACTTCGAAGCCGTCGTCGACGCCGCCCTGGAGGGCCTCCCGGGTTGGGTGATCGACCAAATCGACAATCTTCATGTCGTGGTCGAGGAGCGCCCATCCGGTGAAGGGAACGAGCTCCTCGGTCTCTACGAGGGAGTCTCACTGCCGGAGCGGTCGGCGGACTACTGGGGGGCGCTACCCGACCGGATCGTGGTCTATCGCCAGCCTCATCTCGCCCTCGGGCTGGACGAAATCGAGCTGAGGGCCGAGATCCGACGGACGGTGTTGCACGAGATCGCCCATCATCTCGGGATCGATGACGAGCGGTTGGACGAGCTCGGATGGGGTTAGCGGTCTAGCGGCGTCGCGTTTCCTGGATCCCGGCCTTGCGGAGAACATCGGCCGGCACTCCGAACTGCCGCCAAGCCGTGTAACTGATTCCTTTGCGATCTGAATAGGACTTGGCGTAAGCGACAAAGTTGGCGGCCAAGTCATCGAGATTGGCGCCATCCTCGACACTTGCCAGTGCACTCTGGAGGTCTAGCTTCGATTGCAGAAGCTCGATTCTCTTCAGTGGGTCATTCTCGTCTCCGAGCTTTGCATTGACTCGTTCGAGCCGCTTGTCGAGGCTCTCCTTTGTCACCGGCCGCCCCGGTCGGCGCGAATCCAAGGCACGGAGATAGGTCTTGATAGAACGGGCCTCGAGCCTGCCCTGGGCCAGGGCATCCTTGTGCTCTTGTGACATCGCCATCGCCGTTGCTCCTATCTGTCGTGGGGACTTTGCTCGAGTCAATACTCGCATATAACCGGCGTATTGGGAATCGTCATTACCGACTGCCAACACCGGATTCCAGAGAGAAGGAACTCGAATGATCACATACCGGCAGCCGGTCTGAATTTTGGGCCCGGCAGTCGTCCCGCATCGCGGGATTAAGGGTTCACTAATGAACGAGTCGGATACTGATCGGCATGAGACATCTACTCCGTGTCCGAGCGGCACGGCATCGCTCGAGAGGATGGGTCGGCGTGAGCATCCTGCTGCTGGCTTCGGCCTGCTCGAGCGGCCAGACCGACGGAGACACGACACCAACCACCGCCCCCTCTACCGTCGTCGAGACTTCCACGGGCAGCGCCCCAACCGAGCCGACAACGACATCTCAGGCCGAGGGCAGCGAGACGACGGTGCCCGCCCCATCGATCGAAGCTTGCGACCTGGTCACCGCCGAGGACGCCGCTGCGATCATCGGTGAGGTCGGAGAGGGCGATTCGACACCGGTCGGTCCCTTCTCCAGCTGCTACTACTCCGGGACCGGTCTATTCGAGTTCGTCCAGGTCCAGGTCGCCACCGGCATGTTCGACGAATCCCAGTTCATCACCAACGCAGAGTCGGGCGCCGAGTTTCTCGAGATCGAACCAGTCGAGATTCCCGACGTCGGGGACAAGGCCTACTGGCTCGAGGGCATCCTCTGGGTGCTATCCGGCGAGGTCACCTTCAATCTGTGGATTAGTTCGTCGGATTTCGCCGCGGAAGACGGCACCGCCCTCGAGGGCCAAGCCTTAATGGATGCGGCGCTGGATGTAACCGCCGATACCGCCCGGCTCATCATCGAACGCCTTCCCTGACGGATTCAGACCCCGGGTCGCATTCGCTGGTTGAATCTCCAGATGCGTCAAGACCTGCCATTCGTCGATCGGGCCCGACTTTGGCCCGATCGGATTGCGCTCGCGGACGACAAAGGGACCTACGCCTTTGCCGACCTGCTCTCCTCGTCGGAGCGGGGAGCCGCCAGACTCCTCTCCGGTAGGGAGGACCTCCGCGAAGCCCGAGTCGTCTTCATGGTCGAGCCGTCTTACCAATATGTGGTCGCCCAATGGTCGATCTGGCGGGCCGGTGGTGTAGCGGTCCCACTCTGTCTCACCCACCCCGCCCCTGAGCTGGAGTACGTGCTCGACACAACCACCCCCGAAGTCGTCGTCTACTCCTCCTCGTACGCCGACCTCCTGTCTCCCCTGGCGGAGGCGCGAGGCATCCCAACTCTCCGCGCTGACGACCTGGACGGTGAGCCAACACAACTTCCCATCATCGAACCGGCGCGGCGGTCGATGATCCTTTTCACCAGCGGCACGACCGGCAGGCCCAAAGGCGTGGTCAGCACACATGCCAACATCGAAGCCCAGATCACCTCCCTGGTCGAGGCCTGGGAGTGGACGGCCGACGATCGGATCCTGCTCACCCTCCCTCTCCACCATATCCACGGGATCGTCAACGTCATCGGATGCGCCCTGTGGAGCGGTGCCCGCTGCGACATGCTCCCCAACTTCGAAGCCGCCACCGTGGCCGACCGTCTCGCCGGCGGCGAGCTCACCCTCTACATGGCGGTGCCCACTATCTATCACCGCCTCATCGCCCACCTCGACCAGACGGATGGGGAAGAGCGGAGACGATTCGAAGCCGGTGCGAGTGGGCTCCGTCTCATGGTTTCGGGGTCGGCAGCCCTTCCCATCCCGGTCCTCGAGCGTTGGCGCGAGTTGGCGGGCCACACCCTTCTCGAGCGCTACGGCATGACAGAGATCGGGATGGGCTTGTCCAACTCCTATCGGGGAGAGCGGTTCCCGGGTTCGGTCGGGACACCACTTCCCCGGGTAAAGGCCCGATTGGTCGATGAGAGCGACCGCTCGCTGCCCGACGGGGAGCCGGGCGAGATCCAGATCCGGGGCCCGGCCGTGTTCCTCGAGTACTGGGAGCGACCCGACGACACCCGGGCCGCCTTCACCGAAGACGGGTGGTTCCGCACGGGGGACACAGCAATCATCGAGCATGGCCGCTATCGAATCCTGGGCCGCTCGTCGGTGGACATCCTCAAGACCGGCGGCGAGAAGGTCTCCGCCCTCGAGATCGAAGAGGTCCTTCTCGGTCACGACGCGGTCAGCGAGGTGGCGGTGGTCGGCATCGACGACGAGGAGTGGGGCCAGCGGGTGGTGGCGATGGTGGTGGCCGAACGCCCTGTGGAGCCGGAGGAGCTAAGACAGTGGGTCAAAGACCGGCTCGCTCCACACAAGGTGCCGAAGGAATTCCACTTCACCTCCACTCTCCCCCGAAACGCGCTAGGAAAGACGTTGAAGCGGGAAGTGGTGCAGCTGGTCACCGAACGAGAGTGACGGTTGCCTCGTCGCATCGGGCATGAGACAGTAGGACATGACCAACTTCTCGGTCGATCCGGCCACTCTCACCCTGCAATTGACCGGACTGCTCCCGGAGGACGGCTCGCATGTCCGCCAAGTCCTTTTCGACGAGATAGAGGCCCGGCTCCCCCGCGACCCGGAGGCACGGGTCAACGTCCAGCTATCTGAGCTCAACCCGGGGCGGACAGCTTCCTGGCACGTTCACAATGGCGTGGTCTTCTTCGTGGTGCTGCGCGGCCTGGTGTCGCTCCAGTACGAAAGTCGGACCGAGCACTACTCGGCCGGTGAGGTGTACACCGAGCCGATCGGAGTCGTGCACCGGGCGCTCAACCCCCATCCCGACATCCCCGCCGCCCTGATCGGGTTCTGGGTCACCGCCGCCGACCGGCCCCACGTCACCGAGGTCAACGCGCCGAACTGGACCCCGCCGGAGGAGCCTCACCCGTCATTGGTCTGAGGACCGCCTCTCTCTAGAGACCCTCGAGCCAGGTATCAGGACACGGCTTCGAGTGCCTCGGCGAGCGGGGCGACCATCGAGACGTCGTTGGGGCTTCCCATGGTGAACACCACCACATCGGCGCCGTTGGACAGGTGGTTGGCCGCCTCGTCGGCGATTCTGGAGACGTCGTCGCCCTGCGAGTAGCGGATGTGCACCGAACAGTCGATCTCCCCCGAATCGCGGCCCACCGCCTGACAGTGGCCTTCGAGAACCTCACGCAGCTCGAGCCACTCCTTCGGGTCGACCATCAGGGCGTCCCACATCTGGGCCCAACGCGCCACCGCCCTCAGCGTCCTCTTGCGGCCGCTCCCCCCGATGCAGATCGGCGGATGCGGCTTCTGTGTCGCCTTTGGTTCGCTCAGCGCCCCCTTCAACTCGTAGAACTGACCGGAGAAATCCGTCTCCTCGTTGGTGAGCAGGCTGACGATCACCTCGAGTCCTTCGTCGAAACGGTCGAAGCGCTCCTTCATTGTCCCCAGCTCGATTCCATGGGCCTCGGCCTCTTCCTCGAACCAACCTGCGCCCAGGCCCAGATACGAGCGGCCCCCGGACACGTGGTCGAGGGTGACCGCCATTTTCGCCGTGATCGACGGGTGACGAAAGTGCATCCCGTTGACCATCGAGCCGATGCGGATGCGACTGGTCTCCCTCGCCAACGCCGAAAGAGTCACCCAACCGTCGAGAGAGGTCCCGTGGGGGTCGCCGCGCAGCGGGTAAAGGTGGTCCCAGTTCCATGCCGCCTCGAAGACCTCGATCCGGTCGGCCTCCTTCCAGATCTCCAGCATGTTGTCCCAGGTGGTGTTGTGGTTGGGTGTCTTGATGGCGTACCTGGCCATGGATCTCCCCTCCTAGTCGGAGACGTCTGCGAACACTTTGCGCCGGTCGATGCCGAAGTCGTCGAGCATGACCCAGGCGGCGTTCCTCCCCGGGCCGGCCGACACCGAGGGCCCGGGGTTGGTGGTGGCCCCAGTCTGATAGAGACCCTCGATGGGCATTCGGTGTTGCGCCCATCCGTAGACCGGTCGGAAGGCTCCACTCTGCGCCAGGTCATGGTCCCCGGCATGACACGAGCCGTGCCAGTTGTGGGCGTTGGTCCGCTCCAACTCGAGAGGGCTCTTGATGGCGCTGGCGAGAATGGTGTCGTCAGTGAGGTTGGGCGCATAGCGCCGCAGGTGCTCGAGATGTGCTGCGGCGACATCATCCTGTATCTCGTCCCAGCGCTCAGGACCTCCCGGCAACTCATACGGATGGAAGCCGAGCACCTTCAAGGTGTGGTTGCCGTCCGGTGCCCTCCCGGGATCTGCGACCGTGGGGCAAAGCACCAAGAGAGGAGGATCGTCCAGCGCCACACTGCCGGTGAGGAAGTCGTACTCAACCCGCAGCAGTCGCTCGACCGTGGGGGCGATCCCGGCCGCGATTGGCCGGATCTTGCCGTCGGGCGTGTCAAACTCCGGTGCTTCCGTTGTGGCGTAATGAGCGGGGCACAACGAGATCCCCGCCCGCCACTCGTTCACACCCGTGGTGAAGTGCTCACCCCAGCTCTCCTTGGGCGCCATGTCGACCAAATGCTTGATGTGGATGGTCGACAGCACCGCCTTGGAAGCCCGATGATGCTCGCCTGTCTCGTCGACCACGCCGACGCAACGGCCGTTCTCGAGAATCAGACGCTCGACGCGGCGCCCGGAGAGTATCTCCCCTCCGTTGGCCTCGATGACCCGGCTCAGCGCAATGGGCAGGGCCGCCGAGCCACCCTTGGGGATGATCCACGAATTGGCCTGACGTCCGAAGGCGAGCGAGTAGGCCAGTCTCCCGGTGCCGGCCCGCTGTGGTGGTTGCACCGTCATGAAGGCCATCCACAACATGAACGCCCGGGTGTTGGGATGCTCGAACTCGGCCCTGATGATGTCCCAGGCACTCGATGCGACCCGCTTCCTCCAAGTGGCCCCGTCGGGATGCCCCGATAGCCGCTCGTCCAGATTGGGCCCCATCCCGTACGGTGTGTATAGGGACGCGCCGAAGACTCCCTTCACCCGGTCGTACTCCTCAATCATCCGTCGGTAGGCAGCGCCATCGGCTTTCGAGAAGCGTTCGAACTCGGCCACCGTTTGATCGATCTCACGCCACATGGTCAGAGAAGTGCCGTCCGGGAATGGCAGATGGACCACCGGGTCGGGCTGGATGTACTCGAGCCCGTACTCGCCGAGATTCAGCTCGTCGTAACGGAGGGTTGGGCTCGCCTGGATGAGGTTGTGGGCGGTGGAACACGTGTCGTGGTGAAACCCCGGAAGTGTGAGCTCTTCAGTGGCGGTGTTGCCCCCGATCAGGGAGCGGGCCTCGAGCACGAGACAGCGGAGACCCGCCTTCGAGAGGTAGGCCGCTGCCACCAGGCTGTTGTGACCGGCCCCGGCCACGACCACGTCGAATTGCTCTTCTGCCGCCATGCCTCATCGACCCTTTCGACGACTCCGTCATCAATGCAAACGATTGCCAGCACCTTACCCATTACTCTCTTGCTCCCGTCATGACCGCCGAGATGCACATCAAATGGGACGCACCCGTGGAGATGGACGATGGTCTGGTTTTGCGTGCCGACGTCTTCCTGCCCTCCCCCGAAGGCGCCTTCCCGGTCATCCTCTCCTATGGCCCCTACGCCAAGGGTTTGGCCTTCCAGGAGGGCTACCCCGACCAATGGCGTCTGATGACCGCCCAGCATCCCGACGTGGAGGCCGGCTCCAGCAACCGGTACCAGAGCTGGGAGGTCGTCGACCCAGAGAAATGGGTGCCCGACGGATACGCCGTCGTCCGGGTGGACTCCCGGGGCTGTGGGCGATCACCCGGGTACGTCGACGTGTTCTCGCCACGTGAGACCGACGACCTGGTGGCCTGCATCGAGTGGGCTGGGATCCAGTCGTGGAGCACCGGCAAGGTAGGTCTCAACGGGATCTCCTACTACGCCATCAACCAGTGGCACGCGGCCTCTCGTCAACCCGAGCACCTCGCCGCGATGTGCGTGTGGGAGGGGGCGGCCGACTTCTACCGGGACATGACCCACCACGGCGGCATCCTGTGCACCTTCTGGGCCAACTGGTATGACATGCAGGTCAAAACGGTCCAGCACGGGCTCGGCGACCGGGGCGCGGTGAGCCGCGTCACCGGCGTCCCGGTGACCGGGGACATCAGCCTGAGCGACCACGAGCTGACCCGGAACCGGGCCGACCTCGGCGCCGACGTCAGAGATCACCCCCTCGACGACCTCTTCCACCGTGACCGATCACCTGATTGGTCGAAGATCGACGTGCCGCTCCTCTCCGCGGGCAACTGGGGAGGTCAGGGACTCCATCTCCGAGGCAATGTCGAAGGGTTCGTGCGCTCTGCCACCAAGCGGAAGTGGCTGGAGATCCATGGTCTCGAGCACTGGACCCACTTCTACACCGACTACGGGATCGACTTGCAGAAGAGGTTCTTCGCCCATTACCTCAAAGACGAGGACAACGGGTGGGACGCCGAGCCACCGGTGCGGCTCCAGATCCGGCATCTCGACCGGTTCGAGGAGCGCACCGCCGCGGCGTGGCCCCTGCCGGGCACCGTATGGACCGAGCTGTTCCTCGACGCGGCCGACAACGTCCTTTCCCCCGACGAACTGGCCGCCGGTCACGAAGCCGTCTACGACGCCAACGGGGAGGGTGCGACCTTCCTCCATCGGCCATTCGACGCCGAGACGGAGATCACCGGCCCGCTCGCCCTCAAGATCTTCGTCTCCTCGACCACCGCCGACGCCGACATCTTCGCCGTGGTCCGGGTGTTCGACCCGGCCGGTGACGAGGTCACGTTCCAGGGCGCCATCGACCCACACACACCGATCGCCCAGGGTTGGCTCCGGGCGTCGCACCGGCATCTCGACCCTGAGCTGACATTCCCCTATCGCCCGTACCACGCCCACGATCGGACGGAACCGTTGATCCCCGGCGAGGTCTACGAGCTCGACGTCGAGATCTGGCCTACGTCCATCGTGATCCCGGCCGGATACCGTCTCGGCATCACCATCAGGGGCAAGGACTACGAGTACCAGGGTGACCTCGGGCCGGCGTCGCTGACCACGTTCAAGAACCGGTTGACCGGATGCGGGCCGTTCCTACACGACGACTCTCAGGACCGGCCCGAGGATGTGCTTGGTGGCCAGGTGAGCATCCATACCGGCCCCGGCCGTCTCTCCCGGTTGCTGGTGCCGGTGGTCGCGACGGGCCACTTAGTCCCAGTCGAGGAAGGCGGGGAGTCTCCCTGATTTGCGCAGGCTGCCCACGATGCCTTGGGGGAAGAAGAGGAGGGCGGCGACGAGGATCGCACCTGTCACCACGATGTTGAGCTCGGTCTGCCCGAACTGTCGCACCGAGAACTCGTTCACCCCGACGATGAGGATGGCCCCGACCACAGGCCCGGCCACCGTCCCCCTGCCCCCGATGATCGACATCAGCACCATGCGGGCGGCGACGGCGATGGCGAAGAACGTCAAGGGCCGGAGATGCGTCAGCGAGTAGCCGTAAACCGCCCCGGCAGTGCCGATGAAGTAGGCACTGAGCGAGAAGGCGATCACCTTGTACCACCGGGTGTTGATCCCGGCCACCTCGGCCTTGGTCTCGTCCTCGCTGATGGCACGGAGCCCGAGGCCGAACTTGGAGTGGGCGATCCGGTAGGACAGGTATACGGCGCCGATGGCGGACAACGCCATCGCGTAATAGAAGGGCACCTTGAGCCAGCGCACGGGAATGTCGACCAGAGGGAGGTCCAGACCACTCGACGCACCGATGAACTCCCAGTTGTCGAACCAGAGGAGGAAGAGGAAGAGCATGGCGATGGTGGCCACGATGAAGGCCGGCCCCCTTGTCCTCAGGGTGATCAGACCGGCGAGCAACCCGACGGCCATCGCGGCCAGCCCGGCCACAGGGAGGAACAGGAAAGGCGAGATCCCCCAGTGGGCAAGAGCGAGACCGGCGGAATACCCCCCGATCGCATAGAAGACACCGTGCCCGAGGGAGATGTACCCGGCAAAACCGCCGATGATGTTCCAACTCGACGACATCGAGATCCACATCAGCGTCAGCATCCCGATCTGCATCACATATGCGTAGGAGCTGAAGACCGGGATGGCGATGACGGGGAAGAGGAGGATGAGCGCCACGACCAGGCCAAGCGCCACCCGCCGGGATATGACTCCCTCGGCACGGTCCGGTCGCTGGGGCACCACGTCGGCATCGACCTGGTCGACGACAGGGATGTCGGTTGTGTCCAGTTTCTCGGTCTCGTGCGTCACTACAACCTCAGCTTCGCACCGAAGAGGCCCTGGGGCCGGACCAACAGGATGAGGAACAGTGTCAGGTAGAAGGTGATAGGTGACCAGGTTGGCCCGAACGTGTCGGTCACGACCGCACTGGCAATCGCCAGGAGCAAGGCGCCGATGACCGCTCCCTTGATGCTGCCCATGCCGCCCAGCACGATGAGGGACAGCAATAGGGCGATCCACTGCCAGTGCTTGCCCGGGAAGAAGGGGAAGAGAAAGCTCAGCAGCGATCCGGCAGCCCCGGCCAGAGCCATACCCGTCCCGAACGCGAATGCCGAGATGCGCCGCACGTTCACACCCACGATCTGGGCAGCTCCCCGGTTCTGCATCGTCGCCCGGATCGCGGTCCCGGTCTTGGTGAAGCGGAGCAGGACCCAGAGCCCGATGAGCAGTGCGAAGCTGACCGCCGAGGCGTATAGCTGGTTGGAGGGGATGAAGATGTCGCCTACGTGTATAGAGGTAGACACGTAGTCGGGCCTGACACTGCGAAATGTGCCGGTGAACACGAACGTGAGCAGACCTTCGACGACCAGGGCCAGCCCGAAGGTGAGTAGGACGGTCATCTCGACGTAGCGTGCGCTGCCCTCGATCCGCGGGAAGAGCACTAGATAGATGATCACCCCCAGACCGAACATGAGCGGCATCGTGATCACCAGAGAGACGATGGGGTCGAGGGTCAGGTTCTCGAAGAGAAGGTATGTGATGTAGGAGGCGATCAGGATGAAGGCGGCGTGGGCCAGATTGACCACCCGCATCACTCCGAATAGGAGGGTGAGACCCGAGGCCATCATGGCGTAGACACTGCCCAACAGCAGGCCGAGCACTAGGAGCTGGACCCAGTTCATCGACGCTCCCTCGGTGCCAGCTGCTTGCCCAGGTATAGCTCGCGGATCCGGGGATCGGCGAGGATGCCGTCGGCCGGTCCCTCGAACTCCTTCGAGCCCAGGTCGAGGACAAAACCCCAGTCGACGCTCTCGAGACCCTTAACCGCATTCTGCTCGACGAGCACAACCGTTATCCCGAGCTCCCGAAACCCACCGATCTTCTCGAATATCTGATCAGCGATCATCGGCGCCAACCCGAGGCTGGGCTCGTCGATCATCACCACCTTCGGCTCGACCATCAGCGACCGGCCCAGTGTGACCATCTGCTGCTCTCCCCCGGACAGGGTCCCGGCGTTCTGGCTTTTTCTATCCGCCAAGGCGGGAAACGTCTCGAAGACCATCTCCAGACGCTGGCGTTTGAGGACGCGATCACCCAGCAAGTAACCACCCATCACCAGGTTCTCCCGCACCGTCATCGTCGGGAAGAGGCTGGCATCCTGGGGAACGAAGCAGACGCCGGCCGCGAGCATTTGATCGGGACGCGATCCGTTCATTCTCGTCCCGTCCAGTCGGACCTCCCCGGCCCTCGGCTTGAGGATCCCGGCGATGGTCCGGAGCAGTGTCGACTTGCCGGCGCCGTTGGGGCCCACGATGCAGTAGGAAGTTCCCTCGTCGATGCTGAGGGTGACCCCGGTCAAGATGTCGGGGCCTGCTCCGTATCCGGCCACCACATCCTCGATTTCCAGGAGGGCCATTGGCTACACCCGACCCAGATATGCGTCGAGGACGATGTCGTCGGCCCGGATCGCGTCAGGAGTCCCCTTGGTGAGGACTTCACCGTGGGCCATCACGATGACCGAGTCACACAGCGACATGACCACATCCATGTTGTGCTCCACGATGAGAAAGGTGATGCCCGACGCGTTCAACTCACGAATATGGTCCATGATCCGATCCAGCAGGGCCGGGTTCACTCCCCCGGCAGGCTCGTCGAGCATTATCAGCTTGGGCTCCGGCATGAGGACCGAGGCGAACTCGAGAAGCTTCTTCTGGCCGTACGACAGAGAGCTCGCGGGCTCCGATGCCAACGAGTCGATGCCCACGAACCGGAGCAAGCCCATCGCCCGGTCCTCCTCCCGCTTCAAGATGCGCGACCCCAAGAGACTGCGCCAACCGTCGGTCGGCGATCCGACGATCATGTTCTCGAGGACGGTCATCGCTCCAAGGTCACGGGTGATCTGGAAAGTCCTGCTGACCCCGAGCCGCGTCACCCGGTGCGGCATGTATCCGGTGACGTCGACACCGTCGAACAACACGGCGCCGTCGTCGGGGGTGACGATGCCTGTGATGATGTCGAAGGCAGTCGTCTTTCCGGCGCCGTTGGGCCCAATCAGACCTGTGATCGAACCGGTGGATACCTCGAACGAGCACGCCCGAACAGCCTCCACGCCGCCGTATGACTTGGCGATTCCCTGAACCTCTAGAAGATCAGCTACGAGCTACCTCCGATCACTCGACATGCCCCTATGTAGTCGAATCCGAATCCAAAGGGACGAAAGCGGGGGCAGACCTCGGGTCTCACCCCCGCTCTCAACATGTCAGGCCAATCCGACGTTTACCACTACCACTCTGCCTTCGGGAAGACGAGGTCGACGGTGTCGAGCCCTTCGCCCACCGGGTAAACGAACTCGAGGGTGCCGTCCTGCCACTGGTTCAGGATGTAATCCCGCCCAATGGGCAGACCGCGCTCGTCCCAGTAGAAGTCGCCGAGGACCGTCCGCACCGGGTCGGCCTCGTTCCTGTCACGCAGCCAAGCGGACATCGCGGCGTTGTCGGTGCTGCCGGCGCCGATTATCGCCTGCTCCATGCCCTGGCAGACCGCGAACGGGATCGCCTCGTCCTCGTCCGGGGCACGACCGAATTCGGCCTCGAAGTCGGCCTGGAATTCGGCGTTGGTGTACTCCTCGCCTGCGAGAAGACCGGTGAACTCGGCCGACGGGTGCCAGACCGTGTGCATGGTGATGTGGTTCGCCGGGTCGCCGAGCTCGTCGAGGAACTCGACCTGGGCACCTTGGGACATCCACATGAACGACGGCTGATGACCAACCTGCTGAAGCGCCTGAACCAGCGAGATCGCCTCGTCGACCGACGCCGTGGCGGCCCACACCGACTCTGCCCCGCTCGAAGCGATCGCACTGGCGAAGGTGGTCCAGTCCGTGAAGCCGACGGGCCACTGCTCGTCGTACACGACCTCGATGCCGGCGTCGGCGAGGTAGCCCGGAGCCAGGTCGGCCAGGACGTCACCCGTCGCAGGGTCGTTCACGGTCCCACCGGCCAGACCGTTGCGTCCGGCGGCGGCGAAGGGGTCGTCGGCGTACACGACAGCGGCGGTCTCGGGGAAGTCCTCTTCAGAGATCATTCCCTCGTCCCGGTAGTAGAGCAAGGCATTCACCGCGGCGGTGCCGATGCCCTCGGCGGGTTGGGCCTGGAAATAGAAGATGTTCTGGAACCCTCTCTCCCAGATCCGCTGGGCGCCACCCGACGGAACCGGGTAGACCATGCCGTTCTGCTCGGCGATGGCCGAAGTCGGGCCGGTGAGGAGGCTGGAGAACGTACCGAACAAGATGTCCGCCTCAGCCACCATGCGCTCGGTCTGAGTTACGGCGATCTCCTGGTCGGACTGGTTGTCTTCGAACTCCAACTCCATCGGCCGACCCAGGATCCCACCTCGGTCGTTGATCAGATTGACGCAAAGCTGGTAGCCGTCTAGATGCTTCTGTGCCGGGATCGAGAAGTCACCGGTCAACGGCAATGAGGTTGCGGCCACGATGGGCTCGCCTTCCGCCTCAGCCGTCGTCGTGTCGGTGTCTCCTCCGACCGTGGTATCGGTCGCCGGCTCGGTGGTGCCACCTCCATCGGCGGTAGTAGTGGTATCCCCCGCCTCGTCTCCACACGCTGCCACCAGCATGGCCAAGACGGTGAGGATCGTGGCCATTTTCTTCCACGACTTCATTCCTGCTCCTCCTCGTGTTGCAGGTCCCCGCACTGTTTTGCGAGGCAACCGGTTGCTGTTCATCTTCGTCATCGGTGGGCGCCGACCGTCTTGATCGGTGCCCCTGTCACGGCAACGTTATCGTCTCCGCCAATCGTTTGTAGCCGAGAGTGGAGGGGTTCGCCGACAAACGTAGCCTGTTGGGTTTCCTTCCCCTCGCGAATATGGGATGACGACCATACCGTCATTCCCTGTCCGGAAGGGCCGATTCGATCCTAGGGCCGGGATCGGGTGGCTTCCAAACAACGATCGAGCCACTGGCACCGACCATCACCCAGCCGACCGGCGCTAGGCTTGGGGCTGCAATCGATTGTTGGATTGAAAGAGACGCAGAGACATGTCGACCGAGATCATCTCAGATGCCAGTTCGGCAGAACCGCTCCTGCGTCGCAAGACGCTTACCGCGATCAATCACGGGGACATGCGCACCGACGTCGACTGTGGAGAGTTCGGTTTTCTGACCACAGACGAGCCGGTGGCCCACGGTGGCACCGGGGAGGGCCCTTCTCCGCTGCAGACGGTCCTGGGGGCGCTGTGCGGGTGCGAGTCGGTGACTTTCCACCGGACCGCGGCCGAGCTCGGCTTCAGCTATCAGTCGATCACCTTCGCCGGCGAGTTCACCATCGATATCAGGGGGCGGCTCGGCAATCGCTCCGTGAGACCGCATTTCCAGACGGTACGTCTCGAGGCAACAGTCATAACGGAGGAGTCGGAGGAGCGACTTCGCGAGGTCGTCGAGGAGACCGAGGCACGTTGTCCCGTCTACAACCTGATCAGCGATGCCGGTGTCAAACTCGAGGCCAGATGGATCCGACAGCTTCCTGACTGAGCATTCATCGGCTCTCAGGTCGACCGACCGCACGTCGGCTGGTCGAGTACAAAACGATGCAGAATGTGGAGGGACCACCGATCATGACCGGAGAACAAGTCGGCTGGATAGGAGCCGGGAGGATGGGCTCGGCCCTGGTCAAACGTCTCCTCGATGCCGGCACAGAGGTATCGGTCCACAACCGGACCCGAGCCAAAGCCGAGGCCCTTGCCGAATACGGGGCCAAAGTGGTGGACACGCCGGCCGATCTCGCCGATCTCGATCTTATCTTCATCATGGTCGGCGGCCCCGAAGACGTCCTCGATGTCACCGTCGGCCCCAAGGGTGTTCTCTCCCGTCCCGACGCCCGGCCGACCGTCATCGTCGATTCGACGACCATCGACCCGGAGACGTCCAAGACGTTGCGCTCCATGGCGGCCGAGGTCGGCACCGAAGTGCTCGCAGCTCCGGTGAGCGGCAACCCCAAGGTCGTGGCGGCGGGCAAGCTCACGGTCGTTGCCTCCGGGCCTGAGACTGCATTCGCCAAAGCCCTGCCATACCTCGAGGAATTCGGCCGCAAGGTGACCTACGTCGGCACCGAGGACGAGGCACGGTTGGTGAAGATCTGTCACAACCTGCTACTCGGCATCGTCGCGCAATCGATGGCGGAGATCTCGGTGCTGGCCGAGGCGTCGGGCGTGTCGCGGGCAGACCTGTTCGAGTTCCTCAACGACTCGGTCGTCGGCTCGACCTTCACGAAGTACAAGACACCCGCATATGTCAACCTCGACTACTCGCCGACGTTCACATGGCACCTGCTTCGCAAGGACTTCGAGTTGGGGCTGACAACTGCCACCGCGCTCAATGTGCCCGTGCCTACGGCGGCATTGGTCCATTCCATCATCGTCGAGGGCATCGGTCTCGGCTACGGCGATCAGGACTTCGCCGCGCTGCTCACCAAAGAAGCTCACGCCGCGGGTCGAGAGGTCGAGTCGGAGAACCGTGAGGTCTCGGACGGGCTGTCCTGAACCGGGCGGCTGACCGTTGACGCCACCGTGCGCTGACGCTCGAGATTCGCGTCAGGCCGGTGGAGCGGTTGACTCTCTGACCGACAGAACCGGCGTGAGACGGATAGAGATCGGGCGCCCCGCCGGCGACCCCGAGGCCATCATCTCCAAGAGAGTGTTTGCCGCCTCCACGCCCATCTGGCGGTAGGGCACGCGCACCGAGGTCATGGGCGGCTGCATCAGGTCGAGAAGGGGGATGTCGTTGTATCCGGTTATCGAGACGTCGACACCCACCTCCCGGCCCGACTCGCGAACCGCTCGGTAGCAGCCCAGGGCGATGAGGTCGTTGGCGGCCACGATGGCTGTGAGGTCAGGGCGTCGTTCCAGCAGGGTCCGCGCCGCCTTGTACCCGGGGTCCACCTGGTACCAGGTCGACTCCTCGACCGCCGACGAATCGATGGCCAGGTTGAGGCTCTGCATCCGGGTGAGAAACGCCTGATGACGACCCAAACCGGTGGACAGGTGCTGAGGGCCGGCGACATGACCGATTCGAGTGTGCCCGAGCTGCACGAGATGATCGACGGCCAGCGCGATCCCGGTGAGGTCGTCCGCGAGGATGGCGGGCACCGGAATTCCCTCGGTGGATCGGTTGACCAACACCATGTGGACGCCGCGCTCGGCGAGGTCGCGGATCACATCGTCCGACCGCGAGGCGGTCGCCAGGATGATCCCATCGACACGGCGCTCCAAGAGCGCTTCCACGACAGCGCTGGTCTGGCTCTCGCTGATGTCGGTGTTGGTGATCAGCAGCGAGTAGCCCTCGCTACCGAGGACTTGCTCCGCACCGGCGATCACCGGGCCGAACAGGGGGTTCTCGATATCCGGGATGACCATGCCGACTGACATCGTCCGGTTGGTGCGAAGACCCTGTGCCAGCGGGTGGGGGCGGTACTCGAGTCTGGCCGCGGTTTCGAGGACACGCTCGACGGTGTCGCGGTTGACGATCGACCGTGTCTTCGGGTTGAGCGCTCGCGACGCAGTTGAAATGTGAACGTCCGCCTCACGGGCGACGTCCCGAAGTGTCACCCGTTTTGTCATGTGTGCCTTGGGCTTGTCGCTGTTCGCTGTTAACAGCTTACCGCCCGCGACGCCCGGGCCCCACGCGGACGGCCCAATTGCTGGCGGCATGCCCGCGATCTGCTACAAACGATTGCGTGCACGGCGAGGAGACCTCCGGCCTCCGCCTCGTCGGAACCTCCGATCTCGGTGGTTATGGCGACGGCATGCAGGTGATGCGTCAAGGGGACGCCCTATTCGTCGCCCACTTCGGGCCGAGCGGAATGGGGACGAGCATTCTCGACATCTCCGATCGAACATCGCCTGGCCTCGTTCATCAGGTGGAGGCACCACCCGGTGCCCACACCCACAAGGTGCAGACGGCAGACGGTTTGCTGCTCGTGAATCACGAGGCTTTCAGAGGGGGACAACCCGACCGTGTCGGTGTCGCTGTCCTCGATCTGACAGACCCCTTCGATCCGAGGGAGATCGGTTTCTGGGACTCCACCGGCCAGGGAGTCCATCGCATCGTCTGGGAGGGCGGCCGCTTTGCGTACGTGTCGGCGACTCCGGAGGGCTTCACCGAGCGAATCTGGGTGGTGGTCGACCTGACCGATCCAGAGCGACCGGTGGAACGCGCCCGTTGGTCGTGGCCCGGTATGGCCAAAGGCGAGCAGAGGACCTGGCCCGACACCGAGAAGAGGTCTGTGCACCACGCCCTGGTATCAGGGGACCGCGCCTATCTCGGATTCTGGGACTCGGGCATGGTCATCCTCGACATCTCCGACCTGGACAACATCGAGGTTGTGTCCCATCTGAACTGGGTCGTCGGCGGGCACACACACACCTGTCTTCCCCTCCCGTCGCGCGGCCTTGTGGTCGTGACCGACGAGCCCACCTTCAACGACTGCCAGGGCCCTCCCCACATGGTCCGGATCGTCGACGTCGCCGACGAGGCTCATCCGGAGGTCAGATCGATATGCCCGACCCCGGGTGAGGAGTTCTGTCTCCGCGGACTGCGTTACGGAGCCCACTGCCTTCACGAGAATCGGCCTGCCAGCTACCGCAGCGATACCTTGATCTTCGCCACCTACTTCAACGCCGGGCTGCGGGTCTACGACATCGCGAACCCCGACGAGCCGAGAGAAGTCGCCTATTACATCCCGCGCTGCCCTCCCGACCAGCAGGCGACCCAGATCAACGACCTGTTCGTCGACGAAGACCTCAACTTCTTCGTCACCGACCGGGTCAGCGGCGGCTTGTACATCCTCGAGCCCGAGGAGAGCCTGCGGGTCGCCATGATTCGAGCTCGGCGTTGAGCCGGCGAAAGGAGCACTGATGACAGAGTTGGGGTTCACCCCTTCCGAGGACCCGTTCGTCGTCGAGCACGGCGGGTTCTATCGCCGCTGGCTCTCGATGATCGACGACGTCGACGAGCTTCGCGAGACGGTTGCCCGGCTCGAGGGAACGACCCAGGACCTGTGGGTGCCCGTGTGGCAAAGCGTCGGCGAGAAGCATGAGGAGGAGGGCGACCGGCTGGAGGGCTCGGGTGACCACGATGCGGCACGCCGCTCTTATCTCTTGGCCAAGACCTACTACGCCATCGGGAGGTTCCCGGGAGAGATCACCGACGTCAAAGCCGAGATCAGCGAGGCTTGTGCCCGCGCCTACCGCAAGGCCTCCCTCCATCTCGACCCTTCACTCGAAGTGGTGGACGTGCCCCACGAAGGTCAAACCGTCAGAGTTCATTTTCGCGCTCCGGCCAAACCGGACGGGCCGGTGCCCGGCGTCCTAGTCATGTGTGGCGCCGACGTCTTCAAAGAGGACCGCGGTTGGGCTGCCGAGCTGGCACTCGACAACGGTCTCGCCTCGGTGGTCATGGACGGGCCTGCCACCGGCGAGAACCCCTTCCCGTGGTCGCCCGACTCGGTGACG
>DASWKK010000196.1:0-25445 GCA_036396655.1 Acidimicrobiia bacterium
ATTCCGCGACCGCGAAGACGAGGTGTTGCTCGACCTCCCCCGTCAACCCATCCCCGAGCCGGGGGTCCCGGCTCCGATACGGTTTCTGCCCACCTGGGACGCCACCCTGCTGGTTCATGCCCGCCGCACCCAGATCCTCCCCGAGGAGTACCGGAGCGCTGTCTTCAACACCAAGAATCCACACTCGGTGCCGACCTTCCTCGTCGACGGCGCGGTGGCCGGAAGCTGGCGCCACGAAGGAGGCAAGGTGCGACTCCATCCCTTCGCTCCACTGCCACGTGGGATCCGGCGCGAGCTCGAGGAGGAAGGAGGACGACTGGCAGTCTTTCTGTCCGACTAGTGCCGCTACACGAGGCCGGTGGTGGCCAGTTGGGGGGTGAGGACCTCCACTCCAGCCTCGGTGTAGGCGGTGACAACTCGCTCTCTCGTCTCCGAGGTGCAGAATGCGATCACCGAAGGGCCAGATCCCGATCGGGCGGCGTGGAGCGCGCCCGCCCGTTTTCCGAGATCGATCAATCCCGCTACCTCCGGTGACATGCCATCCCGTGGCTGCTCGTGTATCTCATCTCCATGGGCCGCGCCGAGAAGGGCGGGGTCACCGGTCAGGAGCCCGCTGGTCAAAGCAGCGACTCGGGCCAGACTGCGCTGGACACGATCTTGTGGATGGACGGCTTCGATGACTCGGCGGGCCTGATCGGTGGGCAGACTCCGTTGCGGAACGCCGATGACCAATTGAAGCACCGGGTGAATCGGGAGGCGGAGTGGCATTCCCTCGGCCGGGACCAAGACCAAGCCGCCATAGACCGCGGCTGCGACGTTGTCGGCGTGACCCTCGATCTCGACTGCGAGGCGGTAGACATGGTCGGGCGTTGCCTCGTCACCCACCACCCGAAGGGCAGCTGCGGTCCCGGCCACCGCGGCGGCTGCGGACGAGCCAAGACCCTTGCCGATGGGAATGTCGGTGTCGACCTGGAGAGACAGCGGATGTGCGTCACCCAGCACCCGGCGTGCCGCGCTGAGGACACCGTCACCCTCCCCGACGCCGGGCTGGTATCTGCCCACGTGCTCGATGCTCCATGCTTCGGCCCGGCTCACCTTCACCGTGCAGCGGATCTCGAGACCAATCGCCATGCAATCGAAGGCCGGCCCGAGGTTGGCGGAGGTGGCCGGGGCGGATGCCATCGCCGATCGGAAGTCCTGAGTCACCCCAGAAGCCTATTCAGGGTTACCGTGGCTCGGAGTGGGCGACCTCTTCGACATCGAGAATCTCTTCCCGGAGCTGGTGATCGCGCTGGGGTTGGCCTTGTTGGTGGGCAACGGGCTGGGCTGGTGGAGTCATCGCCGGGGGAGGACGCCGAAGGGGGTCGAGGATCCCCAGTTCCGGGCGGGTCGGGTGGCGTTCCTTGCCGTGGTCGGCTTGCTGATGACTGCTTGGGGTCTACTAACGCTCCTCACCTGAGGAACCGCGAAAACGCCGGCTTTCGGGCGGGAAGTCCGCCTCGAGCGGTGGGGATGGGTCAGGTGTCGGTCACGCCAGCGAGGCCGGTTGGGAGTCTTGGGTTCATGAATGTCCGTTCCGGATCCTGGTGGGCGAGCTCAAAAGTCGCTGAGTCATCGACACCGTGCGTCCGGATCCTGGTGACTTCGCCGCACCAGACCTACAGGTGGGCGACCGCTGGTACTCTCGCGGGAGGATTTTGCGGGTGTAGTTCAATGGTAGAACACGAGCTTCCCAAGCTCGGGGCGAGGGTTCGATTCCCTTCACCCGCTCCACGATTTACCTTGTTTAATCGTGTCTGATGCCGGATGGAGGCCCTCAGACGCGATCGGCTTTCGACTTGCAACCTCGATCGGACAAAACGCGATGGACATCAACCCGGTGGACGAGTATCTGAAGCAGGCACCGGAGCCACATCGGAGCACCCTCCTCGCCCTGCGGGCGACATTACGAGAGATGCTCCCCCAGGCGGAGGAGGTGATCTCTTACGGCATGCCTGCGTTCAAGATGAAGGGGAAAGCGGTAGCCGGCTATGCCCACTTCAAGAACCATTGCAGCTACTTCCCCCGTTCGAGTTCGGTGCTCCCGGAGCTCGACGACGAGTTGGCCGACTACCAATGGTCCAAGGGAACGCTCCAATTCCCCATCGACAGTCCCCTGCCCGAGGCGTTGGTGCGGCGACTGGTCGAGACCCGGCTGCAACAACTCCGCCTATAGAGGCGAGAGAGACGGTACGGGGCCATACCACCACGATGACGGCATCAGTGCTCCTGGGCAACTCACTCACTGATACTGGGCTCTACGATCATCGCCAAGCGCCCAGGAGTCTTCTTTGATCTTTTCCGACCGGTCAATCCGGGAAGCCATCGAATCGGGGCTGATTCAAATCGACCCCTACGACCCTGGATTCGTGCAACCCTCATCGATCGACCTCAGAGTGGGCAACGGCTTCCGGGTCTTCGTCAACCACAAGTACAGCCAGATCGACCCCCGTGACCCACAAACCGACTTGACCCAACTGGTGGAGGTAGGCGAGGACGAGCCATTCATGCTTCATCCGGGCGAGTTCGTCCTCGGCTCAACCTTGGAACGTGTCAAGCTGGGCAACGATGTCGTGGCCCGTCTCGAGGGAAAATCATCGCTGGGCCGCCTCGGGCTCCTGATCCATTCGACCGCCGGATTCATCGACCCCGGCTTCGAAGGTCACATCACTCTCGAGCTCTCAAACGTCGCCACTCTCCCCATCGCCATCTACCCGGGCATGAAGATCGGGCAGATCAGCTTCTACCAGATGACCACCGAGGCCGACTTTCCCTACGGGTCCCCGGAGCTGGGCTCGAAGTACCAGGGACAGAGCGGACCGACCGCGAGCAGGTCACATCGGGACTTCGGTCCGACACCGGACGGTAACTAGCGCGATTGCACAGAACTTGAAATGAATCCGCTTCGGCCCAACCTGGCGGATCGGGCAAGTGCAGAATTGGATTCAGGTCCCTCGGGCCCTAATTGAGTCCCCCTCGAGAAGCTTCCCCGGCTTCACAGGGCATCGATGGAACCCCTCCATGCGGCAACCTTCGGGTTGCCGCTCGCCTTGACCGGTTCAGAGCGCGACTTGTCTCCCGATCTCGATCACCTGCTCCGGGGGGAGACTGAAGTACTGGACCGCACTCGACGAGTTGCGATGCATCAAGGCGAACAGAGCGGCCCGCCATCTCCCGATCCCGCGACCCTTGGTGATGATCGTCTCCCGACCCAGGAAGTAGGCCGCGTCTTCGGAGTCGAACCCGAACTCCGGATCGACGATGTTGGACAGGGCTCTCGGCACATCTGGCTCATCCATGAAGCCGAAGTGGAGAACGACCTGGACGAAGCCCTCCCCCAACTCGTGAACCGTGGCTCGGCGTACCTGAGGGACGCGGGGCACATTCGACGTCTGCACCGATACCAGGACCACCGTCTCATGAAGAACTTCGTTGTGGCGAAGATTGGCAAGGAGGGCCGGTGGGGTCACACCTGGATCAGGGAACAGATAGGCGGCAGTACCCGGAACGCGCAACTGGGGATGGGTCGTTATCGACCCGATGAACCGCTCTATGGGGAGATCGCCCCTCTTGAGGGCGGCTGTCATTCTGGTCCGACCTAACTTCCATGTGGTCATCACGAAGAACATCACACCGCCAACCACCAGCGGGAACCATCCCCCCGCCGGGACCTTGACGATGTTGGCGGCAAAGAACGAAACGTCCACCACCAGGAACAGCGCGGTGAGGGACAATGACACCGTCGGTGTCCACTTCCAGCGCTCACGCATGACGAAGTAGAGGAGCATGGTCGTGATCACCATGGTGGTGGTGACCGCCACCCCGTATGCCGCAGCCAGGTTGGTCGAGCTGCGGAACGAGACCACCAGGCCGACACACGCGATCATGAGACTCCAGTTGATCGATGCGATGTAGACCTGACCGATCTCCCGGGGCGAGGTGTGGTCGATATCGAATCGGGGCAGGTACCCGAGTTGGACGGCCTGCATGGTCAGGGAGTAGGCACCGGAGATCAACGCCTGTGAGGCGATCACCGTCGCCATCGTCGCCAGGATCACCATCGGAAGCACAGCCCAATCAGGTGACATCCGAAAGAAGGGGTTGTCGATCGTGTCGGGCTGGGCGATGAGCATCGCTCCTTGCCCGAAGTAGTTGAGAAGTAACGCCGGGAACACGACGGTGTACCAGCCGATGCGAATCGGCCGCTTTCCGAAATGACCCATGTCGGCGTAGAGCGCCTCGCTTCCGGTGACGACCAGGAATATCGCTCCCAGCGCGAGGAAGGCGAGTCGCGGCTGCTCGCCGATGAAGCGGAACGCATGGGTGGGGTTGACGGCGGCGAGAACCCCGGGATCCCGGATCACGTGGTATCCGCCCAGCACGGCGAGCACCGAAAACCAAACGATCATGACCGGTCCGAAAACCGCCCCCACCTTCGCTGTCCCTTGACGCTGGATGGCAAAGAGTGCGACCAGGATGGTCACTGCGATCGGAATGACGTACGGCTCGAGGGTAGGGGTGACCACCTCCAGCCCTTCCACCGCGGATAGAACCGATATTGCCGGTGTGATGATCCCGTCGCCGTAGAGGAGAGCAGTGCCAAAGAGACCGAGCAGGATCAATCCCCAGCGGAGCCCGGTGGGGCGAGTCTTGTGAGCAGGGACGATGAGGGCGGCCAAGGCGAGGATCCCGCCTTCACCATGGTTGTCGGCCCGCACCACGAAGATCAGGTACTTGAGCGAGACCACCAGGACCAGGGCCCAGAACACGAGGGACAACACCCCAAAGACACTCGCCCGATTGACCCCGAGGCCTTCCGCAGCGTGGAAGGACTCTCGAAAGGCATACAGCGGGCTGGTGCCGATATCCCCATAGACGATGCCGAGCGCCCCCACCGACATCGTTAGGAGATAGCGTTTCCCGCGCTTGGTGGCAGATGCCAAAGGGGCCTATCCCGTGATTTGTGTCATGAGAGGGGGCGTCTGAGCCCGGGAATCGATGACGCGGCCTGGCCGCATGGGTGACACAACCGGCGCGAGGCTAGCGGTCTCTAGAGTCACCACGTGCTCGTCACCATGATCGTGGAGATCCCCAAGGGGAGCCGGAACAAATACGAGATGGATCACGAGTCAGGTGAGATCTTCCTCGATCGTATGTTGTTCACCGCCACCCGCTATCCGGCCGACTACGGGTTCATCCCCGACACCCTTGCCGAGGATGGCGACCCGCTCGACATACTGGCCCTGGTCACCGAGCCGACCTTTCCCGGATGCCGAATCAGGGTCCGCCCTGTTGGGTTGTTTCTCATGGAAGACCAAGGTCACGCCGACCACAAAGTCCTGGCCGTTCCCGATGGCGATCCGCTGTGGCGTGATGCCGGCGATCTCGATGACGTGCCCGATCACCTCCTTCAGGAGCTGGAGCATTTCTTCGCGGTCTACAAGGCCTTGGAGGACAAGAAGACGGCCACGTTGGGTTGGCGACCGGCTGCGGAAGCGCTCGAGACCATCGAGCGGGCATTGGCTGCCGAGGCCCGGCGCACCGTTTAGGTGACGTCACGGCCCAGGTTGGCGAAGCGGGTGAACTCGGGCTGAAAGGTCATCTCGACCGGCCCGGTGGAACCGGCACGATGCTTGGCGACGATCACCTCGGCTATGCCCTTCTTCTCCTGCTCTTCGGGGTGGTAGTACTCGTGTCGGTAGATGAACATCACCACGTCGCTGTCCTGTTCGATCGCACCACTCTCACGGAGGTCGGAGAGACGGGGCCTTTTGTCCTCTCGGGCCTCCAGCGAGCGGTTGAGCTGTGAGACCGCGATGACCGGTACGCCGAGCTCGCGGGCGAGGTTCTTCAGGTTGCGAGTGATCTCTGAGATCTCCTGCTGACGATTCTCCCGATTCGACGACTCCATCAGCTGGAGGTAGTCGACGACGACGAGGGCCAGACCCTTCTTCCGCTTCAGACGCCGACATTTGGCGCGGATGTCGGTCACGGTGACCACCGGGGAGTCGTCGATGTAGATCGGCGCCTTGTACATCTTGCCGGCCGCATCTACCACGCGCTGCCAGAGCGGGCCGAGCTGACCCGAGCGGAGCTTCATCGAATCGACTCGACCCACCGAGGAGAGGATCCGTTGGACGATCTCCTCCTTGGACATCTCGAGGGAGAAGATGGCTACCGGGTCACCCTGAGTGGCAGCGTTGACCGCAATACCAAGGGCCAGGCTCGACTTGCCCATCCCGGGGCGGGCCGCGATCACCACCAGATTGGCCGGTTGCAGACCGGCGAGCTTCTTGTCGATGTCGATGAAGCCGGTCGCCAGACCGGTCATCTCCGAGCCTCGCTGCTCGAGAAGCTCCATGTGCTCCAGGACGTCGCTGAACAGCGGGCCCACCTCGAGCAGGGTCTGGGCGCTTCGGCGCTCGGCGACCGACAGCACCGCTTGCTCGGCACGGTCGAGCACATGGGCGATTTCCTCGTCGATGTCAAAAGCCACGTCGGTGACCGTGGCACCGGCCCGGATCAGCTCGCGACGCTTGGCGTGCTCTTCGACGATCCCCGAGTAGAAGAGGATGTTCGACGTCGAGGGCACGATGTCCACCAGACGCGCCAGATAGGAGACGCCCCCGACCTTCTCGAGCTCCCCCTTCCTCCGCAGCTCTTCTGACACCGTTACCGCATCGATCGCCTGGTTGCTGTCGAACAGCTCGCGCATGGCCTCGAAGATCGCCTGATGGGCAGGGACGTAGAAGTCGGGCGGATGGAGACGATCCATCACCTCGTTGACAGCTTCCTCGGAAAGGAGAACCGCACCGATCACCGACTCCTCTGCCTCCCTCGAGTGGGGCGGGTTTCGGTATCCGGGCCTCAACTGCCCTTGATCGGTCATGCCGCTCATCTGCTCCTCATCCAACATCTCAGGTATGACATTTTTCGCGATGTGGCAGAGCTGAGCGGCTCGGGGGGCCCTGACACGCAAGACCCCGCCGGTGGGCGGGGAAGCCAATTCTGCCAGCGGGGAAGATCAATGAACATAGGGTCATGCCGCAGGCGGGGACAAGCCGGGGGACTCATTGAATTTCGCGCAGGGCCATTTTGTTTTCGCGGTGGAAGAGACTGCCAGGAAAGACGCGACAATCGCCGCTAGTCGGCTCCCTTTCAGCTTCTCTGTCCGGCTAGCGCCATGAGTTCCCCCCTCCCCGGCTACGCCGGTACTCCCCCCAAAGAACCCCCCTCCCCCCTTCGGGGTACTCCCCCCAACGCTCACTTCGTTCGCTGGGGGGAGAAACGGTCTCCGGTCAGGAGGCGGGGATCACGTCCAGGGTGAGGGGGAACTCGACTTCGGGGTGGAGCTTGATGTTGATCTCGTGGAGACCGATCGCCTTGATCGGTCTCGGGATCTCGACGGTGGCCCGGTCCAGCTCGACACCGGTGAAGCGACGAACCCCTTCCACGACGTCGGCCACGGCGATCGAGCCGTAAAGCTGGCCCTCGTCACCGGCCTGGGCGGCCAGCACGACCCTGGTCCCCGCCAGTTGGGTGGCGGTCCGCTCAGCGTCGTCCTTGGCCTTGCGCTCGGCTTCGATTCGGGTCTGGCGAATCGATTCGGCCTGAGCCAGGGCTCCTTCATGCGCCTTGACCGCCTTCTTCCTGGGAAGGAGGAAGTTCCGGGCGTAGCCCTCGGCCACGTCGACCACGTCGCCGCGCTTGCCCAACTCGTTCACGTCTGCGGTGAGGATCAGTTTCATCGGGTGTTCAGATACGGGAGGAGGGCCATCTCACGGGCATTCTTGATCGCGGTCGCCATGGCCCGCTGATGGGTTGGGCAGTTGCCGTTCACCCGACGACCCCGGATCTTGCCGCGGTCGGACATGTACTTGCGGAGTATGGCCACATCCTTCCAATCGATGTGGTCGATGCGCTGCTTACAGAAGGCGCAAGGCTTGGGACGGCCCCGCCTCACCTCCACCCCCCGCCGCCGCTTGGGACGCGGGTTGTTCGTGCTCTTTCTTGCCATTAACTCAAACTCCTGGTCAGAACGGCGCCTCGTCGGGCCCGTAGTTGTCGCGTGCCACCGGGGCCGCCGGGACATCGCCCTGGCCGCCACCCTGGCTCCCACCGCCCCAGTCGCCGCCGGAGCGTTGGGTCTTGTTCACCGAAGCCGTGGCCCAACGCAGCGAGGGGCCGATCTCGTCGATCTGGATCTCCACCACCGATCGCTTGTCCCCTTCGGGTGTCTCCCAGCTCCGCTGCTCGAGACGACCGGTCACGATGACGCGGGCGCCCTTCTGGAGAGATTCCGCAGCGCTCTCGGCCTGCTCCCTCCAAACGGTGCCGGTGAAGAAGCTGGTGTCTTCCTGCCACTCACCGTCCTTCTGCCATCGCCGGTTGACGGCCAGACGGATCTTGGCCATGGCCACCCCGGAAGGTGTGAACCGCAGCTCCGGGTCATCGACCAGATTGCCTATCACTGTGACGTTGTTCGACATTCGAAATCTCCTCTTCTCACGTCCCTGGGTCGATCATGCCGTGTCGCTGGGACGGATTCCAGTCAGACGCCTATGCGGACGATCTTGTGCCGGATCACCTCGTCTGCCAGCGAGAGCAGCCGATCGAGCGAGTCGACCGCAGCCGCCTCCGCCTTAAAGGTGACCACCGAGTAGTAGCCCTCGGACAGATGATCGATCTCGTAGGCGAAGCGACGCTTACCCCAGATATCGCGTCCCTCGACACTCGCCCCTTGACCGGAGAGATGTGATTCGAGCTCGACGACCTTGGACTCGACCTCATCCTCGGCCAAATCCGGCCGGTGGATCGTCATGACTTCATAATCGCGCATGTGACCTCCTGTGGACATCCTGTCGGAAGGCCCCACCAACCCGGTGGAGCAGGGGCTTCACGCAACCCGGCGGCGCGAGACGCCGGTGCGGACAATTGATGGTAGGCGAAGGTCAGCCGGATGCGGAAGTCGTGAGGACATCTCCTCGTTCGTAGTCCCGGACAGCCGAAGGTGTCTCCAGGGCCCAGAGAACTTCGACCGGGGGTGAGTATCGCGGGCATGGCTCCTCGGCGCACGGCTCCATCGCCGCCGAGCCCACCATGCGACCGTCCTTGTCGAAGAACCAGAGATCGAGGGGGATCAGGGCGCCAAGCATGACGAAACTCGGAGTAGACGGCTCGGGGAAGACGAAGAGCATCCCGTCGATGCCCTCCGGCAGACGTTCGACCTGACGCAGACCCTGCCCACGCTCATCGGGATCGTCGGCCACCCAAACCCGGAGATGGTCGTCGCCCACGGTTACCTCGGCACTGGGGACGTCCGTGCCGCCAACGGTGGTCGAAGCGCCAATGGTGGTCGAAGCGCAGGCCGCCACCAGGAGGAGAGCTATTGCCCGGACTTCCGCCCCTTCAGGAGCTCGGCGGCTATCTCCTCGGAAAGGTGATAGCTCTCGTCGTCACCGGGAAAATCACCCGAGGTGACGTCTGCCACGTACCTCTCGAGTGCCGCCACCGCATCGTCGGCGAGGTTGGCGTAGCTGCGCACGAACTTGGGATAGCGGCCTGAGCCGAGACCGAGGACGTCGTGAAACACCAGCACCTGGCCGTCGGTCGAGGACCCGGCACCAATGCCAATGGTTGGCACGTCCACCTCTTTGGTGATCAGCTCACCAAGCAGGTCGGGCACACCCTCGAGCACGATGGAGAAACATCCCGCGTCGGCGAGGAGCTTGGCGTCCTCGATCATCTCCTCGGCGGCGTCGACCATCTTGCCCTGCACCTTGAAGCCTCCCATGGTGTGCACCGACTGGGGAGTCAGCCCGAGATGTCCCATCACCGGAATCTCCGCGTCGAGGATGCGCTCGATCATCGGCAGGCGCTTGCGGCCTCCCTCGATCTTCACCGCTTCCGCCCCACCTTCCTGGACGATCCGGCCCGCGTTGCGAACCGTGTCCTCCTGGGATACGTGGAAGCTGAGCCAGGGCATGTCCACGACGAGCAGTGCGTGGGTGTCGGCCCGTTTGACCGCTCGTGAGTGCATGAGCACTTCGTCCATTCCGAACTCGAGAGTCGTGGCCATTCCGTGCACCACGTTGGCAGCAGAATCGCCTACCAGGATGATGTCGATGCCGGCCCGATCGGCGATGACCGCTCCCGGGTAGTCATAGGCGGTGACCATGGTGATCTTGGGACCACCCTTGCGAGCCCGAATCGCGGGGACTGTGACCTTCTCGCGCATGGTCAGGAGGATAACTCGTGGCGTCACTTGGCCAACCGGGTCAGGATCTGCCATGCCGGACCGGTGCCGATAGCATGCGGTGGCCGCTGGAAGGGAAAGCATGCCCAAAGTGTCCCGGTGGCGCCTATTCCTGACCGTGGTCGCGATAGGTGCTGCCACCTACGCCGTCCTCAACAACCCGATCAACCTCGGGCTCGACTTGCGTGGTGGCACTCAGATCCTGCTCGAAGCCCAGGACACACCCGAGGTGACCGTCGACAGCGATGTGACCAGTCGCACCCTCGAGGTCCTTCGCCGACGTGTCGACGCCTTCGGGGTCGCCGAGCCCACGCTTCAACTGTCAGGTGATCGCCGGATAATCATCGAGCTCCCGGGTCTCGAGGACCCCGATGAGGCGCTTGCAGTCATCGGGCGCACGGCACAGCTGACTTTCCACCCCGTCGTCGGCTCGGTTCCATCGGGCACCGCACCAGAAGAGGACGGCACCGTGGTCTTGCCCGGGGAGCTCGGCGAAGACCTGATACTGGGGCCGGCGACGCTGACCGGTGATCAGGTGGAGAGTGCCGCCGCCATCTTCGACAGCCAGGGCAGTGGGCTGTGGGCGGTCTCCATCGACTTCCGTGCCGACGGTGAGCGGTCATGGGAAGACCTCACCGCCGAAGCGGCATGCGCTTCGCCGAGCGATCCCCAACGGAGAGTGGCGATCGTGCTCGATTCAACGGTTCTCTCCAGTCCGGGTGTGTCGGCGTCGGTGCAGTGCGGTGTCGGCATCACCGGCGGTGGGACCCTGATCACCGGCAGCTTCGACGAGGAGAGTGCGGGGGAACTGGCCCTCCTCATTCGGGCCGGTGCCCTGCCGGTGCCGGTGGTGGTGATAGAGCAGGGAACAATCGGGCCTTCCCTGGGAGAGGCGGCCATCGCAGCAAGCCTCGAGGCAGCCCTGATCGGGGCCAGCCTCACCATCCTCTACATGATCGCCTTCTATCGGCTGATGGGGTTGGCCGCGGCCATCTCGCTTCTGGTGTACGGCCTGCTCTCCTACGCCATCCTTGCCTGGATCGGGGCGACTCTGACCTTGCCCGGCATCGCGGGCTTTGTTCTCGCGATCGGAATGGCGGTCGATGCCAACGTTCTCGTCTACGAGAGGGCCAAGGAGGAGTATGTCGTCGACCCTTCGATGGGACGGTCGATGATCGCCGGGTTCCAACGTGCCTGGAGCGCCATCGCCGACGCAAACGTCACGACCCTGCTCGCCGCCATCCTTCTGTTCTTCTTCGCCTCCGGCGCGGTTCGAGGGTTCGGTGTCACCCTGACCATCGGTGTCCTGGTATCGATGTTCTCGGCTCTGGTCGTCACCCGAGTATTGCTGGAGATGCTATCGAAAGTCACGGCCATCCAGGATCGACCGGGACTGATCGGGATGAACGTCGGGCGCCGTTTGCAGACCTGGCTGAGGTCCTCGGGCCACAATCTCTTCGCCAACTCCCGGCGCTGGTTGCTCGTCTCGGCCGCAGCGGTCTTGATCGCCATCGCAGGGCCGATCGCCCAGGGGCTCAACTTCGGGCTCGAGTTTCTCGGAGGCCGGTTGGTCGAGTTCTCCACGACCCAAAGCGTCGACATCGACGAGCTCCGTCAGGACCTGGCCGAGGGCGGGCTGCCCTCAGCCCTGATCCAGGTCACCGGTGAGGGCAACATCGTGGTCCGAACCGAGCAACTCGACGCAAGTCAGGAGCAGGTGCTGGAAGGAACCCTGGCCGAACTTGGTGGCGAGGTGACCTTGGTGCGCGACCAGTTCGTCGGGCCCACCCTGGGGGAGGAAATCCGCAATCGGGCGCTGATAGCGTTGGGTCTCGCCCTTCTCCTCCAGTTGGGCTATCTGGCCGTTCGATTTCGGTGGACCATCGGGCTGGCTGCGGTGGCGTCGATGTTCCACGACGTGATCATCGTGATCGGAGTCTTCGCCTGGTTCGGTAAGACGTTGGACGGGGTCTTTCTCGCCGCCCTCCTCACAGTGATCGGCTACTCCATCAACGACTCGGTCGTGATCTTTGACCGGATTCGAGAAGAGCGAGCCGCTCGCCCCGATGATCCATTGGCTCTCATAGCCAATGACGCCTGTCTGCAAACCGTGCCCAGAACCATCAACACCGGGTTGGGAGCGATCATGATCCTGGTTGCCCTCTATGTGCTGGGTGGGGACACCCTCGCAAACTTCGCCCTTGCCCTGCTGATCGGGATCCTGGTCGGCACCTACTCGTCGGTGTTCACCGCGGCTCCGGTCGCAATCGCTCTCGAGGGCCGGTTCCCACCGCCTCCCCCCGAGCCCGAGACCAAGGTGGGCCGGGTCCCGGGCAGGCAGAAGCCAAAGTCAGAAAGACGGCTTTTCGAGTAGCGTACGGCTCAGAGGATCGCCCTCACCCACTCGATGTCGACGCCTTGCTCGACGGCTCCACCCGGTGTCTCGACCACGACCGGCGCTCCTGCCTCGACGATCATCAGGGCCAACTGGTGCGAAGGGATCTGGCCCTTGCCGAGGTTCTCATGACGATCTCGTCTCGAGTCGAACGGGTCCTTGGAGTCGTTGGCGTGTACCAGATCGATTCGCCCGGTGGCTTTCATGATCCGGGGGACGACCTCGTCGAGCGGCTCTCCACCCGCCCAGATGTGACAGGTGTCGAGCACGAACCCGACGCCGTAGTCGCCGATCTCGTCGAAGAGCTTCGCTATCCACTCGACCCGTCGGGCAACCGCCTTGTCGCCACCAGCCGTGTTCTCGATGAACACCGGCACCTGGGTGTCGAGGGGGTCCAGGGCCTTTCGCCATCGTTCGATGCCATCCTCCTGGGGGCCGTCGCCGGTCACGTGACCTCCGTGAACGATCACGGCCTCGGCTCCCACTTCCGCGGCGGCGTCACAGGTTTCTTGAAGGATGCGACGCGAGGGCACCCTGACCCGGTTGTTGTCCGCACAGACATTGATCAGATACGGGGAGTGGACGTAAACCGGGATCGGTGAGTTGCGAAGCGCTTCGGCGTCGGGGCGCGGAGGAGGTTTCTTCCACGACTGGGGATTGGATAGAAAGATCTGAACCAGGTCCGCCTTCCGCTCCACCGCCTCCTGTAACGGGTCGAGCGACGGCACGTGGGCCCCGACCAGGGTCACGACGGGTTCCAGATACGGGCGGTCCTCGCCGTGGCTTCGTGTCGGGCCGCTTCGACGGCATACTTCGACAGCTCGTCCGCAACCCGGGCCGCGGGGGTCGACCAATCCTCGGCCAGGATCCCCAAGACCCTGGTCTCCACCCAGCGCGCCCCCCAAGGATGCTCGGGCAGATCACCACGAGTGACCAGCCTGATCTTGAGCAGGATGAGGACGTCTCCCTCGTCCAGGATCTCCCCCGCCTCGATACCCACCACCCATCCCCATGGGATGACGTCGGGCTTCACGAACGGCCCCCGCAGTCTCACCGCCAGCCCATCCTCCCGACCTTCGATCACCTTGGTCGGGACGAAGAGCTCCTTCAGCCCCCACAGGACCAGAAACCCGGAGAACAAGAGCATCGCCCATGCCCATATCACGTCACGCGGCTCGTAGATCTGGGTGTCATTTGGGTTGAACACGATCTCACGCAACCAGTTCGTGATCCGCCTGTTGGTGAGCACATCGACCGAGATCACCAGGATCGGGATTCCCCCGATGGCCAGTAGCCACATCCTGATCGCAGATCGCTGGACCACCACCTTCATCTGTTCACCCCGAGGTCGGCGGGCAAGAGCAAAGCGAGGTAGGGGATGGAATGCTCGGCGAATGCCTCCCCGGCGCGCCCAGCGGAACGGTCAACGAGAGCCACGGCTTGGACGACGTTGAGACCACCTGCCGTCGCCGCCTCTGCAGCCTCCAAAGCGGCGCCACCGGTAGTGGTGGTGTCTTCGAGGATCGCCACGGCCATGCCTGCTGTGACCGGGCCAACCAACCGGCCGCCGATGCCGTGCTGCTTCGTGGTCTTTCGAATGGAAAAGGCGTTGAGCTTGCGGTGTCTCATGTGGGCCACCATCGCCGCAGCCAATGCAATGGGGTCGGCACCCATCGTCATCCCGCCTACCGCAACCACCTCCGGTTCGAGAACCTCGAGCACGGCCTCTCCCACGATGTGGGCCCCTTCGCCACTCATCGTCGTGCGACGTGCGTCGAGATACCAATCGGAGGTGACCCCGGACCGCAGCGTGTACGGGCCGTCCGTGAAGAGGGCGTGCTTGCGCAGATGATCCACCAGGGCTTGACGGGACACGTGACCATGGTATTGCCCGACAACCCGATATGGGACGAGTCCACCAGCGGTACGGTCTGACCATGGAACTCCTGCTCGTCCGGCATGGACAGCCTGATTGGACCCCCGATCGCATCGCTCGCAACGACCCCGACCTGACCGGTCTCGGCCACGACCAGGCACGACTGGTTGCTCAGCGTCTGGCTGGGCTGGACCGGGTCGACGAGCTGTGGGTCTCGTCGATGAACCGAGCCCTCCAGACATCCGTCCCGGTGTCGACCGAGATCGAGGTGGTGCCCGAGGTCTATGGGTGGCTGCAGGAGATAAACAACCCTCCCTCCTGGGACGGCTCGCCGGCGGACGAGATCGAGAAGGCCCTGCGGGAGTCCAACTTTCGGACCATGGAGGACATGTGGGATGGCCTGCCCGGGGGTGAGTCGTTTCGGGCTTTCCACCAGCGCGTGGTGTCCGGTCTGGAGACAACCCTGGCCGCTCACGGAATCACACCCATGCACGGCGACCACAGGCATCTGTGGGAGGTGGTGGATCCCGGCAAGAGGGTGATCATCGTCGCTCACGCCGGCACCAACGCAGTGGTCCTCGGTCGGCTGCTCGGGTTGGAACCGGTGCCTTGGGAGTGGGAGCGATTCCGCCAGCCGCACACCGGGGTGTCACGGCTCACAATCAGCCGGGTGAGCACCGGATGGTGCTTCTCCCTCCGCCAACTGGGGGATGTGACTCACCTCCGCCCAGAGATGATCACCGCGTGAGTTTGGTAGGGCCCCCTTGACGCGCTCCCTACGGTCGCTGGCGTCGGTCCCCCCGGCTCCGCATAAGTTGTCCCCCCTTTTCAAGGGGGGACCGATCGAACAAAGTGAGATCGAGGGGGGTTCGCCCCAACGCGCCGGTCCCCCCTCGACGCGCTCCCTACGGTCGCGGGCGTCGGTCCCCCCGGCTCCGCAGGGGGACAACCAGCCCACGCGCTCCGCGGGGACGACCGGCCTATTTGCCGAATCGGCGGTCCCGGCTGGTGAAGTCACGCAGCGCACGCAGGAAGTCGACCCGACGGAACGCGGGCCAGTTGACATCGACGAAGACGAACTCGGCATAGGCCGACTGCCAGAGCAGGAAACCCGAGAGACGCGACTCGCCCGAGGTCCGGATCAGGAGGTCGGGGTCGGGCAGGTCTGCCGAGTACATATGTGAGGCCAGGGCATCGGCGTCGATGTGGGCGCCGATCTCGTCGGGGGGGACACCGTCTGCCACCAGCTTGGCGATCAGGTCTTTGGCCGCGTCGACGATCTCCTGACGCCCCCCATATCCCATGGCGATGTTGAGACGACGAGATCCCCAAGGTTGAGCCTCCTCGGCCGCCTTGGCCGCCGAAACCAGCTCGTCGGGCAGCAGATCGAGACTCCCGATGAAACGAATGCCCATGTCATACCGCGCGCACAGTGGCGGGAGACGTTCGAACAGCTCTTGCAAGACCTCGAAGTACGGGTCGAGCTCGTCGGCCGGTCTCGACAAGTTCTCCCTGGAGAGCACCCAAGCGGTCACAGCAGGGATCTTCAGCTCTTCGGCCCATCCCAGGAACTCCTCGAAGCGGCGCATGCCGACCCGGTAGCTGTCGGTGTAGGTGGGAAGCCTCTCCTCGCGGGCATGACGGCGGTGGCCATCGAGAACGATGCCGATATGACGGGGTAGACGGTCCTTGTCGAGACCGTTGACGAGGTTTCGCTCGTAGAGACGGTAGAGAACACCAAGCGCCATGGGATGAGTTCATGCTACCGGCCCCACTGGATCTCACCTCAGTTTGCCGGAAGCGATGCCATCCACTGGCGACTACCCGGTGGGGAGCAGCGACCTCTCGGCGCTCAACGCTTCCACCTCGTCGATCCGGGAGGGGACCATCGACGTCAGGTTCTCGTGACCGGTTTCGGTGATGACCACGTCGTCCTCGATCCTGATCCCAATCCCCAGGAACTCGGCGGGCACCCTGTGGGTGATCTTCTTTGCGCTCTCCCTAGCCTCGGCTTCCTTGGCGGCGGCAACGGTTCTTCCCTCGAGGATCCTGCGTTGGTTCCACTCGTCCTGGTTGTACTCCAGCATGGTCAGGGTGATCTCACTCTTGTCCGGGGCGAGATAGAGCCCCGGCTCGACCGTGAAGGCCATGCCCGGCTCCAGCTTTCGCGGTTCGCCCTGGACTCGATAGCTGCCCGCGTCGTGAACGTCCAGGCCCAGCCAATGCCCGGTGCCATGGAAGTAGAACTGGTTGTAGTGGTGCATCGCCAACGACTCCTCCACGCTTCGCGGCAGGAGACCCAACTCGACCATTCCCTCGGTCAGGACCCGGGTGGCGGCGTCGTGTATCGCCCGCAGGCTCGAGCCCGGAGCCGACATGTCAAGGCCCTTCCGGAACGCCGAGTAGACCACCTCGTAGATCGCTCTTTGTGGGCCGGTGAAGGTCCCGTCGGCGGGAAAAGTCCGGGTGATGTCTGAGGAGTACCCCTCCACCTCCGCGGCGGCGTCGATGAGGACCAGGTCGCCACTCTCGACCAATCGATCGTTCTCCACGTAGTGGAGGACACAGGCATTGGGACCGGAGGCGACAATCGACGGGTAGCCGTTGTGCCTCGACCCTGCCTGACGCCAGAAGTACTCCAGGGCAGCCTGGATTTGGTATTCGTAGAGTCCCGGGGCGGCAAAGCGCATCGCTTCGATATGGCCGCGGCCGGACAGTTCACAGACGCGGCGCAGACTCAGGATCTCGTCCTCGGTCTTGACCAGGCGCATCTCGGCGAGAACCACGGAGATATCGTTGACGGTGGAGGGAACGACGCCCCCAAAACGCTCCCGGTGGCTTCGTGCCCTCGAGATGATGCCGCTCACCCTGTCGTCGTGGTGAGTGTTGCCGCTGCGATACCAGAGCGCCTCACGCCCGATCATGTAGCGGGTGAGCACCTCGTCGATCTCGTCGAGATTGAAGGCCCTGTCTGCGCCGAAACGCTCGATGGCGCCTTCGGTACCGGCCCGATATCCGTTCCAGGCTTCCATCTCTGGGTCCCGGGGATGAACGAAGAGAGTGAACTCCCCGTCGGGGTGGCCGGGAGTGATGACGGCTACGGCATCCGGCTCGTGAAACCCGGTGAGATACAGGAAGTCCGGGTCCTGGTGAAAATCGAAGGTGGTGTCATTGCTGCGAACGACCTCGACTGCGGCTGGGATGATCGCGATCGCGTCCTCGCCGAGTTGCTCGGCGAGGCGGCCACGGCGGTTGGCAAATCTGTCTGTCATTCCGGGAACGGTACCCGGGCGGCCCCCCACCGGTGATCGGGCGCCGAGGGTTCGCATTTGGCCGTTGTGTGGCCTATTGCGAGGAGGGGGCGTGCTCCAGGTCAACGATCAAGGCGAAGTGGTCAGACCCGAGGGCGGCACCAAGGCGTCGGTCACGGACTTTCAACTCGGAGCTGTGCAGAAGATGATCGATGGGCACCCGTAACAGGCCAAGCGTGGTGGAGGGGAAGCTGGGCTGAAGACCGAATCCGATCTGAGAGTTCCTCAAGGTGCCCGACGAGGTCATCCGTCGGAACGGCCACGACCAGGGCGATGCGTTCAAGTCACCGACCACCAAGAAGGCGCCCTCCTGGTCTTCGGCCCAGTTGGCGGCGAATTCGAGCTGGGCATCGCGCAGACCTGCTCGTTCGGACGTTGTCGGTGCCAGGGGATGGGTAGACAGCACCTTCAAGGGAACCGGCCAGCCATCTGGCTGATACTCGAGGGAGATCGCTCGCGGCTGTCCCTCGGCGAATCCATAAGAGACGGCTTCGACCTCCCCCCGCACCATCACCAGGGTCCCGAAGATGAGTCGATCCGACCGACCCCGGATGATCTCGTAGTCGAGCCTTGCGGCACCAATCGCCACCTCCCAAGGCCTGCTGGCCTCATGCAAGAGCACCAGGTCTGGCTCGAGCGTTTCGATGTACTCGATGACATCGTTGTACTGCTCATTCTTCGACAACAGGTTGAGATTCATGACTCGAATGTCGGGAGCACCGGCCACTGGCTCGCCAGGGGAGCCCACATAGAGCGGCGCTACCCAGAAGAGGTTGAACAAGGCAACAGCAAGGACGCCAAGACCGGTGCGTCGCCAACGCGATGCGGCGATGACCAGACCGAGAACGCCCAGCACCAAGACATACTGGGCGCGGAAATTGGCCAGCACGTCTAGCCACCACACCCAACGACCGGCGTACGAGCCGAGACTCACGGCCGCGAGAAGCAAGGCCGGGATCACCAGGACGATCACTCGCTCACCCTAGGAACGTCGTATCGGCAGAGACTCCGGCGTTTCCCCCACCTCGCCGCATCATCTATTGCCTCAGCTGTCGGTGGGGGAGATCGATCCCCGCATTGCGGCGATTTGGGTACGGACCGAATCGGGGCTTCCCCCGCCCGGGCTCTGTCGCCTGACGACCGATGCCGCCGGGTCCAGCAGGGTCAGGTCGGAGGCGACGAATCCGTCATGGACCGAGGAGAGATCATCCACCGTGGCCTCACTGAGGCTTCGCCCGACGGATTCGAGCTCGAGAACCAGCCTGCCCACCGCGCCATGAGCCTCACGGAAAGGCACGCCCCGTCCCACCAGGGCCTCCGCCAGGTCGAGGCTGGCGGTCTCCACCGACGGCTCGACCGGCAGGAACTCCGAATGCGTGATCAACTCGGTCATCGCTTCCAGGGAATCGGCCAGCACGTCGTCGGCTTCGAACACGAGTCTCTTGTCTTCCTGCAGGTCACGGTTGTAGCTGAGGGGAAGTCCCTTCTGGAGGGCGACGATCGACGCCAGATTCCCCGCGACCCGGGCCGACCTGGCCCGCACCAACTCGGCTATGTCGGGATTCCGCTTGTGGGGCAACGCCGAAGACCCCGTGGTCACGTCGTCACCCAGGCGGACCCTGCCGAACTCGGGAGTCGCCCAGAGGATGATTTCCTCGGCGAGTCTGGAGAGATTGACCATGGCCTGGGTGCAACAGAAGACATACTCGGCAAGGTGGTCCCGGGAGCCGACCGCATCCAACGAGTTCTCGAAAGTGGCCCCCATACCCAGAAGCCGGGCAGACTGTTCGGGGTCGATCGGCAAGGATGTGCCAGCGGAGGCATTCGCCCCCAGGGGGGAGACGTCGATCCGCTTGCCCACATCGATGAAGCGCTCGGCGTCACGTGTCGCCATCCAGGCGTAGGCCATCAGGTGATGGCCCAGGGTGGTTGGTTGGGCCTGCTGGAGATGGGTGTAGGAAGGGACGATGCTCTCCAGGTGCGACTCGGCGAGGTCGGCGAGCGTGAGGGCGAAGGCGTGCAGTTGCCGGACTCGGTCCCCGGCTGATCGTTTGGTGTAGAGCCGCATATCGAGGGCGACTTGATCGTTGCGCGACCGGGCCGTGTGGAGCTTGCCGGCGACGTCGCCGGCGAGCTCGAAGAGACGCCGCTCCACCGCGCTGTGAACATCCTCATCGTCCTCGGAGAACACGAACACACCTGTCACCGCTTCGTCCCGGACGGTGGCCAATCCGTCGAGCAGCGCCTCTTGCTCGGCCTCATCGAGGATCCCGGTCGCACCAAGCATTCTCACGTGGGCCATCGAGCCCTCGACGTCATCGGCGAGAAGCCGCCGATCGGTGTCATCCCGGGTGTAGTCCCAGAGGATCCGGCCGGGACGCGACTCGAACCGCCCTCCCCAGAGTGTCACTCGACTTCCCCGCCGCCGAAACCCCTGATTCGCAGTGCGTTGAGAGAGATGAATCCTTCGGCATCGGCCTGTCGATAGACCTCGTCCGCCTCGAAGGTGGCGGATGCCGGGTCATAGAGACCGTGAGGAGCGCGTCGCCCGTCGACAGAGACGTGACCCTTGTAGAGGGTCAGTCGGGCCTCACCGGTCACCGGAAGCTGGATCTCGTCGATCAGAGTCTGCAGAGCCGAACGTTCCGGGCTGAACCAGAAGCCGTTGTACACGATCTCGGAGTATCGAGGAATGAGCTGATCGCGAATGTGCAGCACCTCCCGGTCGAGGGTGATCGACTCCACTGCCCGATGCGCGTGATGCAGGATGGTCCCGCCGGGTGTCTCGTACACCCCGCGGCTCTTGATCCCAACAAACCGATTCTCGACGATGTCGACACGACCGACACCATGGCGGCCGGCAACGCGATTCGCTTCCTCCAGCAACTGCACCGGGTCGAGAGCGCGTCCGTTCAGGGACACGGGATCGCCCTTCTCGAAACCGATGAGCACCTCCTCGGGTTGATCCGGAGCGTCGAGAGGGTTCACGGTCAGATGGAACATGTCAGCGGGAGGTGACGCCCAGGGATCCTCGAGAATCCCACCCTCATAGGAGATATGGAAGAGGTTGGCGTCAGTCGAGTAGGGCGACTCCTTGGTCACCGGCACCGGGATTCCCCGCTGCTGGGCATAGTCCATCAGGTCGGCTCGACCGGTGAGGCTCCACTCCCGCCAGGGGGCGATCACGCCCAGGTCGGGCGCCAGCGCCGCGACCGAGAGCTCGAATCGGACCTGATCGTTCCCCTTGCCGGTCGCCCCGTGTGCGATGGCATCGGCCCCGAAGGCACGCGCCGTGCGCACCAGCCCCTCGCTGATTATGGGCCTCGCCAACGAGGTTCCGAGCAAGTAGTAGCCCTCGTAGACCGCGGCGGCACGCAGGGCAGGGAACACGGCCCCGGTGACGAATCGATGGGTGAGATCCTCGACCACGGCATCGACGGCACCGGTGGCCAACGCTTTGTCCTTGGCTTCCCCCACCTCGTCGCCCTGGCCGATGTCGGCGGTGTAGGCGATGACTTCGGCGCCGCGCTCCTCGCGCAGCCAGGCAAGTATCACCGATGTGTCGAGACCCCCGGAATAGGCAAGGACGACCTTCACACTCACTCCTCTTCGTCGGGCGGTGGCCCCGGGTCTGGCAAGCCCTTGGCGATTGCCCAGTCGCGGGCCATCTGATAGGCCTCGCTCGGGCTGTACGGCCCCTGGTCGATCCGTCGTTCCAGCATCAGTCCCATGATGTCACCGATCCCCGGCCCCGGCCCAATCCCGAGATACGCCATCACCTGATGACCGTCGATGGGCGGTCTGAGCCGAGCCAGCTCCTCCTTCTCCCCCAGCTCCGCAATCCGGGCCTCCAGCTCGTCGATTCCGTTCTGTATCGCCCGCTCCCGACGTGCGTTGGCCGTGGTCACGTCGCACCTGACCAGCTCGTTGAGCAATGGCAACAGATGCCCGGCATCCCGCACATAGCGACGCACCGCAGAGTCGGTCCAGCCCATCTTGAGGGTGTGGGGCCGCAGATGGAGGAAGACGAGCTGGGCCACGTCGTCGATGATGTGCCTCGGATATCGAAGTTCCTTCATCCGCCGCCGGGTCATCCTCGCACCCACCACCTCGTGATGATGGAAAGACACCCCGTCGGGGCCGAACTGCCTGGTGTCCGGCTTGCCGATATCGTGGAACAGGGCGGCCAGCCGCAGGGTCAGGTCGGGTGACGCCTTCTCCACCACCGCAAAGGTGTGGGCCAGCACATCCTTGTGCCGCTGGTTGGGATCCTGCTCCATTGCCAGGGACGGGAGCTCGGGCAGGAAGTATTGGGCCAAACCTGTCGAGACCACCCCGGACAAGGCCCGGGCCGGCTCCGGAGCCACGATGAGTTTCGACAGCTCGTCCCTGATTCGCTCGGCCGACACGATCCCCAGCCGATCGCTCATCGATTGGACCGCCTCCAGGGAGGCAGTATCGGGCTCGAAGCCCAGTGTCGCCTGAAATCGGAACAGCCTGAGCATCCGCAGAGGGTCATCGGAGAAGGAGATGCTCGGATCGAGCGGTGTTCGGAGGACACCGTGCGCCAGGTCAGCCAGCCCACCGTAGGGGTCCACGGGATCCATCTCCATCAGGGAAAGGGCAATCGCATTGACCGTGAAGTCGCGTCGGCCGAGATCCGTCTCGATGTCATCGGAGAAGGTCACCCGTGGCTTGCGGGAGTCGTCCCGGTAGACCTCCCGGCGAAACGTGGTCACTTCAACCGTGCGGTCGTCCTTGCGTGCGGCGACCGTGCCAAACGCGGCGCCCACGGTGTACACCACGTCGGCCCAACCCTCCAGCAGCTCGGCGATGCGCTCTGGCCGGGCGTCGGTGGCGAAGTCGAAGTCGAAGTCATTTGCCGCTCTCTCGAGAAACGCGTCGCGCACCGAACCACCGACGAGAAAGATCTGGTGACCGGCTTTGGTGAAGACGTCGGCGAGCTGGGCCGGGGGAAGCTCTGGTGCGACGAGAAATTCGAGACGTTTGGGGATCACTGGCGGAGAGGTTATTCGGCGTTGGGCCCTGGCCCGGGCCGGAGCCCTCCTGATTCCCCCAATGGTGAGGGCCGTCTCTTCCGAGACGGCCCTCACCGCACGACTCTGCCCTGAGATCAGATCTCGATGCCTGCTGCCATCGCCTTGGCCCGCATGTCATGGACATTGCGTGCGTGGGGGATCGCTTCCGGAAGTTCGATCGACTTGGCGATGACCAGCCCGAGAAGCGACTGGTCGAGGGTCTGCATTCCGAAGAACTCGCTCTCTTTGATTATGTCGACCAGAACGGACGACTCGGACCCGCCGATGATCCACTCCTGGACCCGCTCGTTGTTGGTCAACACCTCACAGGCCAGAGTCTTGCCCCGCTCCGGATTGTCGAGCAAACGCTGACTGACGATTGCGAGCAGCTGGCCGGCCAACTGCGAGCGCACCACCTTCTGCTGGGCGACCGGGAAGAGAGAGACGATCCGGTCGACAGTGTCTGCCGGGTCGGTCGTTCTCATCGAGGATATGACCAAATGGCCGGTCTCAGCTGCCACGATGGCAGCTCGGGCGGTTTCTGGGTCGTCGATCTCCGAGATCAGGATGACGTCGGTGTCATGCCGTAGTGACCCGCGCACCGCCTCGGCAGCGCTCGCCGTGTCGACTCCCACCTCACGTTGGACGACGACGCTTCTCTTGTCGGGATGCAGCACCTCGATCGGGTCTTCGACCGTGAGAATCGAAACCTCTCGGTTGCCGTTGATCCAGTCGATGATCGACGCCATCGTCTCGGTCTTGCCCGACCCTGACGGGCCGGTGACCAACAGGAGCCCGGCATTCGCTCGGGCCAGCTTCTCCACGATCCGGGGAAGACCGAGGTCGGCAAATGGCCTCGATCCGGCCACCACTCTTCGTAGGACCAGTGACGCCGATCCCCGTTGTCTGAAAGCAGTGACCCTGAAGCGCCCGATGTCTGGCCGCCCGAAGGCGAAGTCAGCGGTGCCGGTTTCCTTGAAGTCACTGGTGGCTCGTGGTGTGAACAGCGCCTCGGCGATCGCCTGAGTGTCGTCAGGGCTCAAGTGATCAAACCCCTCCAACCGACGTAGCGCCCCGTCGACTCTCGCCACGGGCGCCGAACCGACCTTGAGATGGAGGTCGGAGGCGCCTGCCGCGACAGCCTGACGGAGAAGATCCTCGACATTGATTTCCATGATCCCTTCCGATTTGCGTCCCGCAGTGTTATCGGCGCCGACACGCCAGAGATTGAAGGGACTTTTTGGTGTCCTGTCCGGTGGATTCGCTTGCTATTTCGGCGAGCAATTGTCGTTCCTGGCAAAGACGCAGGACGCAGGCGCACTGGGCCGTTCGTCAAGGACGAGGATGCCGCCAGGGGGGACAAGGGCCGTTGAAATACGAGCACGATCTGCCGGACAGGGCACTAGAGATTCCAGTGTCGGGAGATCGCCAGGCTCGCTGCGTCGAGCGACCCCGCTGCCCTCTCGACGGAATGAAGTGGCGGGCCGAACTGGGTCTCACCGGCAACACCCAGCAGTGTGGACCGTGCCGAGTGGCGGAGAGCGTCGAGGTCATAGCCGCCCTCCAGGGTGAAGACCGTGCGATTCGGTTTGTGAATGGCGGCGAGTCGGGATGCCATCCACCCATAGTCCGAATCGAGAAGGTCGAACTCGGCCAGCGGGTCCTCGGTGTGGGCGTCGTATCCGGCGCTCACCAGCACCCAATCGGGAGCGAATTGACCGACTATCGGGATAACCAGCTGGTCCCAAGCAGCGCGATAGATGTCGCCTGCCGTGCCCGCCGGCAACGGCACGTTGATCGTCGTCCCTTTGGCCTCGTGATCGATGTCGTCGACCCTGCCCTCGTAGGGATAGAAAGAGGCCTGGTGGACCGAAACGTAGAGGATCCCGGGGTCGGGCCCGACCAGGGCCTGAGTGCCGTTGCCGTGGTGCACATCCCAATCGAGGATCGCCACCCGCTTCCTGTTGGCTCGTAACCATGCAGCGGTCACCGCCACGTTGTTGAAAATGCAAAAGCCCATGGCCCGGTTTCGCAATGCGTGATGTCCTGGAGGCCTGGAGACCACGAATCCGGTGGCTTCCCCCATGTCTTCGAGCAGCTCCACTGTGGCCTTGACCCCGCCCGCCGATACCAGGGCGGCGGTCCAGGTGTCTCGGGAGGCAATGGTGTCCATGTCGAGTGCCCCACCACCCATGGCGCAGAACATCTCGATCATCTCGACGTAGTCAGGATCGTGGACCAGGGCGAGCACGGCACGCTCGATCTCCGGTGACTCGATTTCGATCAGATCGAGCCCGGACTCACCGATTCCCCTGAGGATGGCGCTGATTCGCTCCGGCCGTTCGGGATGCATCCGGCCTGTGTCATGCTGCATCCCCGCGGGATGTGTGGCAACTACGACTTCCACGCCCTTACTCTCCCACACGTGTCGAAGCGACTCCACCTCGAAGGAGCGTTGCCGGCCCGTGTGACCATTAGAAGAGGTTGGGCCAAGGCCACGGCGAGACCGTGGAACGACGATGGGCCGGAG